>CAZKCQ010000168.1:0-6517 GCA_964551205.1 uncultured Spirochaetaceae bacterium
TGTACGGAAGGTCACTGAGGATCTACGGCGGCGCCTGGCCGGAAGCGATCTGGAGGTGGACCCCTGGCAGGTATTCGCCAGCGAGTTCTATAAGGCGATGCAGGCGGACAAGAACGGGATGTACCTCACTTTGGTCGTGGTGGTGATGGTCGTGGCCATCACCATTCTCAACACGGTCCTGATGTCGGTTCTGGAGCGGCAGAAGGAATACGGGGTGCTCCGAGCAATAGGAACCCGTCCGGGCCGGATCGTGGGGATGATCGTTACCGAAACCACCCTGCTGGCCGCCGTCTGCATCCTGCTGGGCTCGATCCTGGGATTCTTGTTGAACTGGTACTTCTCCCGTCACGGGATCGCACTGGCCAATCCTATCGAGTGGGGAAGCGTGCAGTTCCGGTATATGAAGGGGGAGATCAATGCCCGCAGCTTCTACCTTCCCTCCCTGACCGTGATCGTCACCTCCATTCTGGTCTGTCTTCCTCCGGCCCTGCGGGCGGCGCGAACCGTGCCGGCGGAAACGATGCGGACGTTCTAACGGAGTAACCTATGCGATTTTACCTTAAGCTGGCCTGGCGGAACATCTTCCGCAACAGGCGTCGGACCTTCCTGACCGGATTGATCATCGGTATCGGTCTGGCGGCGATGATCTTCGTAGATGCCTATATCGTGGGCATGAAGGAAAGCATGATCTCCTCGGCCACCTCCTCGTTTCTCGGCCAGGCCCAGATCCACCGTCAGGGCTTTGAGGATACCCAGAATGCAGGATTGACCATCTCCCGAGCGGATCGGGTCACCGACCAGCTGGACAACGATCCCAACGTACGGGCATTCACCGAACGAACCCTGTCCTTCGGCACCATCTCGGCTCCCGCGGACATCGCCTCGGTGGTCATCTACGGTATCGCCCCCGACAGCGAGAGGGCGCTTTCCAAGATCGACGAGTCCATGATCGATGGTTCCTATCTGGCGGCGGATCAAAACGGCAGTGCCCTGATTGGACAGAAGCTGGCCGATAGACTGAGCGTAGCGGTAGGGGACCGTATCGTGATCACCGTCTCTCAAGCCGGCTCCGGAGAGCTCTCTCAGACGTTGTTTCGGGTCGGAGGTATATTTCGAATGCAGATCAGCGAACTGGACTCGGCGACGGTGTTCGTTACCCTGAGATCGGCCCAGCACATGCTCGGGATCGATGGGAGGGCCCACGAGATTGCGATCCAGTTCCGCCGCAGCCAGTACGCCTCCGAGCAGGGGGCGCAGTTCTCACAGGAGTATTCAAGCTACGGAAACGTGGCCGAGACCTGGCAGCAGCTCGTGCCCCAGCTCAAATACGTCCTGGATATGACGAACATCTCCATAGCGGTCACGGTGATCCTGGTATTCGCCATGATCGTCTTCGGGATCATCAACACCATGTTCATGGCGTTGTACGAGCGGACCTTCGAGTTCGGTGTGTTGCGGGCCGTGGGCACCCGCCCGACCCGCCTAAGAAACCTGATCGTCTTCGAAGCCGGATCTCTGGCCATATACGCCGTGGCTATCGGGATGATCCTGGGAGCGGGCATCACCCTGCTCAGCTCGCTGACCGGCCTGGATCTTACCGGCGTGGAGCTGGCCGGCACCACCTTCACCAGCCGCATCTACCCGGTGTTCAGCCTGCGCCAGTTCATATTGTATCCCCTGCTGGTGTTCGCCTTTACCTGCGTGGTCAGCCTGTATCCGGCGGGCCATGCCAGCAGGATGTCCGTGGCCCAGGCGCTGCAGCGGGCCCTGTAATCTCGAGGTCGAAGGTCGAGCAAGGGAGGAGTCAACTTGGAAACGAAGGAGAAGAGTATGAGCGACCAAAAGGACATCGTCCTCACCCGGGGAGTGAAAAAGGACTACCGGCGGGACAGCGTGGTGGTTCACGCGGTGCAGGGAATCGACCTGGCCATAGCCAAGGGAGAGTTCACCGCCATCGTGGGTCCCTCCGGTTCGGGGAAGACCACCTTTCTGAATCTGATTTCCGGTTTGGACAGTCCCACCGAGGGAGACGTCTGGCTGAACGGGGAGCATATCTCCGAGATGAGCGGCAACCGGCTGTCGGACTTCAGAAGGGACAACATCGGATTCATCTTCCAGGCCTACAACCTGATCCCGGTTTTAAACGTGGAAGAAAACGTGGAGTACGTGATGATGCTCCAGGGCGTAGCGGCGGAGGAGCGACACCAGAGGGTTTCCCGCATCCTGAGCGATGTGGGCCTTGAGGGCTTCAACGACCGCTTCCCCAAGGCGATTTCCGGAGGACAGCAGCAGCGCGTGGCCATCGCCCGGGCCATGGTGACCCGCCCCGCACTGGTGCTGGCCGACGAGCCAACCGCCAATCTGGATTCCAAGACCAGCGAATCCCTTTTGGACATGATGAGGCAGCTGAATCGGGATACGGGGATGACCTTCGTGTTTTCGACCCACGACCAGCGGGTGATCGACAAGGCCCGCAGGGTGGTCGTTCTGGAGGATGGAGTGAATGTACGAGATGAAGTCAAAGAGTAACGGCAGAGCAATACCACCGGCGCTCGGTTCCCTGCGGGTCCTTGCCCTGGCGGTGTTTCTGCTGTACGGCGCCCAGCTCCATGGATTGGATACTTCGGTCAGCGGGTCGTACAAGACATATCTCAATTGGATCTACGATTCCGGCTGGCAGGGCGATTCCTTCGGGGTTTCAACGGGGATCCTGCGCCTTATGACCAGCATCTACCCCAGCAAGTCGTCCTCCCTGGAGCTGGCCTATGTGCTCTACCCGGAGATCCGCCCCGCATCCCTCCAGGACGGCTCGATCTTCCTCGCTGCCGGTACCGGCGCGTACCGGCTGGTGGATCTGCGCAGGCGCCTTCTGCCCTGGTCTGCCGCCGAGGTGAACAACATCGGGCTGTACAATGAGCTGGATCGGGCGGCGGTCACGTTTCATCTTCCCTTCGCCGATCTGTCGCTAGGCAGGCAGGCGGTGGCCTGGGGGAGCGCCCGCACCATCAATCCGACGGATGTAATCGCTCCGCTGCGCTTTTCCGCCCTGGACAGCGAATACCGCAAGGGGGTGGATGCGGTAAGGCTCCGCATCCCCTTCGGGGCCATGGACGAGGCAGACATCGGCTACATCTTCGGAGAGGAGTTCCGCTCCGACCGCAGCGCGGCCTTCGCTCGAGCGAAGCTCCACCTCCTGGATACGGACGTCAGCCTTCTGACCATGCTCTTCAAAGAGAACCTGATGGCGGGGCTGGACCTGGCCCGGGCCATCGGGAAAGCCGGAGCCTGGCTGGAGACAGCCTACGTCATCCCCGACATCATAAACACCGCCGCTGATCCCTGGGGGCAGGACTACCTCCGTCTATCCGTCGGGCTGGACTACAATTTCAGCAACGGCCTCTACACCTACCTGGAGTATCACTTCAACTCCCCGGGTGGAACAAGCGCCACGGACTACCTGCAACTGGCCGATGATCCGGACTATATTGAAGGAAGCGCTTACCTGCTGGGACGGCACTACCTCAGCCTCGGGGCCACCTACCAGCTCGCTCCCCTGCTCCCCGCCTCGGGATTCGTTTTGGTCAATTTGACCGATCCTTCCGTGGTACTCTCCCTCTCGCTGGAGTACAACATCAAGGAAAACGTCTACCTGGAAGGCGGATGCACCCTGGGCTTCGGAGAAAACCCACTGGTCAGCGGAGGTAAGCCCATTGAGTACCGCTCGGAGTTCGGCGCCTATCCCAACCTGGTCTACACGGCGGTGAAACTCTATTTCTGATCGAATGGGGTAAAAAACAAGAAGGCGATCCCGGCGGAGCCGCGCCCGAAGGATCTTCTATATCTGGGTGGTCAGGAAGATCGGCAGCGTCATCTGCTCGATCTGGTCCCGCAGAGCCTCGATATCGTCGATGTGGCGGTCTTCCTCACTAAGGATCCCTTCCAGGATCTCCCGGGTGGCGAAATCCATGACGTCTCCGGCCAGTTTTATGGCGTCGTTGTAGGCCTTGATGGCTTGCACTTCGGCGTCGTGGTCGTTGGCCAGCTGATTGGGAACCTCCGCCCCGATATGGATTTTGTTCAGAGTCGTCACGATCGGTCTTCCCTCCAGAAAAAGTATCCTGCCGATCAGCTTCTCCGCATGTTTCATTTCGTCTATGGAACGCTTTTCGAAAAGGTCATGCAGTTTCTCATACCCCCAATCTTCGCACATTTCCGAATGAACCATGTATTGATTGATGGCTGTGAGCTCATCCGCCAGCAGTTCATTGAGCACCTCCACCAGCTTGTCGTTTCCCTTCATCTTTCCTCCTACTCGATGGATTCTCATGGACATCCTATCACGATTCATCTCTGTTTTAACAGGGGTGCCGGGCCAGCACAGACTCTTTACTCTTCCGTGAGCCTTTTGTGATCTTTTGTCCCTACCTTCGACACAGAATGGAGGATAACTGATGAGCAGATTGCTGTTCGTAATCATGATTGCCGCGGCTGCTGCTGTCGGCACAGCTGAAAATGCAGCCGGCCTGGATTCTCAGGCACCGGTTCCTCCGCCTGGAGCGGAGGATGGAGTCTATAAAAAACCCTCTCAGGCCGAGCTCAAACGGCTGCTCTCACCGCTGCAGTTCAGGGTGACCCAGCAGAATGGTACCGAGCGTCCCTTCAGCAACGAGTACTGGGACAACCACCGTGAGGGCATCTACGTAGACGTGGTGTCCGGGGAGCCGCTTTTCAGCTCCAAGGACAAATACGAATCGGGCACCGGGTGGCCGAGCTTCACCCGTCCCCTGGAACCGGGCAACATCGTGACGCACTCCGACAGGAGCCTTGGCATGGTCCGCACGGAGGTCCGCAGCCGGTTTGCGGACTCGCATCTGGGGCACGTGTTCGAGGACGGACCGGCTCCCACGGGCCTGCGCTACTGCATGAACTCCGCCGCTTTGCGCTTCATTCCGGTGAGCAATTTGGCCGAGGAAGGCTACGGGGAGTACCTGAGCCTGTTCAAGAAATAGACCGAACAGCGGGGAGATTTCGAGTCTGGCGCTTTACTCCGTGTTCCGCGGGGGAAGCGCCCGCTCGATGGTCCGGCCGGATATACCACGGTAGGTGATCTCGATCAAAAAAGACAACAGCAACATGGCTGCGGGGATCGCGATCTTCCACGGGTTTTCCAGGGCGGTTTGTGCCAGAAGCAGCACCAGGGCTGCGGAACACGCCACGGTTCCTAAAAGCGGCAGCCACCATCGGCTGCGGGTCTGCCGGAACAAGCGAAGATTCGCCGCATTGACCGCCGTAAACACGATGATGAACCCGGCGCTGCCCATCATGGCGATGCTGGAGAGATCGAAGAGGTTGGCCATCGCAAGGGTGAAACAGAAGGTGAGGAGCAGGCCTTCAATGGGTTTGTTCCAGATCTTCCTTTCCAGGGATTCAGGCAACTCCCCGTCTTTGGCGATGATGTAACTCACCCGTGAAGCACCGTAGAGGGTCGCGTTGATCGCGGAGGCGGTGGACATCAGGGCTGCAACCGTGATGATCATGAATCCCAGAGAACCGAAAAGCGGCTTGGCCGCCGCAGCCAGGGCGTAATCCTTGGCCTGCACAATTGCCGGAATCGGCAAGACACCCAATGTTACCACCGCGATCAGGATGTAGAGCAGGACCACGAAGCCCACGGCAATGGAATACGAACGGGGAATGTTCTTACTCGGGTTCTTCATGTCTGAGGCGGTGTTGGCGATCAATTCGAAGCCCTCATAGGCGACGAAGATGATCATACCTCCGGTGATGAGGCGGAAGGTTGGAGCCCAGGTGCCGGGTTTCAGGTTTGCCACGTCAACCTTTCCCAAACCCAATACCAAGAACAGCAACAGGATCCCCACCTTCACCCCGACGATCCATTCCTCCGCCTCTCCTACCGCCCGGCTTCCCAGGACGTTAAGTCCGGTAAAAACAACAATGACTGCGCTGGTGAGCACATGCTTCATCAGGGGCTGCAGGTCGGCGGCAAAGAAGGTCGACCCATAGCTTCCGAAGGCATACGCGTAGAGTGAGAGCATGATGACGTAGTTGAACCACAGCAGAATATTCAATCCACCGGTGAGGATGCCCGAGCCGAAGGCCTGGTTGAGGAACTCCACGGTCCCACCCGGACTGGGGTAGGCCAAGGAAAGCCTGGCGTAAGAGTAGGAGGTCAGCAGGGCGACGAATCCGGCGATGGCAAATGCAATGTAGGTGCCGCCGGCGGCCAATTGCACGGCCAGACCGAGCACCGCAAAAATGCCGCCGCCGACCATACCGCCGATACCGATGGAAACCGCCGACAGCAGTCCGATCTTCTTCTCAGCCATAGGTTGTCATTCTACTATCTGATTGTTTTTTTTTCATTTTTCCCGCAGTGGAGATCTGCCCATCCCGGCCCAAATGCAAGCGGCCGGCACCTGGGTGCCGGCCGTAGCGAATGCGTGTTTGTGGTGTTTGCTCAACTGACCAGTCCCACCACAAGCTCCACGCCCTGGCG
>CAZKCQ010000169.1:0-6500 GCA_964551205.1 uncultured Spirochaetaceae bacterium
CAACTTCCAACGCATGGTGCAGACCCAGCCCCAACTGATCACCCGTCTGACGCAGTTGCTAGCCGAACGGATCTGGGTTGTCTATCGTCAACTAGCAAACACGATCATGGCCAATCCATTGGGCAGGCTCTACGATCGGCTCTTGCTGGAAATGGAGAAAAACCGCGTCCAGCCCGGACCGGGGGAGCCCTACACCTTTGACTTCGGTCCCAAAGAGCTCATCAACATGGTGGGCATGTCCATGGAGGAGGGCAAGAGCGTTCTGCAGCGGTTATTCGAGAACAAGAAGATCAAAGTTGTCGACAACCACATCTTCACCTCGGACAGCGAAGATGTCTTCAAGCAGACCGAATACTTCAAAAAGATGGAGAAGATCCAGAAATCCCGGGAAGAGGGCTCTTTCAAATCCCTGCATTGAACCGGATAAATCCTTCAGGACAGGTTGCGATCCTACGCTGCTGATAATCATAAAAGGCGATCCCCGTTTTTACCCGGGCGATTTCCCGCTCTCCACACTCGAGCAAGTAGTACAGGTCGAAACCCCGTTTCCCGATGTCGTCCAGATACAGGCTGATTTCGATCTCATCGCCCAGATACCCCTCCGCCTGGTAGAGTATCATGGAATCGGTCATGATGATCGCCTTCCCAAACAGGCTCATCTCGCTCTGCCCGTTTTCTTCCAAGAAGCGGACCCGGGCCTCGTGGCATAAGGTCAGCACCGAATCGTTTCCCAGGTGCCCCCCGTAGTTTACATCATCCACCCGCACCCGGAGCCTGGTCTTGAAGACCTCCCTGCCCTGAACCTCGAATCGTACTCTGGCCATCGGGATCTCCGCTTTATGATCTCACCAAGCTGGATGATGGTACCTCACCGCCGGATGCACCCCCGATCATTGGACTGCCCCGCACCGTCTGGCCCATTCGGCGGCTCGCTCCAGCTCTCCCTGCTTCAGCGGGCCCTCTGTCCCTTCGACGGCGAATCCTTCCGGAGGCGCGACCAGCCGCCCGCCCGCCTTTTCAAGCCGCCTGGCGATGGATTTCGCCGCGTAGCCCGCCGTGTTCACGAGGAATCGCAGAATCGGGGACTTGACGTCCTCCAGGGCGATGCGGGTATCGAAGGCCGCTACTTTCAGGCTGTCCAGCCGCCCGTCGGGCAGGCGTTTGAGGAATGCAGTTATCCCCTCTGTCGGTCGAAATCCCCGCGTGGGGGAACCCACCACCAGCAACTCCGATCCCGTCAGTTGATCCGTCTCGACTTCGGTGACCCGGAGTGTCTGCACGCTCCCGCCTGCTTCCAGAGCCTTGCCGATCTCCCGGGCGACCTGTTCGGTGTTTCCGAAGACCGAGTCATACACCACCAATGCCTGCATGCCCGCTTCCTCCCCTTTTTAAGTATTTAAGCTCACTTTCGCCTGTTCATCCAACACAGCCGAACCGTAGTTGTGTCACCGTTCCATTACCTTGATGATCTGCAAGACCGTGCGGTTCACCGGCGTGGCGACTCCGTGTTCTGCTCCCAGCTCACAGATCTTTCCGCTGAAGATCTCCACCTCGGTTTTTCGCCCGGCCTCGACATCCTGGAGCATCGAGGACTTACCTTCCGGGGACAGCTGCATGAGAAAGCCGTACCATTTTTCCAGGTCCTGTTCAACCAGATTTACACCGACGACCCCCGCCAATTCGATCACCTCCCGCATCAGAGCCTCCATCAGGTTTCGGGCGTCCTGGGAAACCTGGAACATACCGTAGGGAGCCCGCAGCACCGCGGAGGCCTGGTTGATGCCGGCGTTTATCATCAACTTCCACCACAGCATCCGCTCCATATCCTCAGGCACCTCGGCGGGGACATCTGCTTGGGCAAATGCCTCCCGTACCCTGATCACTCTCCGGGTGAGTTCGGCATTGCTGAGCTCACCGAAGTAGAGAATCCCCGGTTTGGTGTAGGTTATCCGGTTGCCCTTCCTCACCGCATCAATGCCAACGGATATGGTGTACAGCATCTTGTCCATCCCATAGACAGAGCCGATAGTCTGTTCGCTTTCCAGGCCGTTCATCACGGAAATGATCGTGGTGCCGCCGCCGACCCGGTTCTTCAAACCCCGGATCCCATCCTCCAGCTGGTGGTGTTTGAGGGCGACGATGATGAGATCCGCAGCCGGCCCGGGATCATCCGGATCCACTACGGCCGGGCGATACTCCTTCCCGTTCACAATGAATCCATCGCGGGTCAAGCGATCGTGGTAGCGCCCTCCGGCGATCAACTCCGTTGAGAATTCGGGGGCATCACAGAAGCGGGAGGCAAGGAATCCACCCATCGCCCCTGCGCCCAGAACAGCTACTCTCTGTATCCTCTCCATACTCCCCAATAATGCATACCTTCGCATCCAATGCAAGGTTGGGAAACCGGGTAACAGTTTTATCCGCTGTCCGTGTTAGAGTAACAGCGCTGCTTTTGCAGTACATGACTGGAATTGAAATAATTAATAAAAAAGTAAAATATATAAATATTATGTTAAAAAATATTGATTATTTTTGAAAAATAGATAAATTATACCAAGAACTGAGGAAGGATATTTCAACTACCATGGAACTGCAACACAGAAAGAGGCTCAACGGTGAGATTGCCGGAGTGGTACGACAGGCCCTGCGTATTTCCCTGCACAATCCCGCCCTGGCTCTGTTTTTCTCGAAGACCATCATTCGACAGAAAAGAGCCGCGCGCACCCGGGAGCTGTGGGAGAAGGAGGGAACCCATGTACCTCCTTTCATGATCGCCAGCATTACCAGGCGCTGCAACTTGAACTGTATCGGCTGTTACGCCCGGGCTCAGAACAGACAAAAACACCAAGACATGCCCCTGCATCGCCTGAACGACCTGATGGATGAGGCCCGCGAGCTCGGCTTTGCTTTTGCGCTGCTGGCCGGAGGGGAACCGCTCACCCGCCCGGAGATCCTCGATGTCACCGAGGCCCATCCGGAGATCATCTTTCCCCTGTTTACCAATGGCACGCTCCTCACAGAGCAGATCCTGGAGCGGATCAGCGGTCAGAAGAACGTAATTCCCGTTCTCAGTCTTGAAGGGAAGGAGGGGGAGACCGACAGCCGCCGGGGAAACGGGGTGTACAAAAACCTGCTACAGGTCATGGACTCCCTGAAGCGGAAACGGATCTTCTTCGGCATCTCCCTCACGGTAACCCGCGGCAACATCGATCTGGTTACCTCCGAACCCTTCGTTCGTCAGCTGACACAGCGGGGCTGTCGTCTGTTCTTCTACGTCGAGTACATCCCGGTCGAGGTGGGAAACGAAGACCTGGTCGTATCCGCTGCCCAGCGGGAGGAGCTGGGCCGGAAGATGGACGGGCTTCGACGACGCTTCAACCAACTATTTATCTCCTTTCCCGGGGATGAAAAGATCTACGGCGGCTGTCTTGCTGCCGGACGGGGCTTCGTACACATCAGCCCCGAGGGAAGCCTGGAGCCATGTCCCTTCGCGCCCTACTCCGATACCGATCTGCGGGTCACCTCGCTGAAGCAGGGTCTGTCATCCGTTTTTCTGAACCGAATCCGGCAGAGCGACGAGCATCTGGATGAGAGTAAAGGGGGTTGCGCCCTGTGGAACAAACGGGAGTGGGTCCAGTCTCTTATCGCCTGAGAAGGCTGCGATTCAGACAGGCGCCGGGGCCGACTGTTTTCTCTTGGCAACAATTCCCGGTTGGTTATTTGCTGTTGGGATTTGGGGGCTAGTAGATCCCCAAAACTTCCAGGTCCGACCAGTAGGCGTTGTAGCTGGACAGCGCACCGCTGGCCTCTTCGTTGATCCCCTGCAGGGAGGGAATATCGGTCCTCACGACGACCCGTCCCTGGGGATCCAGCTGGTTCAGATCGATCACACCCTTGGACAGGGAAAGGTGGTTGAAATCCAGATTCCCGAAGTAGTAGGTGTACGGATCGATCTCAGGAGGGATATTTACCCGGATCTTGCCCTCCCCCAGGATCGGATCCACCGGAATCCAGCCGACCGTTTCGATATAGAACTCCGCCCAGTAGTGCCGCACGGCCTGCAGATCCCGGTCGATCAGATAACCGGCAACCGGACGCGCCGGGATGTCCTGACTGCGGGCAAGGGCACAGAACAGAACGGCATAGATGTAGGGATTTCCCTTCCTCTGTTCAACGGCTTTGAGAACGTCCCGTTCGGTGTACTCCAGGTCCACCTGCAGCTGCGTCAGTAAGTAGCGGTAGATCTCCCGAGCCTTTCGGTAGGGGTTGCGCTCCCGCCCTACGATGCGTGATCCGATCTGAGTGATGTCCTCATCTGCGGCAGGCACGATCATATCGGCGGCGGTGTACCGTTTGTACAACCTCCTGGAGGTATCGTAGGCGGTCGGCACCTTGGCGATATTGACCCGGGTCTCCACGGAGTACCTGTCGACCATGAAGCTTTGAAAAATCGTATAACTCTTGTCCGGCACGAGGTTTTCGAGGTTGAAAAGCTTGACCCCGTTGACATTGTCAAACAGCGGCTCCGGTTCCTGACTCACCAACTGGATCTCCCGCTGCTCAGGAGCCTGAACCAGCTGGGGCACCCAGATGTTGAGGTTGTTTTCACCTTCCGCGGATACCGATCCCACCTCCAGCGAATACTGCACGGAGTAGGTCCGCTTCTCCGGGAACAGTTTAGTGCCCGCCGCGCTTTCAATCTCTACGAATATGGCGTTGCTCCTGCCCTTGTCGGTCACCACCGTCATTTGACCGGAAGAGGCCCCGTCGGGCACCCAGACCTGAATCTCCCGATCGCTCCACAGCTCGTAGTCCAGGTCGTAGTCCGCCGCCGGAATCAGGGAAGCATCCTCGACTTCGGTGTACCCTTGAGTCGGATCACCGGATATCCAGGTGAACTGGACCTGGGAACCGCCCCGCTGCAAACCGAAGTTCATGCCGCTGATCGTCAGAAGCGCGCCCACCGATCCGCTTTCCGGATCCAGAGCGCTGATATAGGGCTGGCCCGGTTTGCCCGGTCCGGAAAGCACAACCGGGATCTGCTGTTTGTTGGTAAACAACAAACCCTTGCTTTTTCCGTTCTTGGTGATCACCCGCACCATACCGGAGCTGACCTCCTCCGGGATTCGCAGGCTAATCTGAGTATCCGACCAGTCCAGGTAACCCGATGACACAGGTGCGTATCCCCCGATGACTACCTCTCCGTTGTTGCGTTCATCCCCGAAGTACTTCCCCGTTATGACCATTACATCCTGGGGAAATCCGATTTTCGGCGTTATCGAGTCGATCTGTGGTGGACGGCCGGTCATGCGGGAGCTGAGCAGCAGCACGGCCAGGATGGCCAGCAGAATGGTGGTGAACAGGACCTCTCTGCGTCGAAAGAACGGTTTGGGGATTTGCTTTTTTTCGTCCATGTTTAGTTGACTTCGGGTGCGCGGAACAGATCTCTGTAGGGGTAGATCTCCACTTCGAGTTGTATGTTGAAGGTCGAGGCGTTGCTAAATTCACTGGAAAAACCAAGAGGGAAGAACAGGATCTTCTCACCCCAGGATACGGGGATGCTCTGAATCGTAGTCAGATAGGTGGTCTTGGCGTCAGGTGCCTCGGAGAACCACACTTGGCCCTGGGCTACGAGCAGCAGGGTTCCGCTCTCCTCCTGATACGGTGTAAAAACCACGTCTATCCGAATGTTGTCTCCGACCAGTCGTACGGCAACGCTCCGTCCGGGTATCGTTAACTTCTTGCTCTGAGAGTTCCACACGGGTTGCTGGTCGGGGGGAAGCACCTTGGCGGTGATTTGCAGCTGCAGCGCCTCATCGATCAAGAATTCCAGGTCTTCATCTTCGAAAAAACGTTCCAGATCGTTGTCCTGAGCTCCGAGAAAAACGAGACCGAGTGCAAACAGGAGGATAACCAGGATGCGCCGGATCATCGCGCCTTCCTGCCGTAATCATCGGCCCGCAGCATCCTGGGCTCACCGAATTTGAGGAACTCGGTGTCCGCCGGCAGGGTGATGATGAGCTGCTGGTTCCCCGGTTCTTGATCCAAAGACTTCAGCAGCTGCTCCAGATCCTCGATAGGAGCGGCCACCTGAACCTCGGTTACCCCGGAGGGCTGTCTCTTGATGCTCATGAAGGGAAAATTGGGCCGGGTGCTGAGAAATATCAGCAGGCCCCCCATGCCCGCGAACACGAGGAACATCGCCGCGATCGCCGGAACCGGCACGCTGATCCGGGTTCGCCAAAGCCGTGGCCTTCGGCGCCACGACCGGGGTGAACGGCGGCTCTGCAAACGCTCCAGGGTCCGCTGCAGCGGACCTTCCACCGGGGGCTCCTCATCGGCCAGCAGGACTTGTCTGAGCGACTCCAGCACGGCCATGGTCTTTTGGCAGCGATGGCATGAATCCACATGTTCTTTGATTCTTTCCGACCAGGGAGTTTCCACTTCCCCGTCGAAAAAAGCGCTTAAAAGGTCAGGGTTGGGACAGTTCATATCCCTCT
>CAZKCQ010000170.1:0-6485 GCA_964551205.1 uncultured Spirochaetaceae bacterium
CCGCGATGTCCTGTTTTCGCGGCTGGGCGAATAAGGCCAGGATGGTTCCCTGACTATCCAGCTGGTAGATCTCGATAGCCGGGTTCAGTACCATCATATAGTGGATGACCTCTCCGATCTCTCGGGTACCGTCGCTGACCAGCACCGGCTCGATCTCGGCCACCATGTCCTTGGCCAGATCCCAGTTCACCAGCTGATCGATTTCGACCTGCCTGCGCTCCGTGATGCGCATGGTGACCAGCACCTGAACCAAGCCCATCATCAGAAGGAGCACCAGGAAAAGGGTCGATACTTTTACCGAGAATCGGTTGAAAACGGGAACCATCATCAGAGCTCATCCGCTTCGGTGAAGCGGTAGCCGTATCCCCACACAGTTTTGATGTAACGCGGCTCCGAGGGATCTGCCTCGATCTTGCTGCGCAAACGGTTGATGTGGGAGTTGACGGTGTGATGATAGCCCTCGAACTGATAGCCCCATACCGAGTCCAGCAGCTGCTGGCGATTGTAGGCTCGGCCCGGACTGCCGGCAAACAGCACGAGCAGGTCGTACTCCTTGGCGGTCAACTCGACCTTCCTGCCCTGCATGGTAACGATTCGCTTTTCCAGATCGATCCGCAATTCTCCAAATTCGAGGAGCTTTGCCTCGGTCCCGGTCGCGCTTTGGGGGTAGGCGGCGGTGCGCCGCAGAACGGCCTTCACCCGAGCCAGCAACTCTCTAATGCTGAAGGGTTTGGTGATGTAGTCGTCGGCGCCCAGCTCCAGGCCCAGCACCTTGTCCAGTTCTTCGGTCTTGGCAGTCAGCATCAGGATCGGGATCTGTTCCTTCGCAGCCCGAATCTTCTTACAGATCTCGAAGCCGTCGAGCCCCGGGAGCATCAGATCCAGGATGATGAGTCTGTACTCCGCTTCCAAGGCACGCTTCAGCCCCCGATTTCCGGAAGGCGCCGCTTCGCTGGAGAGCCCGATGTCCCCAAGGTGAAGAGTCAGGAGCTCCACGATCTTGGGATCGTCCTCGATGACCAGAACGTCTGCCCCTACGCGATTCGAGGAAAGAGGACTCACTCCACGGTCACCCTGATCAGAGGCCAGTCACTGTTCCCGTCGAAGTGGTCCGGATCGGTCTCCAGCTGGGAATTGCCGTGGATATCGGTGGCCCGGACATTCACCGTGTACCGCCCGGGCTCGGCGAACACCAGCCCCGACTCCCAGAATACCCAGACGTTGTCGGCATCCATGCTCCTTACGATTTTGGCGGTTGTCCAACTTTTACCCTTGTCCGTTGTCAGCTCCACTCTGGCCACCCGGGTACCCCCGAAGGCCGCCCCGGTGATGCGCAGCGCTTCCCCGGCCGTAACTTTTAGGCTGCCGCTGGGCTGGAAGATGATCGAGTCGATGTCCATAGGCGGGGAGCAGTCCCACCCCCGATCCTCCCAAAAGTCCTTCATGGGCATGTCGATCACCTCTAGGCTGGTAACCCAGGCCGGCTGCTTGACGCCAAAATAACCGGGGTTGAGTATTCTCACCGGGAATCCATGAAGCGGGGGGATGGGCTCACCGTTCATGTACAGGGCAACCAGCACCCCGTTGTTTCGGATCTGGTCCATGGTGTGAGTAGCATAATAGCCGTCCGCCGCCTTATAACGCACACCGGTGGCTTCTTCACGGATTCCGAGAGACTGCAGAAGGTCGTAGAGCCGCAACCCCTTCCAGACGGCCGTGGAAACCAGGGGACCGCTTGGGGAATTGCCGATGCATTCCACCGTGAGGGGCAGCTCGACCATGTCCATGGCGTACAGATCTTCCAGGCTGAAGGAAGCGGGGCGTTCGACCAACCCTTTCACCTCCAGGGCATAGGTAGAGGCATCGATCTCGGGAATACCGTCGATGCGGGTCACGTAATAATCCTCATTGGAGGTGATGTAGTCGGGAAAGCCGCCGCTCTTGACCCCGAACCTGTTGGTTGCACAGGCAACGGTAAGCACCGCTGCAATCAATCCAAGCAAAATCGTTTTTCTCATGTTCTCCTCCGTCAGGTATGGTAACACGAGGAGAGTAACAAGAGAAAGTCACGAAATTATCACGGCGGGGTAAAATTCGATGATCGTTCCCAGCACTGTGAGATTCGTGAGGAACTGCGCTTCTATCTCCAAGGAAGAACGCAGGTCACTGACTTGCTTCTTCTCTTACACCGAACAGCGTCTGCGTAAAACCGACGAGTTTCGAGGTGACTCCACGGCGATACCGTCCCGGTTCCCTTGGGGGCTTCGCTCCAACCTCACCAGCGGGATCTGACTCCGCCTGCCTTCCAGCCAGCTTCGCAGGTTCTCCTCCAGGGAATCCTGATCGTAACCCAGACAGATAAGATCCGGTTTGACTCCTAAAAGGATGTCATAGCTGCCCGGGACCGGGTCGCTCAAGCATACCCGATCCGCCAGCCCGCTTGCCCTGAGTCTGGCCAACCGTTTGTCCTCATTGCACTTCGGGATCTTGCTTTTGAAGGAGCGCACGAATTCGTCCCGAGCCAGGGACACGACCAACCGATCACCAAGAGACTTTGTCCTCCCCAGGAAGTACCTGTGCCCCGAATGCATGGCGTCAAAGGTTCCGAAAGCCAGCACAGTTTCGTGGATCTCCATCGGAGGATCGATCGGGCTAACCTTCCCGCCGATACAACCGATCGACCGGGGCGGTCATCAGCCCCTCGGCGCTTCTCATCGCCTCCATGTACTTGGGGTCCTGGAATACCTTGAAGGCGAACTTCTCTTCATCGGCCAAAGAGTCGAAAGCCAGGACCCAGTGAACCTGATCGGTCGGCCCGGCGATGTTGGTCATCAGATATGAATCCCTGACCTGATCGTAGTTCTGTCCGACATATTTGATCATGTCGCTCAAGATACCCCAGGCTTTATTCCAATCTCCCATAAACTCGCTCGTCCGTACCAAATAAACCATCTTTGCTCTCCTCTCATTTGAAATATCGAATCATCAATTTCCCCGTTCGGGATTCTCCTCCGGAAATACAACACGGCCGCAGCAAGTACATGGAACCTGCACAACCTCTTCATGCTTCCGTCCTTTCCTGCGGATCTTCCTCCTCGGGCAGGGCATCCAGCAGGGCATGCCAGGCCAGGGTCGCGCACTTTACCCGCACAGGATAGCGGATGATCCCCTTCAGGCAGGCCAGCTCCCCCCACCGGTCCAGGAACTCCGGGTTTCCCTCGCCCCGCATGATCTCGATGAAGCGGCGGGCCGAGCGGCGGACCTCAGTCAGGGATTTTCCCGCCAGAAGACCGCTCATCAGGGAAGCGGAGGCGATGCTGATAGCGCAGCCCTTGGCGTCGAATCGCACCTTTTTCAGCACCCCTTCCGGCCCTCGAGTGACCTCCACCTTGATCGAGTCCCCGCAGGCCGGGTTCTCGTGAACCTTCGATTCCGGGATGTGGCTCAGGTTAGCCGCACCCCGGGGTCTACGGTAGTGATCGAGGATGATCTCCTGGTACAGATCAGTGAAGTCCACGGCTGAAGAACTCCTCGGCCCCCTGCAGGGCCTCCACCAACCGGTCCACCTCCTCTTCGCTGTTGTAGAAGCTCAAAGAAGCCCGCACCGTGGCGCTCAACCCCAGCTTGCGGTGCAGCGGCTGGGCGCAGTGATGACCCGCCCGCACGGCGATCCCCTCCGCATCCAGGTACTGGGC
The DNA here is from genome assembly GCA_964551205.1 of uncultured Spirochaetaceae bacterium. GTDB lineage: Bacteria > Spirochaetota > Spirochaetia > SZUA-6 > DRHE01 > JAFGQJ01. The sequence goes on from CAZKCQ010000170.1 coordinate 3,696, forward strand.
CACGTCGTGGGGATGCAGATCGCCCAGGTTGAAGCTGATCAGGCTTCCCCGCCGGGCTGCATTTCCGTACACCACGACTTGCCGGAGCTCCCCCAGCCGGCGGAGGGTGTAGCGGGTCAGCAGATCCTCGTAGCGCCGCACGTTTTCCATCCCCAATCCCCTCAGGTACCGCAGCGCCGCGGCCAGGCCAACCGCCCCGCCCACGTTCGGTGTGCCCGCCTCGAACTTGTGGGGAAGCTCGTTCCAGATCGCCCGGTCGTACCAGACCGCCCTGATCATCTCTCCCCCGCCTTGGAAAGGCGGCATCTCCTCCAGCAGGGCCTCCCTGGCGTAGAGAACGCCGATTCCCATCGGGGCGAAGATCTTGTGTCCGGAAAAGGCGAGGAAATCACAGCCCAGATCCCGGACATCCACAGGCAGATGCGGGACCCCCTGAGCCGCATCCACCAGGACCGGGACGCCCCGTTGATGGGCCAGGGACACGATGGAGCGTACATCGTTGATCGTGCCCAGGACATTGGACATCTGGGTCACGGCAAGGAGTTTCGTACGCTCGCCGATCAGCCGGGGCAGTGCATCGGTGTCCAACGATCCGTCTTCCCTGATGGGTATGAAACGCAACTCGAGTCCCTTTTCCTGCGCGAGGATCTGCCAGGGCACGAGATTGCTATGATGCTCCATCTCGGTTAGCAGGATCTCATCCCCCTCCCGCAGGTTTTTTCGGCCCCAGGAGAAGACCACCAGATTGATCGCCTCGGTGGTTCCCCGGGTGAACACAATTTCCCTCTCAGTAACCGCCCGGAGAAAATCCCTGACCTCCAGACGGCTTGATTCGTACTGGGCCGTGGCCTGTTCGCCCAGGGCATGGATGGCCCTGTGTACGTTGGCGTTGTACTTCTTGTAGTACCTGTACACCGCTTCCAGAACGTGGCGGGGTTTTTGGGTCGTGGCGGCGTTGTCCAGGTACACAAGCGGCTTGCCTGTGGAAGATTCCACGGTCCCGATCGGCCCGTCCCCGTGAACCCGTACACTCAAGATCGGGAACTCCTCCCGGATGGCGGACAGCGGAATCCTGCCGACCATCGCCCCGTGATGTTTAGCCGTATCTAGGCGTGCCATTGGATCAGTATCTTACCCTCCTGCACCTGGACGGGATAGGAACGCACGGGCTTGACCGCCGGCAATCCCCTCACCGCTCCGGAACGGATGTTGAACCGCGATCCGTGCTTGGGACAGTACACCTCCGCATCCCAGATCTCCCCTTCGGACAGCCGGGAGTATTCGTGGGAGCAGACATCGTCAAGGGCATAGAAGCCGTCTTCCAGCTTGAAGAGGGCCAGGGCGTGTCCCTCGACCTCGACACGCACGGATTCCTCCTCGCCGTTGAAGTCGGCCAGGCCGGCGACTTCCACCCACTCAGCCACGGGCCCCCTCCCGCGGCACGCTGGTGCGCAGCCGGGCTTCAATCCGCTCCCGCAGCATATCCTTGACTAGGTCCGGGGATTTTTCGAGCAGCTCTTCGAAGTACCCGAGAACCAGCATTTTTCGGGCTTCCCCCTCGGTGATTCCCCGGGAGTTGAGGTAGAAGATCTCCTCCCGGTTGATCCTGCCTGTGGTCGAACCATGGCTGCAGCGCACGTCGTTGTTGTCGATCCTGAGACTGGGGATGGAGTCCGCCCGGGCACCGTCGTTAAGGATCAGGTTCTTGTTGCTCAGGTAGGCGTCGGTCTTGGCAGCGGCGGGACAAACCTCGATCAGGCCCTGGAAGATCGTCCTGGCCCCATCGCGAACCGCCCCCTTGTAGAATGCGCGGCTGTTCGCCCTGGGGCTGCGGTGACGTTGGACCGTGCGTATATCCATGTGCTGAGATCCTTGAGCGAAGTACAGACCGTTGAGCCTTGCTTCGCTGCCCTCCCCCTCCAGGCTGCACTCCAGCCGTGTTTTCACCAGTACGCTTCCCAGGTCGATCTGCAGTTGCCGCACTGTAGCATCCCGGGCGACCCGGGCGGTTTGGTGATGGAAGCAGTACGAGCTGCGGTTCAACTCCTGAACCGTGACCAGGTCCAGGACCGCCCCTTCTGAGATCCGCAGGTCCGCCCCGGAGTTGAGCAGGAGCTTGCCGGCGGATTCAGCGCCTGTGTGCGCCTCCTGCAGGTGCTCACCGCGCAGGTGCAGAACAACGGTGGCCCTGGCCCCCTCGGCCAGGTAGATTACCACATGGGGGCAGGCGACCGTCCCGTCTCCCTCCTCCACCAGTTCGACGACCAGGGGCTCCCGGATTTCCAGAAAGGGGGGAATGTGGATGTATAGGCCGCCGCTGAGAAGACTGTAGTGCCAGGCCTGGAATCGGTTGTCCAATCCTTCCAGGCCCTGCTGGAGCACCGGCCGCAGCTGCTCCCCGTAACTGCGGGCTCCCTCGATCAGCGGAACAACGACGGCCTGTTTCCAACCGCCTCCCAGCTCGACGGAACCGCACTCCCGGCCGGAGCAGAGCAGGCGTTCGGCAGCGGGTGGCCTGAATCGGAGAAAGTCGATCTCCGTGATATCGGTGCGGCGCCACTCCTCCTCCTGGGGCGTGGGCCACTGCATGTGGGAAAAGCTGTCCAGGGCGGCCAGGCGCAGCTCGGTTAGCCAGCGCAGCTGCCTATCGGTCTCCAGGTAGGAGCGCAGCAGCGCGTTCTGCTCCTGCACGACTACGGATTCTTCGGTTGCCGGACGCAGCTCAGCCAACGGAGCCCTCCATCTGCAGCTCGATCAGCCGGTTCAGCTCCACGGCGTACTCCATGGGCA
>CAZKCQ010000171.1:0-6414 GCA_964551205.1 uncultured Spirochaetaceae bacterium
GGGATGGTGATCACCGAAACGATCTTCGTCCGAAAAGGAATCGGCTGGTGGATGGCGCGGGCGGCTCTGCAACTGGATGTGCCGGCGATCATGTTCAACGTTCTCTTCCTGGGTCTGATCTTCGTGGGAGTGAACCTGATCGTGGACCTGATCTACGCCGCCATCGATCCTCGTATCCGGTTGGGTTGACAGAAAGGAACGGATGGAATGAGCAGCGAAGTTTTGACTACAGATATCAAAACGAAGAGACCCTCCGGGCATCCGGGGTGGAACGAGTTCGTCTTCTCCATGAAGCGGTTGTTCAAGAATCCTCTAACAATTATAGGAGTGGTCATTATCCTTTTCTTCGTCGTTCTCGCTGTCTTCGCGCCGATCCTGGCCCCGCCGCCGCGGCCGCACAATCCCTTTCTCATGCCCCACAAGGGCTGGCAGATCCAGCCAACTCCACCGTCGGCGGAGAATCCGTTGGGTACCCTGCCCTCCCAGTACGATATCCTCTACGGGGTGATCTGGGGCTCCCGGAACGCCTTCCGTATAGGCATCGCCGTGGTAGCGGCAAATTTACTGGTGGGTCTTATCCTCGGTTCCATTGCCGGCTACTTCGGTGGGATCTTGGATGAGATCGTTATGCGCATCGCCGATATCTTCTACGCTATTCCCATTCTCGTCATGGCCATGGCCTTGGTGGTGGCACTGGGGAGGGGCTTGAAATCGGTAGTCGTCGTTCTCATCATTTTGAATTGGCCCACCTATACAAGGGTGGTTCGTTCCGAGATCCTCGTTGTCCGAAACATGGACTACATACTGGCCGCCCGGGCCAGTGGGGCATCGCACCTGAGGATTCTGTTCAAACATGTGCTGCCCAACTCGATCTTTTCGGCCATTATCGTGGCCTCGATGAACGTGGGTGTCACGGTGCTCATAGCCGCCGCCCTGAGCTTCCTCGGCCTGGGCTCGGACTCTGGTTACGCGGACTGGGGGGCTATGGTCGCAACCTGCCGTAACTACATTGTGGGACCGCCGGAGAACCGCCTGGCATACTGGTATCTGGTCTTTATCCCCGGTTTCACGATCGCGCTGTTCGTGCTTGGCTGGAATCTCCTGGGAGATGCGGTGCGCGATGTGTTCGATCCACGCATGCGGAGGAGGTAAGGGTGGAAAAACTCATAGAAACCCAAGACCTCTACACGGATTTCTTCACCTTTGAAGGAGTGGTTAAGGCACTCAACGGCGTCAGCGTTGTCGTCAACGAAGGGGAAACTTACGGGCTGGTGGGAGAGTCCGGCTGCGGCAAGAGCGTGACCGTACGTTCGATGATGCGCATCGTCCAGACACCCGGCAAGATCGTCGACGGAAAGGTGGTGATCTTCTTCAGGGCTGAGGACCGGAGCAGGGGGATAGACATCCTCAAGCGCAGCGAGACCTACATGACCTCCCTTCGCGGCGATTCCATTTCCATGATCTTCCAGGAAGCCTCCACCTCCCTGAATCCCGTATTGTCCATCGGGTTCCAGGTTGGGGAGAGCTTTAACTTTCACAGAAGGGCTCAGATGCTCGAAGAAACGATTCAGGACCTGGAAAAGGAGCTTGCAGCACGTGTGTTTTTCTTGATCCGCGGCTGGAAGGCGATGCAGAGGGCATTATTCCGCAGAGAGTTGGCGGTTTTGCGTTCCTACGAGGCTGAGATCGACCGCATAGATCACGAGCTGTACGAAATTGAAAACCAGAATGACAGGAAATCATTGCACAGGAAGGTGCTGCTCAACCGCCGCCGGGATCGGCTTCGGGAAAAGAGTTTCCTGGTGGAATTCCTGAAACGATTTCCCTTTATCAGCTATTACCAACGGCGCGAGACCAAAACGGTGCGACGGCACGTGGTCGAGCTTCTCCGCAGCCTGGGGGTACCCAATCCTGACCGGGTGGTGGACAGCTACCCCCACGAGTTGTCAGGGGGTATGCAGCAACGCATCGTCATTGCCATCGCCCTGGCCTGTCACCCCGTGCTGCTTATAGCAGATGAGCCTACTTCGAACCTCGACGTTACCATCCAGGCTCAGATCGTCGATCTGATCAAACAGTTGAAGCAGACAAAGATTTCCTCGGTGCTATTCATTACTCACGATCTGGGGTTGGTAGCTGAGATCTGCGACCGGGCTTCGGTGATGTACGCCGGAGATATTTCAGAAACAGCCGAGGTGCGGGAGATCTTCCACAATCCCCTGCACCCCTACACTCAAGGGCTGCTGCGTTCTGTACCGAAGATCAAGCAGGCGGATCAGCTGAACACCATTCCCGGTACGGTACCCGGCTTGGTCAATCCGCCCAGCGGCTGCCGCTTTAACCCGCGCTGCCCTTCTAAAATGGATATCTGTGCGCAGGAGAAACCGCTCTTGATCGAACACTCACCCGGTCACTGGGTGGCCTGCTATCTCTATACGGACGGTAATAAATGAAGGACGTATTGCTAGATATCCGCGAACTGGTCAAATACTACCCTGTAAAAGGGGGGGTGTTCAGACGCACCGTGGCCAATGTCAAAGCGGTAGACGGCGTGGACCTCCAGATCCGTAAAGGGGAATGCCTGGGCCTTGTCGGAGAATCCGGCTGCGGCAAGACCACCATGGGGAAAACGATTCTCAAGCTCCACGGTGCCACGTCTGGGCGGATCTACTACGATCAGCATCCGGACAAGATTCGTGAGGTAGAGCAGATGCTGCACTCTGAAAACGCATCTAAGCGCCATGAAGCACTGTCGCGATTACCGGAAATGGACATCGTTCATATGCGCGGCAGGGCCGTCAGGCGGTTGAGACAAAAGGTGAATATCGTCTTCCAGGACCCGTCCAACTCCCTCAATCCCCGCATGTTGGTCAAGGATATTGTGGCCGAACCGCTGGTAGCCCAGAAACTGATAAAATCGAGGGATGTGGAAGCCAAGGTTTTAGACCTGCTCGGAGTCGTGGGGATGGGGGAAGGGCACCTGAAACGCTATCCCCACGAATTTTCCGGCGGGCAGAGACAGCGGCTGGCTATCGCCCGTGCCCTGGCTACCAATCCCAACTTCATCCTCATGGACGAGCCCACTTCGGCTCTCGATGTTTCGGTTCAGGCGCAGATCCTCAATTTATTGAAGAAACTCCAGAGTGAATTTCAGCTCACCTATCTTTTTGTTACCCACCATCTCCTGGTAGTTAAATACATGGCGAATCGAATAGCGGTCATGTATCTCGGAAAGCTCGTCGAGCTGAGCGATACCAAGGAATTATTCGAAAAGCCGCTCCACCCCTATACGAAGGCTTTGCTTTCGGCAATTCCGATCCCGGACCCTGACACGGGTAGGGAAAGAATCATCCTGACCGGGGATGTGCCGAATCCAGTTGATCCGCCGGCGGCCTGCCGTTTTCATCCACGCTGTGAGCATGCCAGGGATGTTTGCCGGGAGAAGGAACCGAAGCTGGAAGAAGCGGCACCCGATCACATCGTAGCCTGTCATCGCTGGCGGGAGATATAGAGTTCGAGGTAGTACGGACCACAACAATTGCGTCATGCCCGGATGCTTTGTTTGGCATGGAATCGTTTTAGCGAAGGATGTCCCGATTAGATCCAACGATCCAAAAGATCGAGTTGAATGATGAGACCTCGATCGTTTACATCCTCACCTTGCAGAAACTCTCCTACGCCCGTGAAGCGAAGATAATCGGTTACTCGAACATACCCCCTCTGTTTGACACGCAGCAGACTATCCGGCAAAGCAATGAGCAATTTACAGGCCTCTATTTAGGAAATGAGCTCGTAGGCTTGATTTCAACGCGTTTAGCCGGCAGGGAATTGGAGATCTGCAGACTGGTCGTCCATCCACGGCATATGGGAAGGAATTATGCCACGAGGCTTCTATACCATATTGAAGTTGCCCAACCGCAGGCTGAGCGTATAATTGTCTCGACCGCCGAGAAGAACCATCCGGCATTGGCTCTGTATAAAAAGATCGGATATAAACAAAGCGGGAAAAGAGTGACCAGCGATGGCCTGGAACTGGTAATGCTCGAAAAAATTCCCTCTGAGAGACCTGCAATCTAGGTGAGGTGAAAGAGACGTGCTAACGGCGCGCAAGCAGTGGCTTGTCCGAAATGGCGCAATAACCATTTTTCTCATCCTGTTTTGGAATACAGTTCTGGTGAAGCCATTTCGAGTTCTGGTAGTACTCCTTCACGAGATTTTTCACGCCCTGGCGGCGGTTATCACGGGTGGGGGAGTACACGCGATCGAAGTTGTTTCCCATCGAACCGGATTGACATCGCTGTACGGGGGAATACCCGGTATTGTCTTTTCTGCTGGCTATATCGGCACCGCCTTCTTCGGTTCGTTACTTATTGCTGCCAGTTATCATTATCCTACAAAACGCTCGCTCTTCCTGGGAATAGGCACACTAATACTGGTAAATACCCTTGTGTTTGTAAGAACGCCATTCGGATGGGCGTACGGTATGGTGGCCGGGCTTTTCCTCGTTGCACTTTTTTTCAAAGAGTTCTGGTTTTCTGCATACGTAACAGATTTTATCGGTTTGCTCTGCATCGTCGATGTTATTTACGATATCGCCGGTTTTTTTATCAATTATTCGAGAAATGATGCAGCAATCCTCAGCTCAATCTCCGGTATGTCCTATTATCTCATCCTGTCGATATGGACAATAGCTATCGTGATATTGATCTCAGGTGCAGTTTATATCACTCTGCGCAATCTCAGTCCGCAGAAACTATCGGCGAAGCTGCAGTGGGAAGATTTTCAATTTGTTACTCAAAAATATGTTGAAAGGAGCCTGTCGATGCCGGGTACGGATAAGAATGTCGAGCTACGACGGGGACGACGCACAATCGCCGTGTATACATCGCTGTTGGCTGTTTTAGTGTTGGCTACCGTGTGGGTTTCCCGGTATGTCCTGTTTCAACCCTGGACTGCCAGAGAATGGGTAACCGTGGAGGCGGCAAGAGGGGAGATCTATATCTTCGGCGGGAGGGACCGTCAAGGTCAGACCTATGACGAGATATATAGGGTGGACCTTCAAGATCTGAGAATTCACAAGATAGGTGAGCTTCCCTCACCTCGATTCGCAACAGCAGCGGTAGCACTGGGTGATCGCATCTTTATTATTGGAGGCTTCGATGGACGAAGGTGCTTCAATGATATCCTGATGTTTGAATCGAAGAGCGGAAAAATAAACAGGTTTGCTGAATTGCCGAGCAGTCGTTGCTTCGGCGCCGCTGCGGCAGAGAACGGTCAGATCTACTACTTCGGAGGCTGGGACGGTGGCGAGCAACTCGATGAGATAATCAGAATTGATCCCAACACCGGGAGTGTGGAGCTTGTAGGAAGGCTTCCATCGCCAAGGGAACACATCACCGCTGAGTCTCTGTCAGGCAAGATCTATGTGTTCGGTGGTTCGGACGTGCACGGGAACTATCTGGATGAAGTAGTAGCACTGGATCCAAGTGACCGTTCGATAGATAGCACGGGCAGGTTGCCGTCCGGACGTGCTCGTAGCAGCACCGTCGTTATGAATAATAAGATTTTACTGATCGGCGGTTGGGAGGGGGAAAAACTTAGAGAGGTTCTTTCTTTTGAAGCGGATCTGAAAATGCAACAATACGCCCAGCTGGAGAGAGGATTTTCTGATATCGGAACAGTCAATCTTGATGGAGAAATCTATCTGATTGGTGGAGCCCACGAGCGCTTTCAAAGACAGATCCAGGTTCTTCGTTGGGATCCCAGTTCCGGTCAAATGGACAGTATTAAGTTCCGAAGCTTCCTATTCTGGTAGCAGAAGGTTGGCTCTGCATTTCACTCAGGTGTCCTTAAAGATGCGCAGCGCTAAATCGCAGTAATCCGAAATCGTATTGGCCGCCCTTTCAGCACGCGATAATTGTGAGCGCCTGAAGGTCTCGATTGTGAGAATCTTCCCTGTTTTTTCCAATATTGATAATGCCCAAACCTGCCGGAGCGACATTTTCCCGGTCAAGTTCTTGGTCTCGTTTTTTCCTACCATTCCAAACCGGCTCACCTCGATCCGTTCGAAATCAGAAAACCTGTACACTTTGTTGCTGTGGAGGGCGATCAGGCCGTTCTGGTGAATGATTTGGCCCTGCTCTTTGTCGAAGATCCAGCGCTCGTGGTAGGCGGCGCCGAGAAGCGAGATCAGGCCGATGATCAGGGGGATCGTATTTTCGCGGATGAAGATGCTTCCCCCGCCCTCCTCCCGGGTGACGATGAGGGAGATGAGGATTAGCAGCCCGATGAACAGCAGCAGCAATTTGTACCCCACGGGGATGGTGAACATCAGCCGGCCGTCGGGGCGCCGCTTCAGCTGCAGGCGAAAACCGATCATAAGACCTCATCTATATAGCAGATCCGGTTCCCCTT
>CAZKCQ010000172.1:0-6381 GCA_964551205.1 uncultured Spirochaetaceae bacterium
TTCAGGTAGGTGCAAATATGGATCAGAGAGAGCGGGTTTTTATCGGAACCATGACGGCCCAGGCCCTGGGACTGCAGAGTTCAGAGGCGGGGGAATCGATCTCGATTTCAACGCCCGATCAGGCCAACCGAGCCATCGGTTTGGTGGATGCAGCTCTGACGGTCGTATCCAGGCAGAGGGCGGATCTGGGGGCGTACCAAAACCGGTTCGAAATGGCAGCCAAGGGTGTGGCGGTAGCTGCTGAAAACATGCAGGCCGCCGAATCGCTTATCCGGGACACGGATATGGCCGCCGAGACCGTGCAGTTTGTAAAGAACCAGATCCTATCACAGGCCGGAACAGCTATGTTGGCTCAGGCCAACCTGCAGGGGCAGACAGTACTGCAACTGCTAAAGTAAAAGTAGAGGTTCTAACCGTTCCCGAAAACTTAAAGAGGTTTCTGGACGTCACCTCTTTTCGTAAACTTGGGTAGGGGAGGTCGCGCACTCCCCTATCTTATATTTCATGGAGGAACCAGATGGGAATCGAGATTCAAGGTGTATCGAATCCGCGAATCTCCCGGGAGTACCCAAACAAACCCCAATTCCCCGAGCAGAGGAGCAAGCTGGGGCGGGCACGAGTACCCGATGCCGTGAGCAGGAAGAAGGACATCGGCAAGAGCCTGGACATCCTGCGGGAAGTCTTCCGCATGTTCAACAGGCGGCTGAAGTTCAGTGTGAACGAAGAGATCGACCGGGTGGTCGTAAAGGTGGTTGACGGATCAACCGATAAGGTAATCAAGGAGATTCCGCCGGAGGAAATCCAAAAACTTGTCGCCCGGATCAGGGAAACGATCGGGATTCTGTTCGACGAAGAGATCTAAAGAAGAGATCTAGAGGCTGCGAACGGGCGTCTTCAAGAAAGAGGCGTTGAATACCGTCTGCATGGTTGGCCCCAAAACCCGTCTTTCCATCATCATTTTTCTATGCACGCTTCTCATAGCCACATCTCTCCATGTCCACTCACAGAGTATTTCCATTCCCGGAGTCAGCAACAAGTACGACAGCGCAGAAACCATCAAAAAGCTTGTCGAAGCTGAAAGCATTCCCCTGGCCCGGATGGAGCAGGAGAAGGAGACCTACCAGAACCAGAAACGCGCCTGGGGGAGTCTCAACCAGCTCATGATCTCAGTGCGGGACTCCGCTCAAAACCTCTACAATTTTCAAAATCCCTTCAACAACAGGATCGCCAGCTCCTCCGATGAGAGCGTGTTAACCGCCACCGCCGACCGTACCGCGGTGGAGGAGGAGGTATCGATCCTGGTCAAGAGGATCGCCTCCGCCGATCGATTCCTGTCCAAACCTCTGCCCAAGGATTACAAAGCCCCGGCCGGCATCTATAGATTCCAGGTAGGAGACGAGGAGGTGCGGATCAACTTTCGCGGCGGTACCCTTAAAGAGCTGGCCGAAGCGATCAACAGCAAATCCGACGGGCTTCTGGAAGCCTCGGTGGTCGGAGACAGTAAGACTACCCAGGTGTTTCTCATAGAGAGCAAGAAGACGGGCGCCCGCAACACCCTGAGATTTTACGATCAGGCCGCCGCCTTCGGTGCGGAGGCTGGGATCATCGAGCGCTCACTGGAGGCCAGCCGCACGATCAGCTTGAGCCCCTCCCTCGTGGAGGGAGAGGGATTCTCCGTCAGCGAGGGCACCCTGAATCTGAATCCGGTGTCAGAGGCCAAGGTTCCCCTCCGCCCGCCCCACACAATGAACCCCAACATGGTGCTTTCCCTCGAAGTTTGGGTAGAAAAACTCCCGGAGGAAGCCTATGAGAAACCGACGCCTCCTCCGGGGCCGGCTCTTCCCCCGGTCGGGGGGATAGAGTTCGAGGGGATCGGCGTGGAAAGCGCCCGCTCCCGTACCGTCCTGCCGCCCTGGGAACCGCCGGAGCCGCCCGTCCGGGTCGATGACGCCAGGATCCTCTTCGTGCGGGAGGGCGATGATCTGAGCGCCCTGCCTCCACTACAGGATTCGGGGGATTTTATCCCTCTTCAATACGATGCTTCCCAGCTGCCGCAGCGGATAGACGGACTGGTTGTGCGCAACCGCAACACCCATCGGATCGTCCATATTCGAGACATTCGCATCTACGATAAAACCGCTCGCGGTGACTACAGAGCCGTCAACCCCCTCGCCTCGGCGGAGGATGCGCTGATAGAGATGAACGGTATCGAAATCACCCGGGAGAGCAACGATATCGATGATCTGCTCCCCGGAGTGAATATCAGCCTCCACGGCGCCGGGCCGAAGCCCGTGGCCCTATCCGTGGCCAGAGACCTGGAATCCATCAAGGAGGGGCTCTACAATTTCATAGGCTACTACAATCGCCTGCTCATGCACATCGATATCTTCACCCGCCAGGATGAGCAGGTTCTGGAGAGCGCCGTGTTTCTGGATGACGATGAGAAGGAACGGGCCAAGGAGGATCTAGGCTTGTTTCAGGGCAACACCACCCTCATGCAGCTCAAGAGCCGGTTGCAGCGGATCATGATGGATCCCCACCGGACCGAAGGCGGGCGGGACTTGAACCTGCTGGCGCAAATCGGGATCAGCACCTCCGGTGGAAGTTTCCAGGGTTCCGCTGCCATAGACCGGACCCGTTTGCGCGGGTATCTGCAGGTCGACGAGGCCAAATTGGAGGAATCGGTAACCCGCATGGGAGACTGGGTCAAGCAGCTGTTCGGCTACGATAGTGACAACGATCTGGCCATCGATACGGGAGCCGCCTACCAGGTTGACACCTACCTCAGGGCGTACGTGGAAACCGGCGGCATAGTCGCCAACCGGACGGCGGGGTTGGACAACTCGATTGCCCGCAAAGAGCGGGAGATCGAGCGCTACAACGAGCATCTGGCGGATTACGAGGCTGAATTGAGAAGGAAATTCGGAGCCATGGAAGGTGCCCTGGATAATCTTGAGAAATCCTCTCAGGCGATCGAAAATCTAAATAGACGCAACGAGTAGCAGAGGAAACGACAGGTGGTAATTCAGGTAAACAATCAGAATCTCGATTTTACGATAGAGCGCGATGAAACCCTTGGTGAGGTTGTCAGGGACATCGAAACCTGGCTGGAGGGCACGGATCTGGTGCTTTACTCGGTGAAGCATGAGGACCGGGAGTTGCTGAGCACGCCCTACGAACAATGGGGAGCGACGCCGCACACCGAAGTGGGAACTCTGGACGTCAAGGTGAAGCACACCAGGGAGCTCGCTGCGCTCAACCTTCAGACCATCCTGGAGTACCTCGACATGCTGGAACAGAGCATCACGGCGGGCAACGGAGAGCGGCTGGAGGAGCTGCTGTCCGGATTCTCCGCCCTGGTCGAGAGCCTGGGGAAGCATTTCCCGACCTCCGAAGCGTCGCTGCAGACCCTCACCACCCTGTTTGAAAACAGCAAGGCCGGGCAGGTGCTTGCCTGGGCTGAGGAGAAGCAGCAGCAGGCCCTCAAACTGATCGAACTGGTCTTTTCCCAGGTATCCTTCCGGCTGCAGGAGCTTCAGGATCCCAAGGCGGCTTTAAAGACCCTCACCGGGGCACTGACGATCTGTATCGAGGAGATCAGCGAGATTTCGATCCTGCTGCAAACCGGCAAGGACAGACGGGCGATGGATACGATCGTGCGCTTTTCCGAGCTTTCCCAGAGTTTGGTGCGTCTGGTTGCCTCGATCTTTCCCGATAACAGCAACGAGAAGCTGCAGGCTTTCTACCAGGACCTCAACGGCGTACTCTCGGAGCTGCTGGAAGCCTTCACAGCCAAGGATTCCGTTTTGATCGGGGACCTGATGGAGTACGAGATAGCTCCCCGGCTGGAGCAGTTGCGCACCTTCCTGCAGGAGCTGACGTGATCCTGCTCCAGACGCACTACAATTTTTTCGCCTCTCCGGACAGGCGTTCGATCCTGATTTCCCTGGTGATCGCCGCCGCTTTCATCGGCATCATCATTCTCGGGGGCGCCTTATCCAGACGACGAAATCGAAAGTTCGATCCGGAGCAGCGGCGCAAGTACGGACGCTACGTGTTCCAGCGGATGGCGAAAAACATCGGACTGCAGAGGCATCATATCGAGATCCTCGAATATCTGATCCGGGTGTGCAGCGTCCGACAGCCGTTCCTCATCTTCTCCAGCTCGGGTCTGCTCGATGACATCTTGAAGAAAGGTATCTACGCTCTTCACCAGGATACCAAACTCAATGAGGAGCAGCGGGAACGGCGGCTGACCTACCTCTTCCAGATCAAGCAGATCATCGAGCGTAACGCTCGCAGGGGAACAGGTGTTCGTTCCACGATCATGATGCGCCCGGGCCAGTCCGTAACGGTCACTACAGAGACAGGCAGGCAGCACAACACCCGGGTGGTATCGAATTTGAAGGACATGGTGGCCCTGGCCGCCGTGCAGGACGATGCGGGCAGCCAGATCCGCTGGCCCCGGGGTACCCGGCTGAAGATCAATTTTTGGAAAGAATCGGACGCCGGTTATGCCTTCGAAAGCAAGGTGCTGGGATACGACAAGGTCAAAGGCACGATCTGCGTTCTTCTGCATCACGCCAAGACCCTGAAAAGGGAACAGCAGCGCAGGTATCGCCGCAGCCCGATCCACCGCCCCTGCTTCTTCTTTCCCGTTCTCGTCGTGGAATCCGGATCGGGCAGGCGGGCGCAGAAGAAGGCCGTGGTGCAGACCACGCGCCGCTATCTCGGCAACCTTATCGATATCTCCGCCGGCGGTTGCTCGATCAACAGTGTCTACCCTTTGAGCACCGGCAGCCTTTGCAAGATTGAATTCGAACTGGCCCGACGCCAGCGGATCTCCGTGTTCGGCAAGGTCAAGAAGATCCGCAAGACCGGTTTTCGAAGCGGTGTGATGCATATCATGTTCACGAAGCTGTCCAGCCGCTACTTGAACCAGATCTATCTATACGTCTACGACTTCACGCCCCCCCACTACCCCATCGCCGCCCGCTGAAGCTCGAGCAACCGACATTGACCGCCCCGCGTTTTTTCGCGTACCATGCGGAAAGCGGAATCGAGCGGTGCAGCAAAAACAAAAATTCCGGAGTCATTCGGCGGCGCAAACCATCGATCTCGGAGCCGAGATAGGCCGGCGGCTGCGCAGGGGCGACATCGTGGCCCTACACGGACCGCTCGGTGCGGGCAAGACGACCCTGGTAAAGGGGATCGCCCGCAGCCTGCTCATCGAAGACCGGGTCACCAGCCCCAGCTTCACCCTCATCGCCGAGTACGAGGGCTTCCGGGAGGGGTTTCCGATCATTCTCTACCACGTCGACCTGTACAGGATCAGCCATCCACAGGAGATAGAGGATCTGGGGATCGAGGAAATCCTGAACGGGTCGGGGGTCTGCGTCATCGAGTGGGCCGAAAAGGCGGCGGAGTTCCTGCCGGAATCCGCGATCCAGGTAGAGATCGGTCTGCTGGAGGGGGAAAACCGCAGCGTGGAGATCGAGGGGCTGTCCGCACCATGAACACTCTGGCGATCGACACCGCTACCACGGCTCTTGGTCTGTGCCTGCAGAGTGACTCGGAGAGCTCTCCAGGGACCCCTCGGCCGGGTAGCGAAGCGTCTCACCGCCGCAGCCTAATCCTGCAGATAGGCCTGAAACACTCGGAGAAGCTCATGCCCGCCATCCGCGATTTGCTACAGGAGGCGGAGCTTCCCGTTCAGGAACTGGATCTGATCGTCTGCTCCATCGGGCCGGGATCCTTCACGGGGATCCGTATCGGCCTGGCCACGGCCAAGGGTCTGGCGGACGGCGTGCGGGCAGCCGCTCAGCGGGCGGGCGCCCCACCCGCCCCCAGGCGCTGCCGCCTGATCGGCGTTTCCACTTTGGACGGCCTGGCCTACCGCTACCGCCGTTATCCGGGGCTGGTGGCAGCGGTGAATCCCTCCCTGCGCACCAAGTACTACGCCGCTGTCTATCGGGCCGGCCAGCTGGAGGGCAACTACCTGGAAACCACCCTTCCCGATCTTTGCTCCGCTCTAACAGCCCACCGCCCGATCCTGCTTACCGGGGCGGCTGCTGGACAGCTGTACGAGTTGATGCTTTCCGAAGGGGCGGAAGCAGGTTCGGAGCTGGTGGTCGACGCCTCGGGACAGTCGACCGATCCTGCGGGGCTGCTGGCCTGCGGCATAACAAAATTGGAGGAGCCGGAGACCGAACCGGTGCCTCTGTACTTGAAGAAAAGCGAGGCTGAGATTACTTTTTTCGGCGGGTAGCCCGATCCACGAAGCGTTCCCATTCGGGAAGGGCGGAGGGCTCGGTTTTCACGGCTTCGATGTTTTCCTGCTGAATGGCCTGATAGACCTCTTTGCGGTAGACCTTGATGGAA
>CAZKCQ010000173.1:0-6376 GCA_964551205.1 uncultured Spirochaetaceae bacterium
TGACCCGGAACCCGGAGTATATCTGCTTCAACTGCGGAAGGGTTGCCGACTGTGACGACAACCTTTGCAACCCTATGTCCCTCAAGGACTAAAGCAAACCTCACAGTTGGACGAAAAATAGGTTCCTGAAATCCACAAAAATACAAAAACATCCCCTAGAAAAGACTGAAATGTCTTCTGAAACGCTTCAAGAAACGCTTCAAGAAACGGTTCTGAAACGTCTGTCCGGTACAAAAAGAATGGCCCATGGGACGAAATTATTAAAACTAGGAGGAAAGGATGAAAAAGCGAATAACTAATGTTCTTATCGGATTGTTGGCCATAACTACACTCTTTCTGCTCGGCTGTGCCACAATGGCCAAGGGAGGAACAGAGGCCGACGTGGAGGCGATTAAGGAGATTTGGGAAAAATACTGCTCATCTGCAATCAACGGAGACGTCGCACTTCGGCTTTCTATCTGGGATGAGGATTTTATTCAAATGCCACCAAATCAACCTGCAAGATCGAGGGAGGAGATTGAAAAGGGCATTGAAGAATCTTGGGCGTCACGCAACGTACTTACGTTCGACATCAATGCGGAAGAAATCGTGATTTCCGTTGACTGGGCCTATTCTCGCGGTACGTATATCTCGGACAGGATGGTGGACGGAAACACTGTCCGTATGGACGGCAAGTTCCTGACCATTTTCAGGAGACAACCCGACGGATCTTGGAAGATCTACCGTGACTGCTTCAACTCCAACACCCCGTAGGAGCGAGTGCCAAGCTCGGAACCAGCTGCTACAGCGTAGTTGATAGCATGACGAGAGGTGGCAGGGGAAAGTCGGGGTGCTCCTGCCGTCCATGGCCGTGGGGTTGATGGCTCCTATTCCTGCCAGGCTCATCGGGATCGTGCGCAGGGCCGCAGCCGTCAAGAAACCGCTGGCAGCCCAGCACGAATCGGTGGTGGTGCTGCAACGGGCCGGTGTATTGAAAAAGAAAAAATACGCTTTTCAGCGGCAGGTGTTCACGGAAGGGGAATACGCAGGTCCCGGGGTGGTCAGAGACGGCAACCTCATCACCTCGGGTACCTGCCCATATCTTGCGCGGGAAACCGGCAGACCCGATGGAACCACGACACTTACCCGCCTGTTTATACAGGCAATAACCGGTATGGAGGTAACATATAATCTACAAAAATAAATGGTTGTATGGCATTACACTGGTAGCTCTCTCAGTAGGGCTGCTCGAGTAGATCAAAGAATTATTTGGCAGAAATCAAAGATCCTGGAGATTGATGCACGATTCCACAGCAGGATGTTTTCTCCTCGCTCGAACAAACTCATCGGAGCTTTCAACCTTTTTTTCTTGTTCGCTCAGTCTTCCTTTTTCGTTGCCCGGGATCGTTTCAGACTTTGGGCTTTTCGATACAGCCTCTTCAGCTTCCGGATGTTGTAGGCACTCTGTCGCCATTCGTTCAATCCCAGCGTAGCGCATACTCTTGCCAGCAGGGTGATCACCTTTCGCATCGCGTCAAACAACAAGTTGATGTCAGTGGGATAATGAACGTCGGTCTCCACGAAAAGCTATCGCAGCGGGCGTTTAGCGTTTCGTTTTTTAACCAAATTATGTCCGGCCTTCACTACAATCTGATTGATCTTATCCAATATCTCAGGAGTAAACAGCGACACGTTGTCTTTGACCGTTTGGATCGGATACCAGTATTCATCTTCCCATCCACTGTGTCCGAGCATCAGCCTCAACGTTATGTGGTTGTCGGCCATCTCTTTCACCTTGTTATAATCCCAGTTGCAGTTAAGCCGCAGGGTGCCAAGAACAAGGATTTTCCACAACAGCATACCCGGCCTGCCGGTGTTCGCATCCGTACCCCTGGGGACCATTTCTTTCAGGATCTCGAAGACTTGTTCTCGGATCTCCGGTGTGCAGTAAATATACTGCAATCCCATGAGAAGCTTTGGAATCTCATCTCTAGACCTGAGATCGAACTCGATCTCGGAGATATCGACTTGTCCCAGCTTCATCTGCGGATCGATGGTCTTTCGCATCACTTCCTCTCCCAAAGATCGGGGCATTTCGGCGGCAAAGTGCGAAGAATAATCTCGACCTAATTATTTACGATGGAGAGAATTATATCAAAATTCGCCAAAGGGTACAATGACTTGTGCTATGAAATTATGATAAACTTCCTTGAAGTGGGGAGATCTTAAATCATTGCCTCACACATAATTAGCGGCTTTTCGGTAAGACACTAACTAGAACCACAGAGCTTTTTTCCCTTCAACATTTTCATTTTTCATATACAATCGATACTAGAAGTTGGTGGGCGGCTGACTGTCTCACAATAAAAGCACACCTAACTCTTTGATGCATTAGATCACCATTCCGTCCTGTTTGCCCACTTGATAAGGGATGATCGAATGTCCAGGTTGTCACTGCACCTGCTAGGACCCCCTCGATTCAAGCTCGGCGAGGCTGTAATTTCAATTCCTCGGCGCAAGGTTGCCTCACTCCTTATATACCTGGCGGTTACAGCCAAGGCCCACAGTCGGGAAGTGCTCATTGATCTTCTTTTTCCCAAACAGTCTCGTCAGCGGGCACGGGCGGACTTCAGGAACACCCTTTCGGTTCTCAAGAATAGTATTGGGGAAAATCGGCTTGTGGTTGACAGTTCGACTATCTATCTCAAAACAGAGAATGATCTTTGGGTTGATGTTCATGAGTTCCGCACACTGATAGCAGAAGAACCCCTGAAAACACTACCTCCCGAGCGACAAATGCAAGCGCTCACCGACGCGGTTCGTCTATACCGCGGTGATTTCCTTTCCGGCTTTTATCTCAGAGACAGTGTCGGATTCGATGAATGGCAGTTCTTGGAGCAAGAGGGTTTGCGGAAGGACTATGCATCCGCGCTCCAACAGCTGGTGATGTTGCTCGAAGATCAGGAAGACTTCGATAAAGCGATAATCTATGGACGGAGATGGCTCGCATTGGACCCCCTGGAGGAAGCGGCTCATAGAGAGCTCATCCGGATGTACGCGGCTTCGGGAAATCGCACACTTGCGCTAAGGCAGTACGAGAAGTGCAGGGAGATCTTGGAGAAGGAGTTGGGAGAGGATCCCGAGGAGGAGACGGAGGAACTTGCGGGGGCAATTCGTTCCCATAGCAAAATTCTAAACCCCAAATCCCGCTTTGAGGATCACCCCAACAACCTCCCCATCGACCCGCTGCCTTTTATAGGCCGGGAATCCGAGATGTCGGGATTGATCGATACCTTGATCAGGAGGGAAGTACGAATCCTAACTCTAACCGGTGCCGGCGGCACGGGCAAGACCCGGTTGGCGGTCGAAGCTGCGTCTCGATTGGGCGATAGATTCGAGCATGGAATTTTTTTCGTGGACCTGCTCAGAGCACGAGCACCGGCTGAGGTGATACCTGTAATAGCCAGGGTACTGGATGTGCGAGAGCCGATTGGGCACGGGAGTGGTTTGCTTGCTATCGTAAAAGGCTACCTTAGAAATAGACGGATACTCCTGCTACTGGATAATTTTGAGCATGTTTGTCGCGCTTCGAGCCAGGTTGCGGAGTTCATTGCCAACAGTCCAGGTCTGAAAGTGCTGGTTACCAGCCGTGAACGCCTGCACATAAAGGGTGAGCTGGAACAGCATATTCCTCCCTTGAAAATCCCCGAGGTTGGGGATGACAAAGATCTGCGATCACTTACAAAGGTAGATTCAGTGCGTCTGTTTGCTCTACGGGCTGCTGCCGCCAATCCCGATTTTTCTCTTACAGATCAAAACGCCGCGGCTGTTGCTGAGATTTGCCGACATCTCGACGGTCTTCCTTTGGCGATCGAGCTGGCCGCTTCTCGATTGAACATACTTTCTTCTCGAGACTTGATGCGAGAGCTCACGGGCAGACTTCAGCTTCTACGGGAACGTTCGAGCACCCGACCGTTGCGGCATCAAACGCTTTGTAGTGCGATAGACTGGAGCTACAACCTGCTCGACAAACATGAAAAACAGTTGTTCACGAACTTCTCAGTGTTCTCTGGAGGATGCAGCTTCCAGGCAGTGGAGCAGGTATGCGGAACCCGGGATATCAACGCGGAGTCCAACCTCCTCGACACTCTGGCTTCCCTGATCGACAAGAGCCTTGTCAGACAGGAAATCGTGGACGGAGACAGTCGTTTTTCAATGCTAGAGACGATCGGGGAGTGTGCCCGAACCCGCTTGGAAGAAAGCGTCGAAGCCGGGGATGTACGCAATCGCCACGCTGACTATTATCTGAGCCTGGCCATGGAAGCGGAACCGGAACTGCACGGTCCCGATCAGTTGCGCTGGCTCGATAAACTGGAACGGGAGAACGGCAACCTCCACACGGCGTTGTCCCGGTTGTTGCATGAGCGGCAGGTCAGGAAAGCACTCCAGCTGGCGGCTTCTCTGAAATGGTTCTGGTACAGATACGGCCACTTCAGCGAGGGACAAAAATGGCTGGAACAAACACTCACCGCGGCAACCGCTATAAAATATCCGGCACTTCGGGCTAAAGCTCTGGATGCTCTTGGCTGGACTTTTTTTATCCAGGGTAACTGGTCCTCCGCACGGGATCTGTATCATCAGAGCCTGCAGCTGTTTCGCGAGCACGGTGATCGCACGGGGGAGGGGACCGCACTTTCGGACCTGGGCGTGGTCGAACGGTGGTTGGGAGACCGATCCACAGGCGACCGCTGCTGCACGCAGGCGGTGGAGATCGCCCGGGAAGTCGGGGATCCGCTGCAGATTTCACTTGCTCTGATCTGGGCTTATGCTACCACCGGCGGAGTTTTTAACGGTTTCTCGCCAAGAGCAGAACTCGAGGAGGCGGTGGGGATTTCCCGGAGACTTGGTAATTTATGGGGTGTATCTCATGGACTGAACGGGCTGGGGGATTTCCTGCGAGAAACGAAGAAGTACAAAGAAGCCCGGCCTCGATATGAAGAAGCCTTGAGAGGATTCCGAAAGTTAAAAGACAGATGGATGACCGCCTGGAGTCTGGAAGGTCTAGGAACCACGGAATCTCAGCTAGGAGATTTCTGCAGCGCCAGCAGGTATTTGAAGCAAGGCCTATCGCTTTTCAGGGATCTTGGGGACAGGGGCAATACCGTGTTTATGCTTGCCAGATTAGGCATGGCGGCGCGGGCTGCCGGACGTCATCGGCAAGCAGCCCGTGTTCTGGGAGCTTGCCGGGTGCTGCGCGGAGTTGCCGTGGAAAACACCGTTGTCTGTGCCGGGAAAAACGAAGAGGAATCAAAAATAGCTTTCAGCGAATACGAGCAGGATTATCCGGAAGAGTGGTCCAAGGGGCAGGTCATGTCGTACGAGCAAGCAGTTGAGTTCGCCCTGAACAAAGTGATGGCTTGATTTGAAGTTCGTACTTAAAACTCTACCGCGGAGGTTCCGCCGCCACCGGTTTTTCATACTCAGTCCAAACAGAGCTGAAATTCGTTGCCCAGACGCTTGAGTATCGACTATAATCGAACCCGTGAATCTGAGATCCTTCAAACGGTTCGACAACACCATCAGCCGCCGACTGCAGGAGACAGCCAAAGGTCCCTGGGCTCGGAAGGCTATGGCGATAATCGCCCATTCCGCCGACTCGGTCGTGGTTGTTCCCTGCCTGTTTGTTCTCTGGTGGCTGCATGGTTTTTCCTGGCAGAGTATCGCGCTCCCCGTTGCCGCAGGCTTTGCTCTTTCCATTGTCGTCACCTCTATCGTGAAGTTTGCCGTTCGTCGGCGAAGACCCGCAGGGGACTGGGGATCGATCTACAGAAAGACCGATCCTCATTCCTTTCCCTCCGGTCATGCCTCCAGAACCATCACCATGACGATCGTGGTTCTGGCGGGCCAATGGCCCCTGATCGGTGGGGCTCTGTTTCTCTGGTCCCTGCTGGTGGGACTGTCCCGCATCATTCTGGGAGTACACTATCTCTACGACGTGCTGGCCGGTTATCTGCTAGGTGTAGGTATCGGCGCCGGGATGTGGCTGCTCATGGCCTTCGATATCCTCTTCTAGCGGAACCACCACGTGAACGATCCAGCTGGATTCCCGTGCGTCCCGGAACGGATACCGCCCTGATGGCTGCGGTCCGGGGTACAGGTGAGGCAAGTTTAGGCGCCGCCGGCCGAAGTGCTTCCGGCCTAGGCGCTTCCCGCGGCGGTTAACCTGGCCTGAACACTCCGGATCAGGTACGCAGCCAGCGGGGTATGCGGAGCAACAGCACGACTCCGATAGCCGCCATCGTGACTGCCAGGGTTACAATAATGGCTCGACTGGGCGGCGAATCCACGGCCTGACGTTTGATCAGGATCCCTAGAAAGGCCCAGAGGATCACCAGAG
>CAZKCQ010000174.1:0-6371 GCA_964551205.1 uncultured Spirochaetaceae bacterium
CACGGCATCCTGCTGGCTGCCGGATTCGCGGTAGGGGGCCTGCTGACCGGGATCGGGTTCTTCCACCGCCGGATTACCGCGCTGCTACGTCCGCCCGGCGTGGCGGATGAGGCGCACTTCGTGGAAAATTGCCTGCGCTGCCTGCAGTGTGTGCGTTCCTGTCCGAATCAGATCATCAAGATCACCGGGGGCGAGCACGGCTTCGCCAGCCTCTACACCCCCCACCTCGAGTTCCGTCCCTACGGCTGCGACTACTTCTGCCAGGTGTGCCAGCAGGTCTGCCCGAACAGGGCGATTCCCCTGCAGTCCCTGGAACAGAAACAGTCCACCCCGATCGGTGTAGCCCGCATCGACGAGTCCCTCTGCGTGGTCTACAAGGAGAAGTTCAACTGCCTGGTCTGCGAAGAGGTCTGCCCGGTACCGGAGAAGGCGATCCGCTATGATGTGACCGGGGAGAGGAGCGAGGACGGTGAGCCGTTGCGGGAACCCAAAATGATCCCGGAGCGCTGCGTCGGCTGCGGCATCTGCGAAGCCAGGTGTCCCGCCGAACCGGTTGCGATCCGGGTATTCGCCATCTAGCCCGGGCCGAAGGCCGGTACGAACCAGACTCATTTGCCTGGAATACAGGGAATACCGATGTCCAGCGCGCAGGACCGCAGGGTCTGGTCGAAAGTGGCCAGCAACACCCCCGCCTCCTGGACCGAGCAGAGAATAGCGACATCCACCCATCCGATCCCTTTGCCCTGAAAAACGTTGTCTTTGATGAATCGGTAGATCCTCTCCGGTGACGGCAGCGGGACAGAGGGCAACGCCTGAAGCAGGGATTCGTTCTCCCCGGATATCCCTCCCAGCAGCAGCTCACCGAAGACGAGGGGGTGGAGGAGAGCGGTATTCTCGCGGATCTTATCAGCGGCGAATTTCGCCTCCCCCGAGCCTTTGAAGAAGCGAATCCAAACGCTCGTGTCGATGAGGATCACCGCTTCCTCCTGGGTTCGATCAGTTCCGGCTGCGACCCGAATGCATCCGCGAGGAGGGATCTCTTATATGCTTTGATCAACTCCTCCAGACCCATCTCGATGATCCTAGTTTTGGTTTTAATTCCATAGAGACGCATAGCTTCCCTCAGAAGAAAATCATCAATATTAATCGTTGTTTTCATACATATATTTTAGTAAATATATACATATAATTCAAGATAAAAAGTATGTCTTTAATTGCTGTATTCTTCAATCCATTATCATTTTTCACGATAATCTTTTTCCGCGCCATCGGATTTAGGGGGATCGCAATAGAATCAACTATCGAAAGTGAACTGTTGCTTTTTAAGTGCGGAAATAATTGGATTTCTGGGTATATTTTCGAATCGTCGGGCTCGAAGCTTAGATCAGATAGTACGCTGCGGCAGCCGCTGCGCAACCCACAACCAGACCTACGATAATTTCAGGCATGGAGTGGCTGACCAGGTGGGGCAGGACGATCTTTTGCCGTAGCTGAACCTGCTCCAGGAGCATGCCCAGGATGCGGGAATGGGCGTGCACTGCTCCCCTTACCCGCACCAGATCGTAGACCATGATCACGGAAAACACGAAGGCTACCGTGAAGAACTCCGAGGCGAAGCCGTGATGCAGTCCCAGGGATACTGTAAGGGCGCTGACGAAGGCGGTGTGGGCGCTGGGCATGCCGCCGGTGGAGATGAAGTAGTCCGGGCGCAGCCGGCGCTCCTTCAAAGAATAGAACACCACCTTGAACAACTGGCTGAGCAGCTGGACGGCAACGGCAACAACCAGGGAGCTGCTGAAAGGCATGGAACGGTTTTACGGATCCCGGCGTTTGGCGTAGACCATGGAGATGTAGCTGGACTCGAATCCCTTGACAGCCTTGACCCACTCCAAGAACTTCTCCGCCTCCCCGTTGCTCAGGTACGGACCGATCCTTACGCGGTAGTAAGTCTTGCCACTGAGGGTCCGGGTGGAGATCTTGGAGACCAGTCCCTGCTCCTCCATCACGGCGGCGACTTCCTGAGCCCGGGAGGGGCTGGTGTAGGAGCCGGCCTGGATCCAGTACTCGGTAACGCTCACCTCGCGCGGCTGGGGAGCAGGTTTGGCGGCCGGAGCTCGGGCAGCCGGCTCATGTCGTGAGGCAGCCGCAGCCGGCCGGGTCGTCGAACGGGTGGTGGAGGGTCGGGTCACGGGAGCGGTTGGCACCGGAGCGGTTGCGATCGGTGCGGTGGAATCCAACTTGGGCGGAACGGCCTTCTCAGGGACTTCTGGGAAGGCGGCTTCCGGCTCTTCAGAGGGGGCTTTCTCCTTCTCTCCGACGATGATGACCATCTCCTCGGTCTCTTCCGGTTTTTCCTCTACAGCGGGCAGCTCGGATTTTCCCCGTACGTACTCGAAGGCATCGAAGCCGCGCAGGGGGGAGGCCTTTCCGGTCGCCACCTCGGCTTCCTTACCAGTGACGGGCCTCAGCAGGTACAATCCCCCCGCCAGAACCACGACCAGGAACAGACTGATCGAAAAGATAACCCAGAGCACTCGGTTGCGTTCCATATCTAGTGGTTTATCTGTCCTTTCTCCCTCAGGATCTTCAGGATCTGGGTATGGAGATGGTCCAGCCCCCGATCGTTGTCTACATAGTAAATATCGACGCCATTTGCATTGAATTTAGGACAGATTCCCCGCTGGGCCCGTATCCTGCGCAGCATCTGAATCAGGGTCACCCCGTCCCTTCGCCGGGCCCGTCTCAAGCGTCGGATCAACGGTGCCCGTACGCAGATCACGACGTCGCAGAGGCGCTGAAGGCCCATGCGAAACAGAACCGCGGCGTTGATGACAACCCGTCCGTTCAGCCGCTGCAAGATTCGTTCCACCTCCCCGGTCATGGGCGGGTGAACGATCGACTCCAGCTCCCGAAGCGCCCGGAGATCCCGGAACACCCTCTGTCCCACGATCCGGCGATCGATCGTACCCCGGGACGTGAAGATTTCTGCGCCGAAGCGCTGCCGAAGCTCAACCTTGACCTCGCTGTCATCGAGAATCAGATGACCGACCCGGTCCACGTCGATCTCCGAGAAACTCGATTTTATCAAAAAGGCAACCAGGGTGTTTTTGCCGGAACAGTACGTTCCGGTCACGCCGAGAACGAAGGAAGCGCTAATGGATGTCCCCCCAAGTCGGGCCCACCTCCAGGCTGACCCGCAGCGGGACGGAGAGCTGCACGGCCCCTTCCATTTCCTCTCTTACCAGCTCCTGAACCTGCTCGAGCTCCCGGTCGGGAACCTCGAAGATCAGCTCGTCGTGCACCTGCAGCAGCAGGCGGGAGGCCATCCGCTTCTCTGCAAGGGCGCGGGTGACCTCGATCATGGCCTGTTTCACGATATCCGCGGCGCTACCCTGGATCGGAGAGTTCACCGCCACCCGCTCCGCGGCCATCTTCTCCGTGCGGTTGCGGCTGTTGATCCGGCTCAGGGGACGACGGCGTCCCATGATCGTTTCCACATAGCCCTTCTGCTCGGCCTGGCGGATCGTCTGCTTGATGAATCGGTCCACCCCGGCGTAGCGTTCGAAGTAGCGCTGGATGAACTCATCGGCATCCCGTCGGGGGATGCGCATATCCCGGGCCAGCCTGAAGGCGGACATTCCGTAGATCACACCGAAATTGATGGTCTTGCCGATCCGCCGCTGCTCAGGGGTAACCTCGGCTTCCTCCACACCGTACAGGACCGCCGCGGTCTGTCTGTGGATGTCCCTGTTCTCACGAAAGGCCTCCTGGAGCATGGGATCGCCGGAAAGATGGGCCAGTACGACCAATTCGATCTGGGAGTAGTCGGCACTCAGGAAACTGCAGCCTTCATCCGGTACGAAGGCCTTGCGGATGTGCCTGCCCGATTCTTCGCGGACCGGGATGTTCTGCAGATTCGGATCCTTGCTGGCCAGACGGCCGGTGGCGGCTCCGGTCTGGATGTAGTGGGTGTGCAGGCGCCCGCTGTCGGGGTTGACCAGCTGGGGAAGAGCGTCCACGTAGGTGGATTTGAGCTTGGAGAGCAGGCGATGATCGAGCACCAGCTCGGGAACCTTGTTTCCGGTTCGAGTGAGCTCCATCAGCACGTAGTTGTCCGTTGACTGGCCTGTTTTGGTCTTCTTCACATGCGGAAGCCCCAGCTCGTCGAAAAGAACCGTCTGGAGCTCTTTGGTGGAGCGGACGTTGAACCTCCGGCCGCAGTGCACAAAGATCTCCTCCTCCAGCCTGATCAGCTCCTCCTCCAGCTGGACACTGTAGGCGCGCAGCTGCTCCGCATTCAGCCGTATCCCGGCGATCTCCATATCCGCCAGAATCCCTACCAGGGGCATCTCCAGATCCGAGAAGATCGCTGCCAGCCCTTCGCTCTCGAGCTGGGGGCGGAAAAGCTCGTAGAGCTGATAGGTTATGTCCGCGTCTTCGGCGGAGTAATCCGTTGCCCGCTCCAGCTCCACATCCGCCAGGGTCTGGTCTTTTTCCACGACATCCGTGTAGTGGATGGTCCTGTAATTCAGCAGCTGGGCTGCCAGGTTGTCCATGCTGTAGGAGGAGCGTTCGGAATCCAGAAGCCAGGCCGCCACCATGGTGTCGAAGAAACGGCAGCGGAGCACGATCCCCTGCCTGGCCATCACCTTGTAGTCGTACTTGATATTCTGCCCCACCAGGGTCAGGGAGGGATCGGTCAACACTGCGGCCAGTTGATCCAGCACGGTCTTCAGGTCCAGAACGTCCCGCTCCGCCGCCTGCACGGGGATGTAGCAGGCCTTGCCCTTAGCCAGGGCCAGGGAGAATCCCACGGGGTTTGCCTGCAGCGGATCCAGGCTGTCGGTCTCCGTGTCGAAGGCGAAACAACCGGCCTTGCTCACCTCCCCTATCCATCTCTGCAGGGCTTCGGTGGTGAGAACCGTCTCATAGCTGCCCGGTTCCAGCTGATCCGCCTCCTTCTGTTCTTCGAAGTTGCCGCCCATCTCCTCCACCATGCGGCCCATGTCCTGATCCGCGAAAAGCGGGATGGCGGCTTCGCTGTTCAGCTGGGTCACGCACAGCTCTTCGATGCCGATCTCCAGGGGAACATCGCTGCGCAGCGTGACCAGCTCCCGGCTCAGGAAGGCGCTGCTTTTACCCTCTTCGAGTTTTTTCTTCACCCCGGCAGGCTGCAATTCTGCCAGCTCCTTGTACAGCCGCTCCAGATCACCATGCTCGCTCAGGAGCTTGACCGCGGTCTTCTCCCCGACCCCGGCCACACCGGGGACATTGTCGGACTGATCCCCGGTCAGAGCCAAATAGTCGATAATCTGCTCGGGATAGACGCTACGGGCGGCGAACACCCCGTCTCTGTCGAGGACCGCAAAATCCTCGGCTCCCTTGGGAGGATGGATCACATAAACACCGCCGCCCACCAGCTGCAGAAGATCCTTGTCACCGGAAAGGATATAGCACTCCCTTCCCTCCTCACGGGACTTCGCGGCCAGAGTGGCAATCAGGTCATCCGCCTCGAAACCGTCCCGGCGCAGACAACGGATGCCGAGGGCGCTCAGGATCTCTTCGATAACCGGCACCTGATCGTGGAGATCCTCGGGCGCCTTCTCCCGATTGGCCTTATACTGCGGGTACTTCTCATGCCTGAAGGTGGGTGTATGGGAATCCATGACAACGGCCAGAAAAGAAGGCTCCCTCAGTCTCAGCAGCTGGAACAGAGAGCTGAAGAAACCGAATACGGCGGAAGTGTTCCGTCCTCGGGAATTGGTGAGCGGCCGGCGGATAAAGGCGAAGTAGGCGCGGTAGATGAGACTGTAGCCGTCAATCAGATAAAGGGGTGGGTTCATTTACTAACACCTTGAGGAGGGATGGCGGCGCTTTTAAGCCTTTTCAACCGGCGATATTGACCCCACTGCTCCTGTTGGCTCCGGCGGACACACCCGCCTTATCGGCGACCTCCGCCCAGGCGCCCCTCAGTTCTATCAGGAGCGTTTTGACCTCCTCCAGAGGTGCTTTGTCCTTTTTGATATTGCCGTCCAGCAGGCGCCGGTTCATGAAGACGTAAAGACCGAACAGATTCTTGGCGATCTCCCCGCCCCGGTCGAAGTCCAGGGATATCATCAGCTCGGCAATGATGTCCTGGGCCTTGATCAGGGAGTTGCTGATGCTGTCGTATCGCCGATGTTCGTTACCCATGTCCTGGAGTGCCTGGTTCAGATTCTTGATCGCCCCGTCATACATCATCAGAATCAACTTTCCCGGTGTAGCGGTCTTGATCTGCGTCTCTTTGTAGCTCCGTAGAGGATTCATTGTGTTCAATGCGCCTTTACCCTTTCTTCTCTATCATCGGACGAGCCGACGTAAATCCTAATTCA
>CAZKCQ010000175.1:0-6331 GCA_964551205.1 uncultured Spirochaetaceae bacterium
ATTACCGGATTCGTCGTAATGGGGGACGTGAAGGTGCGGTCGCGTTGAGCAGCCTCATCTTCGATACCCTCATCCTCATCGGCAGGCCGGCGTCGGGGAAGAGTGAGATCATCGACTATCTGAGCTCCCTCGACAGCGAGGATCGCCGCCGGCGCTTCCACCTGGGAGAGCTGTTCGTTACCGATGATTTCCCCATGCTCTGGACCTGGTTCGAGGAGGACAAGCTGCTTTCGGATATGGGAAAGCCCCGCCTGCATACCGATGAGCAGGGATACTTCAAGCAGGACTATCTCTGGGATCTGCTGGTGCGCCGCTTGTGTCTGGAATACGAGAAACACAGGGCGGAGGGGTCGGAGGGCAGCACCGTGGTCATCGAGTTTTCCCGAGGATGTTCGCATGGCGGTTACGCCCGCGCCTTCCGGCAGTTGAGCACCCGGATTCTCGAATCGGCGGTCGTACTGTACGTGAATGTCTCCTTTCAGGAATCGATGCGGAAGAACCGTCGGCGCTTCAACCCGCAAGCGCCCCACAGCATCCTGGAGCACAGCCTTCCGGAGGAGAAGATGCGCCGCTTGTACGAGATGGATGACTGGTCGAAACTGAGCGCCAAGGATTCACATTTCTTCTCCGTCGGGAACACGCAAATTCCCTACACCGTGTTCGAAAACGAGGAGGATTATACGACCGCCGGAGGAGCGGAACTGGGCCGTCGTCTCTCCCTCTGCTGCGAGCAGCTCTGGCGTCTGACAGCCTTCGGCGGATAGCCGCAGGCTGAAGTGAAGGGTGCCGCCCTGATGACCGGTCGCGCGGAGATGGGAAAAAAAATGGCCCCGAGGGATAACCCCCAGGACCAAAGACCCCTGTTTCAGTTACTTCCATTATCGGAAGCGAATCCATCAACTCAAGCCCAAGTTGACAATTCTGCACCCGGGTCTACACTCTACATAGAACAGGGAGCATTACTATGGGACTGAATGAGGTATTGCACTATCTGGAGGAGGAAAAAGAGCGACTGTTGGCCGGAACGGCGGACCTCAGGGACCTGTACCGATCTTTGGCCGAATCGATCCGCACCCTCTCGGTTCCCTTCCGACGATCCTTCGCTCCGGAGGGCGGCATCGACGCCGCCATAGATCCTGAAAGCCTGAAGATCACCTTCCACAAGCGCGGTCTGCAGAGTACGGAGGGGGAGGTGCAGGACAACACCCACCGTCTGATCGAGTTGATCAACAACGTCTATGCGATCCGCAACTCCTTTTTGGGCAATGCGCATTTTGTGGAACTGAAAGAGATCGCCGACATCCGCAAGGTTCATGCGGATATACGCCAGTTCCTCGAGGAGATGTACATGAAGAATACGGTTTGGATCCTTCAGGACCCGAACTCGGAGGCCTCGGTGCTGGCCCGGCAGAAACGAAAAGACATCGAGGAGCTGCTGAAGGAACGGATCGACCCCTTCTTCGAGCGGCTGGAACAGATAAGAATAGACGAGTACTCCCTCCGCTTGAGGATGGAGATCCGCGATGAGATCGGCAATCAGCAGAACTACAGGAGAAGCCCGGAGAAATACGACCCGTTGATCAAGGATCGCTGCAACCGTCTGGGCGTCACATACGACCCACGGTTGGTCAAGGTGGTGCTCCAGGATCTGGAGCGCAGCGATGAACATCTGGAGAGCAGGCTGAGGGAGAAGTACGCCCAGGCGGACAAAAAGGCCGACTCTCCCTCGATGCGTCGCAAGTACATGCGCATCCTGCACCGCTACCTGGCCCGGAACAAGGATGTGGCGGCCCTGCTACCGATACTCGAAAACGTCTATTTCCTCTTCCAGCCGAAGCCTTCCTTCCTCGCCAGGATCCGCACCTTTTTCGCCCGCCTGTCCGGCCGGGAGGAGAAGAGCGTTCGCAGGGATATCGAGTACAGCTTCATCATCGGCGGGGAGAGCATCGAGAGAAAGGAAGCCTCTCTGGAGACCCTGATCGGAGAGGTCAACCAGCTGGAAAAGGTTCTTCTGCGCACCAGAGATACCATCCGCACGGCTCAGACCAACAAAAGGATCGACTCCATCTCGATAGACAAGATCGGGGATACCATCGACTCGATCCGCGGTTCCATGCGGCGGGTATTCGAGGAGAGTTTCGGATTGGTTCAGTGGCTGGGGAAGAAGAGCAATCAGAACAAGCTGGCGAAGCTTCCTGAAACCATGCAGAGGGATCTGAACGTTCATCTGGATGCCATCTACGCCACGATCATCATCAACGCCGAGCGGTTGAAGGAGCTCGTTCAGAAGAAATGAAGGACAAGCTGGTGTTGATCACCGGGGGCAGCTCCGGGGTGGGCCGGGCCGTCGCCCTGGGGCTGGCAAGCCTGGGCGCCCGCATCGTCCTGCTCAGCAGGGAGGAGGAGCGGGCGCAGCGCAGCCGCCGGGAACTGATCGCCGCCACGGGAAACCGGGACATCGAGATCCTCCGCGCCGACCTTTCCGACGGCGACTCGGTCCGCCGCGCCGCAGAAGAGTTCGAGGAACGCTACCGGCGGCTCGACGTGCTGATGAACTGCGCCGGCGTGCTGTACCCCCGGCGCACGGTCAGCGTGGAGGGAGTGGAGATGACCCTGGCCGTCGAGTTCCTGGGACATTTTCTGCTAACCAACCTGCTCCTGGATGTATTGAAGCGCAGCACCCCGGCCCGTATCCTGACCGTGACAGGCAACGCCGGACCCCTGCGTATCGCCCGGATCCACTTCGACGATCTTCAGCTGGTAAAAGGCTACAATTTCGTCAAGGCCAAGCTCCAGGCGGAGCTGGCAAAGGCCCTGTTTTCGATTGAGCTGGCCCGCCGTCTGGAGGGTAGCGGGGTGACCACCAATTGTTTCCACCCCGGCCTGATCCGATCGCGGGTGATCCGCAACCTTCCCTGGTATCTGCGCCTTCCCGCTTCCCTCGGCATGGCTGTGCTGGGACGGGAGACCGGCAGCGGCGTGTACCTGGCCTCTTCCCCGGATGTGGAAGGGGTCAGCGGGCGTTTCTTCGAACGTGTGGGGGATGAGCGGAGGATTCCTGCAGACGGGGAGGCGGCCCGCCGTCTCTGGGAGATCGCCGAGTCCCTGGTCGGCGGTGTGGCGAAGACGCCATAAGGCTGTTGCCACGACCGTAGGTCTACCAAACTCCCAGTGAGATCAGCCGTTCGCTGGTCCGGCCGGCCCAGTCCCTGTTGGCCGCCGGGCTGGCCGGACTGGGGTGGAGGATCCCCGCTACCTTCCGCTGTCTGTTACCCGGTTCCCGGCTCACCTCTCGAAGACGCTTCTCCGTGAACTTGCCGATCCCGACCAGCCACTCCGGGTCCAGGGCCCGGATCGTAGCCAGCAGATGCCGGTCGCAGCAGTGAAACAGGGTTTGCCTGTCCCGGGAGCGGAGTTTGTCCGGTGTGATGTTTTTTCCCTCGGAGTCGAGAAACAGCAGCGGGCAGTAGTTGGCGACGAAGTGTTCCTGAAAGAAGCCTTCAGCCGCACCGAAGCGTTTTCTCATGAGACCCCAGAGCCGTCTGCCACTGACCTCGCTCCGGGTCGTAGCGAACCCCGTTATGGGGCGGCGGGGATGTTCGGAAGCGGGGCGACCGATCGCTTCCTCTATGCCCATCCAGTCCCGCACCGCCTCGACCTCTCCGAAGGGCACTCCGGTCTGGGCCATGCCCCAGGGTCCGGGGTTCATCCCCAAGAGCAGCACCCGCTTGCGCCTGTCCTGCTTCGACCTGCCCCTGTTGCCGGCGAAACGCTCCAGGTAGCTGCGGTAGGCGCTCCATGCGTACTCCAGCGGGTTGTACACATAGACGACGGGGTCACCCGGATGCAGCGTGCGGAGGCAGCGGCTGAGCCGTTGAGCCGCCTGGATGAGCGCCCGGACCGATTCCTCCATGCAGTCATTATTCCCGATAGACCGGAGTTTGACAAACCGGTCGAAAATCCTTACCCTCACCACCGTGAGCAGCGGCATAACCTATCTGCTATTCGATCTGGATGAAACTCTGTATCCCTCCTCCAGCGGGATGGTAGAGGAAATATCCCGCCGGATGACCCGCTACGTGTCCCGCTACCTCAATCTGGATGAGGACAGCGCCGTCCGGATTCGCCGGGACTTGAGCCGGAAACACGGCACGACCCTCACCGGCCTGATGAGCGAACATGACTTCAAGGATCCGGAGAGCTACCTGGAGGCCGCCCATCCCACCGACGTGGACCGCTATCTGCACAAGGATCCGGAGCTGGTCGCCGCACTGGCCTCAATCACCCTGCCCAAGTCGATCCTCACCAACGCCCCGGCCGAACACGCCCGGCGTATCCTCGAGTATCTGGAAATCGAGGATTTCTTCCAGCGGATCTTCGACATCCGCATGAATGATTTCCGGGGAAAGCCGGAAAGAGGGGTGTACCTCCGCGTGCTGGCCGAGCTCAAGCGCGAGGCCCCGGAGGTGCTGTTCATCGACAACCGGCTCGATTATCTGCTTGCCTTCCGGGAGATCGGGGGTAGGGTAGTATGGGTGACCGAAGGGGGGCGGGAGGAAAAAACCGGCCTTGATCCGGGGATCCCCAGGATCTCCCACGTCAAAGAGCTCCCGGAGTTCCTCTCAACGCTTTAAAGGAACGTTCTATAGTTGCCCCCGGCCGGGCGCCTTCAATCGCCGCCACGCGGGAATCCCTCCCAGAATCCCTCGACCAGATGGAGGGTCTCACCATCCCAGCGGATCTTCTTCTCCTCTTTTAAACGCAGCAGCAGACGGGAAAAGGTCTCCGGAATCGTGCCGATGGCCGCGGCTATGTCCTTTTTGCTCAAAGAGATCCGGTACTCCTCCCTCCGGCCGAACTGCTCCTGCAGGAAGAAGAAGAATCGTTCTTCCACGTCGTGTCCGGTCAGGTAGAGGATGCGGTCGGCCAGATACCGCTGTTTGCGCATCAGCATACCGATGAAGTCCCGGCGGAAACTGTCGGCGACCAGGAGGCAGTCGATCTGCTGCCGGGGCAGGCGCAGCAGCAGGCTCTTCTCCAGGGCTACGGCGCTGACCGGATACTCGTTGCGCTCGAAGAGCACAACCTCCCCGAAGATCTCCCCCTCCCGGATTGTCTTGATCACGATCTCCCGGCCGTCGGAGGCGGTCTTGTACAGCTGTACACCGCCCTCGGCCAGGATGTACATGGAATGCCCCTTTTCCCCCTCCAGGAAGATCAGCTGGCGTTTGTCCACCCGTTTGGGGATGCAGATCGCCGCCAGGGAGCGGATACTCCTGTCGGAGATGCCGTTGAAAAAATCGGAATCTTTCAGGAATTTGCGGGCGTCGAAGGGTAGGGAAGCCAAGTACGGTCCTCTCCTCTTGAAAATGTCAATTCCTGAGCAGAATAGTCAAGAAAAATCCTTCTGCGCTTGACCCAGATCAAGGAATATTTCACGGATCCGGATGAAGTTTAGTGTACCATCAAACGTGCGTGGAGGTAGACATGAAACGCAAGATTATTCATATAGACGATACGCTGTGCAACGGCTGTGGCCAGTGCATCCCTAACTGCCCCGAAGGGGCGCTGCAGATGATCGAAGGAAAGGCGCGCCTGATCAGCGCCCTGTTCTGCGACGGTCTGGGGGCCTGCATCGGCGAGTGTCCGGTGGGAGCCATCACCATCGAGGAGAGGCAGGCCGAGGCCTACGACGAACGGCGGGTCATGGAGAACGTGATCTCCCAGGGCGAAGGGGTGGTTCGGGCTCACCTGGAACATCTGCAGGAGCACGGAGAGCAGGAGTTTCTGCGGCAGGCTCTGGCCGTGCTGGAAGAGAAGGGAATGGAGGTCGAGCTTCCCGAGGCTGTGCACGCCGGCTGTCCCGGCGTTCAGGTCCGGGAGTTCCATGTTGAAAGCAGCTCGGCGGAATCGGTGGACTCCGCCGAACCGGCTTCTCCATCCCGGCTGCGGCAGTGGCCCGTGCAGTTGCATCTTGTCCCTCCTTCGGCCCCCTACTTCAAGGACGCAGACGTGCTTTTGGCCGCAGACTGCGTGGCCTATGCACAAGGGGACTTCCACAGGAAGTTCCTGCAGGGACGGCGGCTGGGCATCGCCTGTCCCAAGCTCGACTCCGACCAGGACATCTACCTGGACAAGCTCAAAGCTCTGATCGATTTTGCCGGTATCCGCTCTCTCACGGTGCTCACCATGGAGGTTCCCTGCTGCCGCGGCCTGCTGCAGCTGGCCCGTAAAGCCGCCGCAGAGTCGGAGCGGAAGATCCCGATCCAGTGGCTGGAGATCGGAGTCCAGGGGGATGTGTTGCAGGAGCAAGCCGTGGGCTAACAGCCGG
>CAZKCQ010000176.1:0-6324 GCA_964551205.1 uncultured Spirochaetaceae bacterium
GGACCCGGCCTTCTACACCTACATTTTGGAGCAAGAGGGTTGTCCGGCGGATCGAACCGTTTTCATAGACGAGGTTCCGGACAACGTTGAAGCGGCCAGGGTTCTCGGGATTCGCTCCCTTTTGTTTACGGGTGCGGAAAATCTGTAAAGCGACCTCGCAACGCTAAAACAGCAGCAGGCTTGAACGTCCGTTTATAGCTTTGCGAGCTACAGCACTATACGCTATACTGGAAACCGCAACTACCATTACATGTAAGGAGGTTTGTATGAAAAAACGATTGGTTGCACTCCTGCTCGGCCTGATGCTCGTGTTGAGCGCCGTCTTCGTCTCGGCGGACGGAAAGCTGGTGATCTACAACGCCGGCCAACCGGAGATGGGGGATGCTTTGGTTCAGGCCTTCAAGGCCAAGCACCGCGACATCGATGTGGAGGTGATCCGCCAGGGTTCTGGGGAGCTCATCACCCGTATCCAGGCCGAGGCCAAAAGACCCCAGGGTGACATCATCATGGCCGTGGCCAAGGAGAACCTGGACGTGATCTACGACCTTTTAGAATCCTACAGGGTGAAAGAGGCAGCCGCCTTTCCCAACGACGTGAAGGATGCTAAAGGCAACAAGTACTTCGGCTTCAGCTTCAACATCCAGGCTTTCATCATCAACACCGACAGGATTCCTCTGAGAGACGCCCCGAAGAGCTGGAAGGATCTGGGGGACAGCAAGTATAAGGGGGAAGTCGTCATGGCCAACCCGGCTCTTTCAGGGTCCGCCTACGCCCAGCTTTTCCAGATGGTCGGCCTTTACGGCTGGGACCATGTCAACGCCGTGCGCAAAGTTACCACCTTCGTGCCCAGCTCGACCCTGGTCTACACCTTTGTCGGCCGCGGTGAGTTCGGCATCGGTGTGACCGGCGAGGGCAACGTTTTCACCGAGAAAGCCAAGGGCAATCCCGTGGAAGCAGTGTATCCCAGCGAAGGAACAGGGCTTCGTTTCGATGCCTCGGGGATCATCAAGGGCGGGCCGAATCCCCAGAACGCCCGGATCTTCATGGACTGGCTGACCACCAAGGAGGCCATGACCATCATCTCCCAGGCTCCTTTTTTCCGCAGGATGACCCGCCCCGATGTGCCGCCTCCTCCGGGGCTTACACCGACCGGGGAGATCAAGTTCTTCGAGTACGACGCCAACAAGGCTTCCGCTAGCAGGAACGAATATCTGCAGAAATTCGGAGAGATCTTCGCTACTCGTTGACAGACTATCGGGCATGGATGGATCGCCAATCCGTCCATGCCTATTTACTTCATAATCACAAATTGAGGTTTTCCCAATGACGGAACACGAGGAGAGCCGGGTTACTTTATCCATCAGGAATCTCAGCAAGGTCTTCAGGAGCAAGCACGATCAGGTGCAAGCTCTGAATAATGTGAGTCTGGATATCCGGGAGGGGGAGCTGTTCACCCTTCTCGGCCCCAGCGGCTGCGGGAAAACCACCACGCTGCGCTGCGTGGCCGGATTCGAGAAACCGAGCGGCGGGACGATTGATTTCCTGGGTCAGGACTTCACCTCTATCCCCCCTTTCCGGCGAAACATCGGCATGGTTTTCCAAAGCTACGCCCTGTTCCCCCATCTATCGATCTTCGAGAATGTGGCCTACGGACTGAGAATCCGCAAGCTCTCCAGGAGGGAAATCGAAGACAGAGTCAACCGGATCATTGCACTGGTGGGACTGGAAGCGACCCAGAAGCGTAAGCCCAGCGAGCTGTCCGGCGGCCAGCAGCAGAGGATCGCCCTGGCCCGGGCTTTGGTATACGATCCCCAGCTTCTGCTCCTGGACGAGCCCCTGAGCAACCTGGACGCCAAGCTGCGGGTCTACATGCGGGAGGAGATCCGACGGATTCAGCAGCAGGCGAAAGTGACCACGATCTATGTAACCCACGATCAGGAGGAAGCCCTGTCCATCTCCGACCGGATCGCTGTGATGCACGCCGGTAAGGTCAGCCAGGTCGGGTCTCCCGATGAAATCTACGAAAATCCCCACTCGATCCGAGTGGCGGATTTTATCGGCCAGGCCAATTTCCTCACCTGCACAGTGCAACGAGATGCAGACTCTGTTTTGAGTTTTCGATCCGGCGAACAGATCAAGATGATAAACAGCTCCGACAATATCCGAAATTACCGGGAAAGGGAGGGAATCCTCTTCGTGCGGCCCGAGCAGATGGAGATCTCCGCGGATGCGAATCACCCGAACAGTCTGAGGGGGGAGGTAAAGGTCATCCTCTACCTCGGCTCGGTTGTCCGCTACTACGTCGAGATCTTTCAAAATCAGAAACCCCAGGAGATCCTGGTCGATCAGGATCGCCGTGTACGAGACGTGGGCGTGGGCGATCCGGTAGCCGTGCTCGTCCATGGACAGGAAGCCAAACTGTTTCCCACGGAACAGAGGAAACAGTTGGAGAAAATGTAGGAAATCCCATGGTACGAGCGATCAAACAGCGGCTGAAGACTTTCGAGTTCACTCCCTATCTGGTTCTAGGCCTGGCGTTGATCATCCTGGTCGTGTTCATCGTCTATCCCCTCTCCAAAGTCATCTTCAGCAGCTTCATCGTAAAGGGCGATGCGCCAACCCTGCGCAATCTCACTCTGGACAACTTCGCCCAATTTTCCACCTCCACCCTCTACAGGAGTGCGTTCTTCAACACGATGACGGTCGGACTCTCCTGCGTCCTCTTTTCCTGCCTTATCGGCATTCCCATGGCTTACTTCGTAGCCAAGACCCAGACTCCGCTGAAGACCTTCTTCCTCACCCTGGGCACCCTGCCCCTGATCCTTCCGCCTTTCGTAGGCGCCTACTCCTGGATCCTCCTGTTCGGGCGTCAAGGCGTGGTCAATTATTTTCTGGAAAACGCATTCAACTTCAAGCTGCCCGACATCTACGGAGCACCGGGAGTTATCATCGCCATAACCATGAGCACCTACCCGTTTATCTTTCTCCTGACCTACGGCGCGTTGATTTCGGCGGATCCATACATCGAGGAGAGCGCCGAGATCATGGGCGCCTCCCGTTGGCGGGTCATCCGCACCGTAACCCTGCCTCTGGTCATACCGGCCATCGTGGCCGGTGCCCTGATCGTGTTTATGCGCTCTGTCGGTAATTTCGGGGTTCCCGCCATTCTGGGAGGAAATTTCTACGTGCTGCCGACCCTGATCCACTTTCAGGTCACCGGTTTCTTCAACCTCAACGCCGCTGCGGCCATCGCCATGGTCAACGTGGTGCTGGTGGCCGCCGCTATTCTCCTCTCCCAGTACGTGACCTCCAAACGCTCCTACGTGACCATCACCAGCACCACCCAGGCTGCCCGGATATCATCGAGCAAGCTCCTGAAGTGGATCGGAACCATATTCTGCCTTGGAGTGATCTTCTTCTCCCTGCTCCCGCATCTGACCGTGATATTCACCTCCTTCACCGAGGGTTGGGCCGGCACCCGCTATCCGAACAAATTCTCGCTTCAAAACTACAGCAGGATCTTCGAGATCGCCCTGGTACCGATCCGAAACAGCCTCTTTCTGGCCACCACGGCCACCCTGATCGCCTCGGTCATCGGCACGCTGCTCTCCTATATCAACGTGCGCAAGAATCTGAGAGCCCGGTGGATCCTGGATCTGACGGTCATGCTGCCCTTTATCCTGCCGGGAATCGTGGTCGGGGTGGCCATTCTGGTCGGCTTCTCCTCCGGTCTTATCATCCTGAGCGGCACTTGGATGATCATGGTGGTCGGCTTCTTCATCCGGCGCATGCCCTACATTTTCAGATCCACAACGGCTTCCCTGAGCCAGATCGACGTGGCGGTGGAGGAGGCTTCTACCATCATCGGGGCTTCCTGGTTGACCACTTTCAGAAAGATCACCCTTCCCCTGATGGCTCCCGGCATCCTCGCCGGGGCAGTGATCTCCTTCTCCACGCTAATGGGGGAACTTTCCACAACGGTGATTCTCTACTCCGCCCGCTGGAAGACGATCTCCATTGCCATCGTGGAGTATCTGTTCTCCGCCACAATTGGTCCTGCCTACACCCTGGGAACGATCCTCATCGTGCTGGTGCTGGCCGCCATATTCCTGGCCAACCGGATTCTTGGACGGCGGATGTCGCAGATGTTCAAGATGGTGTGACTCAACAGCGGTAGAGCACCAGCACCTTCTGGGCGTTTTTTCCGGTTATTTTGTCGAAGACCTGGCGGCTGAGCGCTCCGCCGGATAGCAGCTCCCTCAGATACTGCAGGATAGGTATTTCCCCTTCCGGATCGGCAAAACAGACATCGGTTCCAAACAGGATGCGGTCCTGAAACTCGACCAGGAAGCGGATCCCGAAGTCCCGATCCCGGCTGAGCGCATTAAGACCGCTTCGAGCGGAAATATCCGCGTACAGATTGGGGTAGGAGCGCAGCAGCCGCAGCAGGCTGCCTTCCGTCTCCACCGCACCAGTTGGATAGATGAACTTGTCCCGCTGGGTCAACTCACCGCTTATCTCGGCCCAGAATCCCGGGGAGTGACCGATTACTGTTGTTTCGGGAGCCGCCTGCAGCAGCCGCTCCAATCGGGGAGAACCGATCTCATCGGTGAGACCGTAAACTCCTCTTCCCGGACCGGTCATATGGAACAGGACCGGCATACCGCAGCGGCCACACTGGCGGCAGAGGTTGATCACCCTGGGATCATCCAGAGGGATATTGGCGGTAACCTCACCGATCCCCACGCAGCCCAGCTCCCTGAATCGCTCCAGGATCCAGGTGAAGTCAGTTTGCGGGGGATTCGCCAACTGCTCCGCATCCAGGTTGCCCAGGCAACCCATACGGGGATCGAGGTTCCCGAACAGCATTACCCGGTCACGATAGGGCGACGCTGCGGTCAGCTGGCCGACTATATCCGGATTGGGAGCGAACAAGAAGGGAGCTTGCGTGCTTTCCGGGGATGCGCCCAGGGGCAGAACGACGGCCTTGTCGATGCGCTGCCGATCCAGACGCCGCATCAGATTTTCCCAGGTTACCGGAATCCTGTCCATCCGGTCGGGTGTCCGAAAATCACCCACGTGGGCATGAAAATCAATTACCAAAATGCCCTCCCCTCTGCCGTTCCCTCGACTATCCGCTCATCCGCACCGGCGTGAGGCAGGACGCTTCAGCGCGAGACAAACAGGGAGCTCGTGCCCCAGCTCCCGAGGGACTCCGGATCCCCGGGATCTTCGGAAAGCAGCTCGTGGTAGTTTTCTACGACTTTGTGAAAGGCCTCGGCATACTGGCCGATCGCCTTTGTTCGGTATCGTTTGAACCAGGGAACCTTGAAGACCTTGGGCTGGATTCCCGCGGAAACCCGGAGGCTCTTCTCCGGCTGTTTCGGCGTTTGCGAAGAACCGCCCATGTTCGTCGGCTTGCCGCTGCCGTAGACATCCAGGTTATGAAACAGAGGATGGGTGTGAAGGGCGAGATTACAACCCGGCTGACAATCCCGTACCCCTTCGGCTCTCAGGGCCTCGCAGAAGCGGGAGATCGAAAGACCTCCCAACACTTCCAAGACAGTTGCTTCCATCCGGGGAGTAACCACAGGCCAGGAAAAGAGATCCTCCTCCTCGGACACCGCTTTCCGCCCACCCAACAACGCCAGTTTACTCATAGTAGATATATTCTACAGGATATGGAACCGTTTGAGAAAGTCGCTGTGCTGCCGCAGGTCTTGGTAGCCCTTCCCTTGCCTCCCGCTTGGAGAAGGCACCAAAAATTAAAGGGCCTTCCGCCCGGAAAGACGGAAGGCCCCTCGAAATCCTTGAGAAAAAGCTGCGGTTAGAACCAGAACAGTACGTTGGCTCCCAGCATGCCCGTGCTCTTGTCCAACGCGATGCCGTCTTCCACCATCAGGTCCATGATGTAGCTCAAGCCGACGGAAAGCCGTCCCAGCTTGACGTCCACGTTGGCCTTGGCGTTGAAACCGACCAGGTTCGGATCGGTACTGTCGAGCAGGAAGAACACCGTGGGACCAACCCCGAGGGACAGGCGCAGGATCGCCAAATCCAGAGCCAATCCGGCGTCCGCGTACAGGTCTATCGATTTCTGGTCACCCAGAGTGACCAGGCCCAGGGCTTCCAGCTGGAGGATGCTGAGCTTGAAGCGGGCATCCCCACCGAAGGTGAATCCTCCCTCCCGCAGTTCTGACTTATCGATCGGCGTGCCGATCAGCACCGGCGAGTTGAAGAAAGCCGAGGCGCCCAATCCCAGCTCCGCAAAGGAGAGCAGCGGGATGAAGGCCAGCACCAATACCAGAATAAGCGTCTTTTTCATCT
>CAZKCQ010000177.1:0-6290 GCA_964551205.1 uncultured Spirochaetaceae bacterium
GTTTCCCGGGAACTGGACATCGGGAAGAGCACCTTTATGCTAAACATCAGTCCGGTGATCGAACCGAACGGCGAGACATCGGGAGCGGTTGCGGTGTTTCGCGATATTACGGCTCTGAAAAAGTTGGAGACCGCCAAATCGATGTTCGTGTCCATGGTCGCCCACGAGCTGAAGAGCCCGCTGGCGGCAACCGAGGGTTGGCTCAACCTACTGCTCACTGGACTGGTCAAAGACAATCCGAAAGAGGCCAGGCACGTGATAGAGCGTTGCCACATCCGGGTCAAGACCCTGCGTACCCTTGTATCGGAACTTCTCAGCATCACGGCCATCGAGACGGGGAACTTCCAGCTGCGCCGCTCCAACGTGGACGTGGCGGCAATAGCACAACGGGCCGTGGAAGCAGCGGGGGAGAAGGCCCAGAGCAGGACCATCGACCTGTCTCTGAATGAACTCAAGCTCGGCAAGGCCAAAACCGCTCTGGCCGACGAGGAGGCTTTGCTTCTGATCTTCTCAAATCTCATCGACAACGCAATAAAATACACACCCCAGGGAGGTACAGTCATGGTTCAGCTGGATCAAAACGGCATGTACATGTCGCTGTCCGTGAGGGACAACGGCGTGGGTATCAAGGCCGAGGAGATGGATAAAATTTTCGACGAGTTTTACCGGATCAAGAACGAAGATACCGTCGACATACCGGGGACGGGACTGGGACTGAGCCTGGTCAAGCGGCTGGTCGAGCTGCACCAGGGGCGGATCGAGGCGCAAAGCACCCCCGGTTCGGGCAGTGTCTTCACGGTGAAGATACCACTGTCATGAAAACGCTCGCCAGGTTCGCCCAACTATTCAGGAATCGAATCCAACGTCTCCCCAAATGCCTGCTCGCCGCATCCTTCGCCCTGCTTGCCCTGGGAGTCGGTACGGCCCAAGCACAACCCCCCGAGGTACGTCTGCTGCTGCCCCCCTCCAACTCGAGCCTGCCCCTCCTTCTGCTCGCCGATCAGGACCCGATCCGGAATGTAGATATCCGGGCGGAAATCTACCAAAACCACGCCCAGGCATTGGCTATGCTGCTGCGCGGTGAAGCGGATCTGCTTCTCACCGGGACCAGTCAGGGATGGGAGAACTACCTGTCCTCAAGCCCGCTCCTGATGATCGGCACGGGGG
This sequence comes from uncultured Spirochaetaceae bacterium, assembly GCA_964551205.1. GTDB lineage: Bacteria > Spirochaetota > Spirochaetia > SZUA-6 > DRHE01 > JAFGQJ01. The sequence continues at coordinate 1,168 of CAZKCQ010000177.1, forward strand.
TGTGGGGAATTTCCTTCCTGATAGGCTCTAAGGATTGCCCTCCTATTGAAAGCGTAGCGGATCTTGCCGGCAAGAGCATCGCCCTCCCCTTCCCGGGCTCGCCACTGGATTTTCAGACCCGCTTTCTCCTTCAACATCACGGACTCGAACCGGATCGGGATCTCAAGCTCATCTACTCTCCGCCGCCGCAGACTGCAGCGCTGCTTTTGAAAGGTCAAATCGATGCCGCTCCGATCCCGGAGCCTTTGGCCTCGGAACTGGTCATCAATCGGGGTTTGCAGCGCTTCCTGGACTACAAACAAGCCTGGGCTTCCGCCCATGGGGAGGACCCAAAATCTCCCCAGGTCAGCCTGTTCACGACCCGTACGTTCGCGGCCGGAAACGCCGATTTGTTGCAGGAACTGACCATCCACTGGCAAGCTGCCACCAGGCAGATCGTGGAAGACCCGGAAGGGGCGGCCCGCAAATTTTCCGACAGCCTGGGCTTTTCGGAATCGGTAATCGTCCAGTCGATACCCAACACGTTGTTCTGCGTTCCTCCCCCAGAGGAAAACCGGGATCGGGTCAGGGCGTACTATGAGACGGTGAGCGGGTTCCTGTCCGGAAAGCGCGGTGAGTTGGAGGAGGATTTCTTCTTCCTCCCGCAACCATGATGAACCCCGTTGTTCCGGCCAGAGGAAGAAAACCAGCTTTGTATGGGCTCGGAGCCCTGTTGCTACTTGCCCTCTGGAGCACGGCGAGCTTCCTGACCGAAGCTTATATTATTCCCTCCCCCTGGGGCACGGCTATCCAGGTGGTGTCCCTGTTCTCCCAGGGATATGCATGGAAACAGATCCTGATCTCGGTTCTCCGGGTAGCGGCGGGTTTTCCCCTCGCTTTTCTCGCGGGCCTGATCGTCGGGATTGCCTCCGGCACCAATCGGGATATCGAAACTCTGCTGCGTCCCCTGGTTCTCATCGTACAGGGCATGCCGCCGCTGCTGTGGATCATCCCGTTGATTCTCGTATTGGGCATTGGCCACTTCTCTCCGATATGCGTCATCGCCCTGATCTGTTTTCCCGTCGTGGCGTTGAACATAAACGAGGGCGTAAAAACCGTTCCCTCTCACCTGGTGCAGATGCTCGACGTGTTCGCTCCCGGTACCTACCCGAGGGTTCGGGAGCTTATCCTGCCTCACCTCAAACCCTTTATCACCGCTTCGCTTAAACTGGGGATCGTATTGGGTATCAAGGCATCGGTCATCGCCGAGTACTTCGGTGCCAACAACGGAATCGGCTTCCAGGTCCAGGCGGCATTCCAATCGCTGCAGATGAACAAGCTTTTCGCCTGGGGTGTCATTTTCATAGTTCTTATCCTGCTTGCCGGCCGGCTGCTCGAAAGACTGGAACAAATCATGAGACACCCGGACAAACAGCATGAACAAGCAGGCGATACAACCGTTTCACCCGAGCTTATCGGCAGGCTGAAACGAATATTGGTGAAGCGATCGAGCCTGGAACAGCTCGTTCTCCAGGATGTAAGCTTCGCCTATCCCGGCGCGGGGCTTCTTCTGGACCACATCAATCTGACGGTTCGCTCTGGTGAGATCGTCGTGATTTCGGGGGATTCCGGCGTGGGCAAAACCACACTGCTGCACACGGCGGCGGGCTTGCTCAAATCGTTGTCCGGGACGATCAGACGACCGGAGCGGCTCGGATTGATGTTCCAGGATGAACGGTTCCTGCCCTGGCGAAACAACGGCTGGAATGTCGCCTTGCCCCTTATCTACTCCAGGATCAAGCCAAACGATTCCGTAGCCTACGCACGCTACCTGCTGGATGAAGCGGGTCTCTCCGGTTGGGAGCGCGCGGTCCCCGAAGAATTGTCGGGGGGAATGAAAAAACGATTGGCTTTCGCCCGCTGTTTTGCCCGCTTCCCCGACGCGATCCTCCTGGACGAACCGTTCAGCGGCCTCGACGCGGGCGGCCGCCGCTGCCTCTGGAGCAAGTTCATGGCTCTGCTGGACGATCACTATGGACCGGTCCTGATTGTTACCCATTTCCCCGAGGAGATTCCTCCGAGTGACCGCTGCAGGTACTTTACCCTCGCGCCTTCACAGGAGGGAACGACCCAAGCTCGGCTTTCTCCCCATCCTCAGGCTCAGCTTGACCAACACCGCGAATAGCCATAAACTGGGCGGCAAATAATCCGACTAGAAAACGGGAGACCTCGACCGATGCTAAAGAAAACGAAACTCCTTATGTGCGCACTGCTCTTCCTGCTCGTACCGGTACTGGGTGTGATAGCCGAGGGGAAGGGAGGGGGAGAAATGGGTACGATGTGGGTGACCTGGATCGGATCTATCGCAGCCCTGATCTTTGCCCTGATCCTGGCCCTGAGGATCTTGAAGAAGGATCCCGGCAATGACAGGACCCGCGCCATCAGCAAGCACATCCAGGAGGGAGCCCTGGCCTACATCAAACAGCAGTACAAGGTCGTGGGGATCTTCTTCGTCTTTGTCTTCGCTCTCTTTCTGGTGCTTTCCTTCGTCCTCAACCTGATCTCCCGCTTCGTACCCTTTGCCTTTATCACCGGGGGATTCTTTTCAGCCCTGGCCGGGTACATCGGTATGACCATCGCCACCCGTTCCAACGCCCGTACCGCCTGGGCGGCCCAGAGCTCGCTCAACTCGGGTCTGCGGGTCGCCTTTTCCTCCGGCACGGTCATGGGTATGGTGGTGGTCGGCTTGGGCCTTCTGGATCTTTCGATCTGGTGGCTGGTGCTGACTGTATTCGATCTACCTCCCGCCGAGATCCCGCCCATCATGATCACCTTCGGCATGGGCGCCTCCTCCGCCGCTCTGTTCGCCCGTGTAGGCGGCGGGATCTACACCAAGGCCGCCGATGTCGGGGCGGACCTGGTCGGAAAGGTGGAGGCGGGAATCCCCGAGGACGATCCCCGCAACCCGGCGGTGATCGCGGATAACGTCGGGGACAACGTCGGGGATGTAGCCGGCATGGGAGCGGATCTGTACGAGTCCTACGTAGGATCGATCATCGCCACCATGGCCCTGGGAGCCATCGCTTCTCTCCAGCTGCCGGGGCTGACCGCCCTCCAGGCGATCCAGGTCCCGGTGACCATCGCCACGATCGGGGTGATCTGCTCGATCATCGGCACCTTCCTGGTCCGGGCCAAAGAAGATGCCACCCAGAAGGTTCTGCTCGGTTCGCTGAGACGGGGTGTCTATTTCTCCACGATCGCGATCGCCGCCCTCTCCTTTCTGTTCATCTACTTCACCATCGGCACCGAGTTTCTGGGCGTGTGGGGGGCCATGATCGTAGGTCTGATCGCCGGAAACGTGATCGGCTTCTTCACCGAGTTCTACACCTCGGACCACTACAAGCCGACTCGATCACTGTCCAACGAATCCCTCACGGGGCCGGCCACCATCATCATCGGCGGCCTGTCCCTGGGCATGCTCTCAACCCTGATTCCGGTGATCACCGTGGTGGTGGCAACCCTGGCTGCCTTCTTCCTCTCCGGAGGCTTCGCCTTCCCGGGGCTTGGTCTGTACGGGATCGGGCTGGCCGCCGTGGGCATGCTCTCCACTCTGGGCATTACCCTGGCTACGGACGCCTACGGGCCGGTCGCCGATAACGCCGGGGGCATCGCCGAAATGGCCGGCCTGGGCGAAGAGGTGCGCAACCGCACGGATGCCCTGGATTCTCTGGGCAACACCACGGCGGCCACGGGCAAAGGCTTTGCCATCGGCTCTGCCGCTTTGACCGCCCTGGCACTGCTGGCCGAATACGGCAACAAGGTAAAGGAGGGAATCACCCATCTTTTCAGCGAGCCCGCCAGTTCCGAGCTTTTCGAACGCTTCTACGCCGGTCTGGTGAGCATCGTGAGGGATGCCGGGGGAACGATCCAGGACATAACCCTGAACATCAACATCCTAGACCCCCGCATCCTGATCGGACTGTTCCTGGGCGGGGTACTGCCCTTCGTGTTCGCCGCGCTGTCCATGCGCGCCGTCGGCCGGGCAGCCGGGGATATGGTCAAAGAGGTGAGACGGCAATTCAAGGCCAAACCCGGCATTATGAAGGGAACCGATGAGCCGGACTACGCCGCCTGCGTGGCCATCTCCACCAAGGGCGCCCAAAGGCAGATGATCCTGCCCTCCCTGCTGGCCATCATCGCCCCGATCCTGATCGGTATCCTCTTCGGACCTTTCACCGTGATCTCCCTGATCGCCGGTAGCCTGGCCACCGGATTCGTCCTGGCCATCATGATGGCCAACTCCGGCGGGGCCTGGGACAACGCCAAGAAATACATCGAAAGAGGAGCCCACGGCGGCAAGGGTTCGGATCCCCATAAGGCTGCAGTTGTGGGTGACACGGTGGGCGATCCTTTCAAAGACACCTCCGGACCGTCCCTGAATATCCTGTTGAAGCTGATGTCCATGGTATCGATCGTATTCGTCACAGTCTGCATCACCCTGAACAACCACATCGTGGGGCTGCTGCAGTAGAAACAAATATTCTCTTGCCAGATCCGCATCAGGCGGAGTAAAGTGGAGGAACCATGGATGTTCTGGTCGTCGACGACGAATCCTCCGTCGGCACCCTGCTTCGCTTCAACCTTCGTCAGAGAGGCTTTGACGTCGACACGGCGGCGAGCGCGGCGGAGGGGTATACAAAAGCCCAGGCCAAACGCTTCGATCTGATCATCCTGGACGTGGCGCTGCCGGGAATAGACGGGATCGAAGCCTGCTCGATGCTGAAGAATCTGGAGGACTATGAAGAGACCCCGGTCATCATGATATCCTCCCGATCGGACTCGGTCACGATTGATCAGGCCCGGCGGGCCGGCGCCGCGGATTATCTGGTAAAACCTTTCACCTTCCAAGAGCTGTTGAACAGGATAGAGGATCAGCTTTCCCGCCCCTACCTAGTCTGAACTCTGATGATGCAGAGCGCCGCCGAGTTCCTGGCCTACGGCACCGCGGTGGCGGTCGAAGAGTAAAAGCTCCTCTAATTCGTGATCAGGTAGCCGACGCCCCGAACCGAACGGATGCAATCCCCGCTTTCGGGAAAAAGCCTGCGAAGCTTCTTTCGCAAGGACGCGATGTGCATATCCACCGC
>CAZKCQ010000178.1:0-6258 GCA_964551205.1 uncultured Spirochaetaceae bacterium
CTGAGGAACCTGAGCCTGCAGATGCTCGTTCCCATAGCCTGTGGTCAGATCCTCCGCCGGCTCTTTCGGGAAGTTGCGACAAGGCAAAAGAGTCGCCTGTCCGTGGCCTGCAACATATTTATCCTCTTCATCCTGTTTTTTGCCTTCTCCAAAACCGCGCGAAATCCGGACTTTGTCGGCAATCTGATCGCTATGATCGGTCCCTTCGCCTATCTGGCCGCGGCCCACATCCTGCTGCTGCTAGCCGCCTACGCAGGCGCCCGGCTGTTTCGCTTCTCCCGGGAGAACACGATCTCGGTGCTTTACACCGCCCCCCAAAAGACCCTGGCCGTGGGTGTTCCCCTGATTTCCACCTACTTCGCCGCTACTCCGGAGGTCTTGGGAATAGCCCTGCTGCCTCTGGTGTTCTACCACGCCTGGCAGCTGCTGGTGGCGGGATTCGTGAAAAGTTCCAGACTGGTGAGGGAGGTGAAGCAATCAACGTTGAGAACAAGAGAATGATTTTGGTTTCAATTTTTATCTGCTGTTGTCCATCCTAACCGAGCACATCAGCAGGATGTACGGCTCGCCACCTGCCAGAGCATGAATCCCTGGCAGGTGGTGTACAACTGGGTGAACCTTCCCCTCTGACTGTAGCTGTGAACGTAGGTGCGAATCGTCTCATGAATCGCCGGGGTTATTTCGGTGTAGCGACTGAAGTACTCGGCAAGCCCTTGCATTGCCTCCTCCATGTCCATCTCCAAGTGCACTCGAGGCTGGAGGAAGCGCAAGTGCGGGCGGTATCCCAGGGCGTACAACAGACCAAACGGATAGAGGATATCGCTGGGATAATCTTCGAGCTGTTCGGCGAAGATTAGAGGCCAGAGCTCGCTCTGAGACAGGCCCCATTTCCCCCATCTGGGTCCGGACCAGCCGCTCAAATAGCAGAAGTTCCGCGAGGCCGCAAGCATCTTCACCAGCATATCCGGATTGCCCACACCGGGGCACATGGAGGCGAAAACCAGATCGAAGGCTTCGTGCCAGCCCTCTGCTTCAAGGCTGACCTCCTCCCAGGTCTTCCGGGTGATCCGTATGTTCCCGATTCCCTCTTTCGTGATTCTGTGTTTCAGGATCGTGGTCATGGAGGCAGCCGGTTCCAGGGCGGTCACCTCCGCCACCTTCCCTGACAGCACAGAGGCGTAGTTGCCCGGTCCGGCCCCGATATCGAGCACCCGATAGTCCGCCTGCAGGGCTCCTTCGCCCTCCAGCCAGGTTGTTATCCACTCCCGCCGATCACGACTTTCCTCGGATTCACTGTGCTGCGCATAACTCGACGCTCGGATGTTCCACCGCTCGATCTCGGCCGCTTCACCCCGGCGTTCCCTACGATTCACAGGCGAGCGCTTCTTGGCATCCAGCCAACAGCGCTTCCACGTTTCGGGATTACTAGTTATCGCTTCAGCAGGTATAAGGGGTTTCTTTTTCATCGCCAGGTTCTCTTATCGGGGCAAGCACCCTCTGGGAGGGACATAATGGAGAGCTTTTGCGGCAAATGACTACCGGCGAAGCGCCGCTGTGGGACTCGGCAAACGCTCGAGATATCCTTGGAGCAGCTCTTCGAACAACCTGGGGACCAGCTTCATCAGATTCAGCGGTTCAACATAGGCGAACCTCATCTGGGTCCTGCCGGGATTTTCCGCTGGAGGAAGGTCGTAGAAGCCCGACATCGGAGCCACCAGCAAGGTGTATTGTTTTCCCTCCAGCTCCACCGCCCCTTCCCTGGCGCAGTGCAGCACAAAATCCATGGCCTCGAAATCCTCCGGTACGACCCGCCGCACATCCACTACCGAGTATATAGCCGCATCCGGTGAGGAAACGATGATACCTGGCAGGAGTTCCCGTATCTGAGAGGTCAGCTCATCGAGCAGGGTTCGGTAGTATTCTCTCTGTTGCTCGTACCATTTATGAAGCTCCTCAAGCGGCACGCCGGCCAACGCTCCAAAGATATACTGCCCGATCGCATTGGGACAGAGGTTGGCCGTGTTCTCCGCCACGGCCCGGTTATGAAACTCCTCATTGTCCGTCACCAGAGCCCCGATTCGCAGCCCACAGGCGTTCCATACCTTGGAGCATGTCTCTATGCTGATTCGTCTACCTTCGATACCGGGAACATCACGATCGCTGATGCCCCAGATGCTTATCACTTCGCTGCCGCTGTAATACAGCTCTCGATAGGCCTCGTCGCTGATCATCCACAGGTTGTGACGCACGCACAACTCGGCCAGCTTCAGCATCTGCGTCCTGCTGTACAGCTGGCCGGTGGGGTTGTCATACGGGATCACCAGGAGAGCTCCCGGCTTGCGTTCCAGGATGATCTGTTCGATCCGTGAGAGGTCCGGCAGGGTGAAATGACCGTCGGCCTGCAGCGTTCGTGTCACAGCTACAGTGCCGCGGCCGAGCCTGGAGGCCATGGCTGTGTAGTTCGTGTAGGTTGGATCGATGATCATCAACGGCTTGTCCGGAGTCCCGACTTCGCCGCACACGCCGAGAATTACCAGCTCCATGGCGTGGGACCCGCCATCGGTGATCTGCACCTGCAGCTGGTCCACGTCAAAACCGCTGGAGGCGATAACATGACGGAAAGCCGCTCGGGTTTCCTCCATACCGACGGTTGGGGTATAACGCACCGCGCCGTTTTGAAACGGACTATCCTGAGCCCGCAGGTCCGACAGGCGACGAACCATCGCCGGATGCATGGGTAATGATACGTTCCCTATGGCGAGGTTGATCGCCTCCACGGCATCTCTGCGCTTGAGAAACTCGAGCTGAGCCGTGCGGATCACAGAGGACTTTCTCTTCTGAAAATGGCCGGAAAGCTCCGGCTTCCCATAATTGTTCATGTCAATATCCCTGGGAAAATCACCCTCTTCATTATGTCAATAAAAACGCGAAACGATCAATCCACCCCCGGGGGCCTTGACAGCGCTGGAAGAGCCTTTTATTTTGATGACGGTCTGGAATCGCCTTTTCACCGCCCGAAGAAGTCCGGGAGACTGTAAATGTCCCATCCGCTAAACGAAGTCCGTCCGTTCCGCGCTCTGCACTACGACCCGGAGAAGATCGAAGACATCGGGCTCTGCCTGGCTCAGCCCTATGACGTGATCTCACCGCAGCAGCAGGAGACCTACTACCGGCAGCATCCCTACAACGTGATCCGCCTGATTCTCAACAAAGAGCAGGCCGGAGACAACGAGAGCGAAAACCCCTACACCCGGGCCGGGAGCCATCTGGCCCGATGGAAGGCAGAAGGGGTGGTTCGGGAGACCGGGCGGCCTTCCTTCTGGGTCTACGAGCAGGCCTTCGACATCCCGGAGATCGGGCGCAAAACAGTCAAGGGTTTCATCGGTCTGGTGCGGCTGCAGGACTACGAGGAGAGAAAGATCCTGCCCCACGAGAAGATCATGACCCGGCCTCTGGAGGATCGGGTCCATCTGATGCGCACCACGGAAACCCAGTTCGAATACATCTGGTCGATCTACCACGACAGGGCCTACGTGATAGACAACATCCTCGATGAAACGGGGCAGCAGAAGGCGATCATCGATTACTACGAGGAATCGACCCTGGTTCACCACCGGATGTGGCGCCTGCTCGACCCCGAGAAATGCCGGATTATCTCCCGGACCATGGAGCACCTCACCATCTATATAGCCGACGGTCATCATCGCTACCAGGCCATGCTCAACATCCGGGATGAGATGCGTCGGCGCTACCCCGACGCCGGTCCCGAAGCTCCATGGGAGTTCATCATGATGTTCCTGGTCAACTCCGTGCACGAGGGGCTGACAGTGCTGCCGACCTATCGAACCCTCTACAACCTGCAATTTTCGAACCTGAGCGATCTGCACCTCTCCATCCTGGAACACTTCCACGTCAAGAGCTACTCCTTCAACGACAGCAACGAGGCGGAGGTGCGCAGGCGCTGGCTGCGGGATCTGCGGGATGTGGAGCCGGGAGTGCACAAGTTCGGCGCCCTGATCACCAAACTGAACCGCTTCTTCCTCATCACCTTAAAGGACTCCGAAGCCTACGAGGAGATGGTGGACATCCCCTTCTCCTCCGAATGGAAGCTTCTCGACGTGAACATCCTCAACACCCTGATCCTGCAGAGGATCATCGGGCTGACTGAGGAGCAGCTGTCCGCCCAGACCAACGTAGCCTACACCAAGGACCTGGAAGCGGCGCTGAGGTCGGTGCGGGAGGGGCGCATGCAGGTGGCCCTGATCCTAAACGCGACCCGGCTCACGGACATCATCACCATTGCCGAGAACAACGAGCGCATGCCCAGAAAGTCCACCCACTTCTACCCGAAACCTCTCTCGGGACTGCTGTTCTATCCTATGGGCTATGGGGGAGGGAGCTCGGGCTGAAAGGCAGACCGACCGACGATCCCTGATTGTCGTAGCCAGTTCCCCCCGAGTGTATGTGCACAGTTTACACACCCAGCGGGGGAAGTTATGATAGTGTCATAATGCCCTCCCCAGACACTCCGTTCGAAGTGGAAAAAGCTCTTTTCGAGACCTACAGGCGGATGGGTCCGCAGAAACGCTCGGCCATCGGCTTCGAACTCAGCGACAACATGAGGGACATCGCTTTTAGTTCGTACAAGTCGGCAAATCCTACACAATCCAACCAAGAATTGCAGCTACACTTCCTTGAGAGGGTTCTCGGCTGGAAACTGCCGCAGAAGCTAAAAAGATCTGTTAACGAAAGTAGCTCGTGAAAAACCTAGCCGAGTTCCTCAAAGACATAATCACAACTTTAGAGCAGACTGGGATTGCCTACATGGTGAGCGGATCGATCAGCAGCACCTTCTATGGTCGTCCCCGCTCTACCCAGGATGTAGATATAGTAATTGAGGCATCGAGTGAAAATCTGCAGGCGCTAGTCACTGCCCTACAAAACAAAAACTACTATGCCGACGAACAGGCCGCAAAGGAGGCACTGTCCCACACAACGCTGTTCAATGTCTTCGATGCCACATCTGGGTACAAGGCGGACCTCATCATCCGGAAGAACCGCCCCTACAGTGTCGAGGAGTTCAATCGCCGTAAATCGGTATACATGCTCAGCCAGACCCTCTATCTGGTCGCGCCCGAAGATGCCATACTGAGTAAATTGGAGTGGGCCAAACTTGGTCAATCTGAAAGACAGTTTACAGACGCCTTAGGTATAGCGATCGTTCAGGCGGAGAGGCTCGATTGGGCATACATAAAAAAGTGGTCAGGAATATTGGGTTTGGACGAACTCTACCAACGCCTGGTCAAGGAGAGCGCGGAGTATCGTTGATAGGGTCTTTACTAATCCAGGCCTACGGCAATTGACAAACTGCGGTTCAAGAGCGCGAGCTTTTCTTCTGACAGAGTCCCTACGAAATCAGTAAGAAAATTTTTCGACAGGCTTGCCAGTTCGTCACAGTAGATCGAGCTATCACGCTTTAAACCTTCATCGACTCCCACCGGCACTTGAGTGGACAGCCCTTCGTAGGAACTGTAGATCGGTGCGCAGATGACCGACGAAAACCTGGAATCGATCAGCACCTGCCTGCTGACTACGGCGAACACTCTGAACCGCATGGGATCCGTAGAAGTGGCTTTCTGGACTCGCCCCTCAGGCGATGCCCAGCCGGCGCAGCTCCTCCACGCCCCGCCAGGTGAGATCGATGAGCCGCTTCCCGTGACTCTCCACCGCGGGGTGATTCCCCCATATTTCCCGCAGGAGTCCGGATAGAGCATCCCGGTCAAGATTCTCCACCGATTTCGGCAGATGAACGAACTCCCGACCGAGGTTCTCTCGCCGTCCGATCATCGACAGGACTCCCGCGGCCGCTCCGACTCCGAGGTTGCGCGGCTCTACTCCCTGTTCCAGAGCGATGACCATGGCGCCGTACAGGCGATCCTCAATGCCCAGCTTCCTGGGATGATCCCTACCCACCCGCTCGACCAGATCGTTGAGGTTGGGGTTGGTCATTCGTGCCAGCAGATCATCGGCGTGCTCCGTGTAGCCATGCTCGGTAAACAGAGGATCCCCCGCGCGGGCGTGCTTGCGAATCAGGGCGGCTCCCGACTCCTCGATGAAAGCCCTGCGGGCCGTCTCCATGATCAAGGGGTCACGGCGTACCTCGCTCATGACCGTGTACCCCTTCAGGTCGGCCAGGTAGGCAATCAGGGCGTGGATGGCGTTGTGCCCGTAGAGCTTGGCCTCCTCGAAGGGAAGCAG
>CAZKCQ010000179.1:0-2200 GCA_964551205.1 uncultured Spirochaetaceae bacterium
TATCCATCTGATTTCTGCCCACAAAGAAACGGATCCGGCCGCGAACCTGATCGGGACAATTCGGATTCAGGCAGAAATGGTGCGCCCCCTGGCGGGCTAATTCGTTGCCGCAGGATGGACAGCTTTTCTGCATCTTCCAGGTGGTGTTGCCCAGCTCATTCTTCTCCACCACCCGCTCCACCGCCGGGATCACGTCGCCCCGCTTGGAGACGCTGACCCGATCTCCGACGGCCAGCTCGAGAAGATCCACGTAGTCCTGGTTGTGCAGGGTGGCGTTGGAAATCGTGGATCCGGAGAGAAGTACGGGTCTGATTCTGGCCACCGGCGTGATGCGGCCGGTCCTGCCGACCTGTACCTCGATGTTTTCCACAACCGATTCCGCTTCCGGGGCTTCGAATTTGAAGGCGATCGCCCAGCGGGGATGATGGCCGGTAAAGCCGAGGGATTCCCGGGCCGCGAGCTCGTTTACCTTGACGACCAGCCCGTCTATTTCGTAGTCCCGCTCCCGGCGCCGCCTGCGGGCCAGCTCCAGATATCGGGGGATTTCAGTCAGGCTTCCGCTGGTCCGGGAAGGATGTTGTTTCCGAATCAGCTCGAGATCGTCCTGCCCGGAAAAAAAGGCTGTGTCCAAATTGAGCTTGAACCCCAGCTCCTCCAGCAGCTCCAGGACTTCAACATGTGTTTGGGGAGGGGAGAGGAAGTGTCCCTCGTAGACGAAGATATCCAGGGGAACGGCCGCAACATCGGCGCTCTTCACCCGACGCAGCGTGCCGGCGGCCAGGTTGCGGGGATTGGCGTAGGGGGTCTCCTGCTCGGAATTAATGCGCTCGAACAGACTCCGGGGCAGAAAGATTTCCCCCCGTACGGCTACGGTTTCCGGCCGGGTGAGGCGCAGCGGTACCGCACCGATGGTTCGCACATTCGCAGTAACGTCGTTTCCGACGATGCCGTTCCCGCGGGTCACGGCCCGGCTCAGCAGGCCGTCCTCGTAGTACAGGACGATGGAAGCACCGTCTATCTTCTCCTCTACGGCGTAGGAGAGGGCCTGATCGGCGTTCTTATTGGTCTTGACGATCCAGGCCTCGAGGTCCTCCGCCGTATAGGCCTTGTCCAGGCTCAAGACGGGGATCGTATGGCGGACTTCGGGAAGCTCGTGGGTCAGGTCCGATCCGACTCTCTGCGTGGGCGAGTCAATCCGCCTGGCCTCCGGGAAAGCCCGCTCAAGCTCCAGGAGGCGGTCGAACAGGCGGTCGTATTCCCTGTCGGATATGCTGGGACGGCTGAGCACGTGGTACTCGTGCTGATAGCGATTGAGTCGTTCGCAGAGTTCCTGGATTTCCTGTTTTACCTGTTCGGGTTTGAGATTACTCGACGTATTGGATGAAGGCATCTTTGAAACCGCGGGATCGGAACTGGTAGAGCAGTGTGCCGCTCTCATCCACGTTCAGCGGTCCGACGAGCACCTTGTAGAAGCGTCTGCCTCCCGAGCCGGCCGGAAGGATCGTTACCGAGTAGCTCTGGGTGAGATCCCCGGCAAGCTTCTCCGCCAGGGTCCGGGTGGAGTAGGCGCCAAGCTGCACGAAGTAGGTCCGGGCGGGCAGCGTCTCGGAAAGCTTCGCCGGTTCTTCCGCAGCGGCTTCGGCCATGGCGACCTCTGCCACCGGTTGTTCCTCTACCACCGCTTCTTCCTCTTCGGCGACAGCCGCCTCTTCGACAGGCTGCTCAACGACTTCCTCCGCGGCCACGGCTTCCTCGATCTCGCCGGTAGGCGGTTCTTCCGGTGCCACCGTTAGGGGCGTCTCCTCCGCGGGAGCCGGCAACCGGGTTCCCTCAGGGCTGGGTTTTTCCGGCTCGGCCGCCTCCGGACCCGGCAGGGCGACCTCCAACGGCTCTTCCTCCGCCTCGGGTTCGACCATGCTCACCCGGGGTGGTCCCTCCTCCGCGACTTCGACTACCTCTTCCGGGAGTTCTTCAGGCAGCTCTTCCTCAGCTTCTGCTATCACTTCGGTGGGCGGCTGTTCCTCGGCTTCCTCCACCTCTTCTTCGGGTTGCTCTGCTGCTGCAATTTCCTCCTCCGCCTCTTCGCTCGGGCCCGGTTCGGGAGCCAGAGCGTAGACCTCCTGCTGCCGGGGAGGCATGTACAGCTGTTTCTGAGGGATTCTGTCGGCCAGTTCCTGCAGGCGTTTTTCCTCCGGTGTTG
>CAZKCQ010000179.1:2300-6236 GCA_964551205.1 uncultured Spirochaetaceae bacterium
TGTTTCTGAGGGATTCTGTCGGCCAGTTCCTGCAGGCGTTTTTCCTCCGGTGTTGCCGGTGTTGCCGGTGCTGCAGCGGGTGCTGCGGCCGGTTTCTCGGCGATCTCGGGGGGCTCCTGCTCCGCTACCGTCTCGGCTTCGGGCTCAGGCTCGGGCGGGGTAGCCTGGGCGATCTCCACCGGCTCCTCGACCACCGCCACTTCCTCCTCCGCGGGTCCGGACAGCAGCTGCTCTTCGGTGACGCTGACTGCGGGGTTGAGATCCGGGTCGTTGCTGTACGCCTCTTCCCGCAGAGAATCCCCCAGATCCGTGTCCGGGGTACCGACCACGCTGGCCCGGACGCGGATCACCTGGGATCCGGTCAGCCCGATCTGTTGTCCCGCCTCTTCGGAGAGGAGCAGAAAGATACTTGCCGTGCCCCTGATTCGCCGGGTCACCATTACCCGGACACTCTGTCCGGTCTGGGCGTTTTGCACGAGGATGGTGGTGTTTTCCGGAAAGGCGTTGGAAGCGGCATACAAGCCGGGGGCGGCGAACTCGCCGCTCCGTGCAACAGCTGCGTTTCCCTGCCAGCTTTGCTGGCTCTGCTGGCCGTGGGCCGCAAACGTGCAGAGACACAGCATGATGAAAGGCAGAACTTGTCTACGTTTTCGCATGGTAGGAGATAGTCCCTCTTCTCTTACATCGGCTAAATCAACCCCTGAATGAACAGTATAGCAGGAAAAAGAGAAAAGCGAAATGGGGGCTGAACCCCGGGCGCCGCGGCTGCCGGCGCCTGCTGCGGCGCTCCTACATCAAGGTTTTTCCGTGGTTTTTCGCATCAGATCGATGCTCCGACCCGCGATATCCCGACCCACGGAGTAGAGGAACTCCGTATAGGTGAGCTCCAGGGTCTCAGGGCTTCCGTTGTCGACGAAAAGCTCTCCCTCGCCGAGGCGCGCCGTATTCCTGACGTCGAAGAGATAGTAGCGTACCGATGTTTCGATTTTAAGCAGCCCTCGGACAGGGCTCTCCCCCGTGTCGCTCTGTTCGGCGGCCGGATCTCGGGCTTCGGTGATCGACCTCACTTCGGCGGCCAGCAGGTATTGAGCCAGGCCCTGTCGGGCGATGTCCAGAGGTTCCCGGAAATCCATCGTCCCCCAGTTCACCGCCGGTGCGTACAGCCCGGTGTCGAAGCTCACGAATCCCGAATCAAACAGCCCCTCGATCAATCCTTCCTGGCTGGCGAAGGGACGGCTGAGCTCTTCTCCATCCCGTATTTCGGTGGCCACGACCATTAACGTCTGTGCAAAACAGGCAAAGGAGGAGAGGATCAGCAGCTGCAGCACTACTGCTTTGAGTTTCATGGACGGCTCCGAAGAATTGCAGTTTACCCCATTATCGGTGCAAACGCGTTGAAAGGCCAGAAGGGAACGTGATACCGTAGTTGATATCCGCTATGGCCTTTTTTGTTATTCAAGTTCGTACCGGTAGAGAGCAGCAGTACATAAAACAGGCGGACAAGGTTCTCCGGGCTCCGGCGCAGCGGCTGTTTTGGCCCAGGAGAGCCCTTCGCATCCGTCGCCAGGGGGAGTGGAAAGACTCGCTGGCCGCGATCTTCCCGGGATACCTGTTTCTGCAGGCTGAATCCATTCCACCGCCGCTTTACGGGGCGCTGAAGAGGATCTCCGGTTTCCTGCGCTATCTCAAGGACAATCAGCATATCGAGCCTCTCAGTGCCCGGGATCGGGAGATCCTTCTCCACTTTCTATCCTATGGCGAGGTCGTACAGCGGTCCAGGGTGTACTTCGATCAGGACAACCGCATCCGGGTGATTTCCGGACCATTGATGGGGATGGAGGGGCGGGTGGTCAAGGTCGATCGTCGTAAGGGACGGGCACGGATCCGCCTGGAGCTGTACGAGGATTCCTTCCTGATCGATTTCGGCTTCGACGCCCTGGAGAAGGCGATGGACCAGCCGGCCTCGCGGTGAGGCGCCGAACTTTAAATCTAAACCGCCCGACACGCCCGCCGACAATCTAGAAGAGCTATGACTCCGCGCAGGTCCGACAACAGAATATACATAATCGGGGCGGGCATCACCGGGATCACCCTGGCCCGGGAAATCCGAAAAAAGGGGATCTTCGGCAAGGTCGTTGCCTTTCTGGATGACGATCCGCAGAAGATCGGTTCCCGCATCCATTCTATCCCCATTCTCGGTCCGATTCAGGAGGTCGTCGAGCTGCTCAAGACCACGCCCGCCGACGAGGCGATCATCGCCATCCCAGGGGCTACGCGGGAGCAGTTGAAGAAAATTTACCGGCTCCTGGTTCAAGCCGGGTTCGTGCGCATACGCTTCGTACCCCGGATCTCCCAGATCCTCGACGGGGAAGCCCACCTGATCCAGGCCCGCCAGATCAATCCCGAGGATCTGCTTTCCCGAGACCCCATCCAGGTCAATTTGAAAAAGAGCCTGGCCTATTTGAGGGGCAGGCGAGTCATGGTGACCGGAGCGGGCGGCAGCATCGGAGCCGAGCTCAGCCGGCAGCTTTTGTCCGGGGGAGCGGAGCGGCTTTTCCTGTTCGGGCACGGAGAGAACAGCATCTATGAGATCGAACGGGAACTGCGTCTGCTTCAGGAGGAAGGTGTCGGAGAGCGGGCCACGATTGTGCCGATCCTGGGGGAGCTGCAGGATCGGGACTTCATGCACTACATAGTCGAGCGGACCCGGGCGGATGTGGTGTTTCATACGGCCGCTCACAAACACGTGCCCATGCTGGAGGCCAACCCGGTGGAGGCCGTGAAAAACAACGTGTTCGGGACCAGGAATATCATCGACGCGGCCCTGGCCGCGGAGGTGGAGCGCTTCCTACTGGTTTCCACGGACAAAGCCGTTGATCCGGGGAGCGTTTACGGAGCCTCCAAGCTCATCGCCGAAGAGCTGGTGCTGCGCCAGGACAACCCGGGCAAGGTTTTCCTGGTCGTGCGCTTCGGCAACGTTCTGGGCTCCCGAGGCAGTATCCTGCCGCTGTTCCGCAGCCAAATCCTCAAAGGGGGGCCGGTCACGGTCACCGATCCGCAGAGCAAGCGTTTCTTTATGACCATCCCGGAGGCGGCAAGCCTGGTGCTTCAAGCCGGCGGGGTCGGGAAGCCGCGGGGCCTGTATCTGCTCGATATGGGAGAACAGGTATCGATCAAGGAGATGGCCGAGCAGATGGTACGCTTCTACGGCTACGAGCCGCAGACGGAGATCCAGATCGTCTACACGGGTCTTCGCCCCGGTGAGAAGCTGATGGAGAGCCTGTGGAGCAACGGGGACAAGGCCAAATCCACGGAGTACCCGAAGATCCTCAAACTCGACCGCCACTACGCTCTGAACGGACAGTTGGAGGGCGTTATCGAGCGGCTCCAGCCGATCTGCTTCTACGATGCTCGGAACCCGGAGGTATACCGCAACCGAACGGCGCTTCGACAGACCCTCAAAGAGATCGTTCCCACCCTCCGGGTACCGGAAGATGAGCCGGCCCACTGAGTTTATCCCCTTTTATCACCCCTCGATCGATCGAGAAGAGGAGGAGGCGGTGCTGTCGGTGCTGCGCAGCGGTTGGCTGACAACCGGGGAGGTGACGCTTCAGTTCGAGAGGGAGTTTGCCGCCCGGGCGGGGGTGGAGCACGCCCTGGCCGTCAACTCGGCCACCTCGGGGCTTCATCTGTGTTTGGAAGCCGCCGGTGTGCGGGAGAACGCCAAGGTGGTTACCTCCCCCTACACTTTTGCCGCCACTGCCGAGGTGATCCGCTACCTGGGCGCCGATCCGCTGTTCGTGGATATCGATGAGGACAGCTGCAACCTCAGTCCCGAACGGTTGGAGCGCGCTTTCCACAATGATCCCTCGATCGCCGCTGTGATCCCGGTGCACGTCGGAGGCCTGCCCTGCCGCATGGAGGCGATCCTGGACC
>CAZKCQ010000180.1:0-6201 GCA_964551205.1 uncultured Spirochaetaceae bacterium
CTAACCGGCTGATGTGAGGTTCCCCAGGATCCTTCTGTACAGACCGGTGAAGCGTTCGATGCGCCGAAGCTTCATGCGCGCGTCGTGCTTCCAGATGCTGCTGTCGAACTCCTGTACTACCCGGGAGAAGTACTCGTGGGCCCGGCGCAGCTCGACCAATCCTTCGGCAAATCTCTGGTAGGCGTCATCCCTCGGTTTGAAATGGACCACCCGGCGCTGCGACAGGGATTGGTACAGGGCCTCGATTCCGTGGATGGCCCGGGAGAAGTGGACAAAACCCTGCTTGTAGTAGGCGTAGGAGGGATCCTTGTGGAAGCCCAGATCGGTGCGGTCGGCGGCCGGTTCAGCCACACCGGTTGCACCCGGTCCGCTCCAGGAGGTATCGAATCTCAAGTCCTCGGGCCCGGCCTGACCGTCGCCGCCGGGTTGGCTGTGTCGCCTGTCGGAGTATGGCGATTCGCGGGACGTTCGGGAGGCAGCACTGCCTGCGGCATTAAGCCCCTCCACGCGCAGCGCACCCATCAGGTAGGCGTAGGCCTCGTTCAGGGCGATCATCTTCAGCTCCTGAATGGCCTTGCGATCTTCGGGAAAGAAATCCGGGTGATGTTGCCGGGCCAGCTGCCAGTAGGCTCTCTTGATCTGCCTGCGCTCTACTCCCGGCTCCAGGCCGAGCTCCCGCCAGAAGAAATTGTCGTTCACGCACCTACCCTCAATGCCCGTGGAGGGGGCGGATAAGCAGCAGATCCCGCCCCACCCACACGTATTCCCAAGGCTCGGGCTCCGGGCCCTGCTCCACGGCACCGGCGGGATAACTGGGAATAAAGCCGAAACGCTTGGCGTTCAGGTAGTTGTGCGCGGAGATCCAGGCGAATCCACCGGTCTGCTGGAAGTCGGTAAAGGCACGGCCCCGGGACGGATCGGAGATATCAATGGTGTATCCGCTGTGGTGCTTGGAGAACCCGGGGATCGAGCTGTAGCGAAGCACCTCCTCGATCCAGTGGTCCGCCTCTCCGGCGGCGATCGCTTCTACGTCGAGTTCCCGGCCCGTGCTTTGCACGCTCATCCGGCGCAGCTCTCCGAGGAAGATCTGGCGCTGCCGCTCCACGGAGCGATAGGCGGAAACCAGCTCCAGATCCACACCTTCCGCCCGGGCAGCAGCCTGCATTTCCCGCCAAGCCTCCATGGCCGCTTCCTGCAGGGAATGAGGGCCCTCGGCAACCAGAGCGTTTTCATCGGCCTGCCGGCGCAGCCGGTAACCCCGCCCGGTGGCCAGCTCCACTATGCGTCGGTCCGCCGCCAGGTCCCCGCTGATCCATGGTGCTTGCACTATCGGTTCGGCCTGGGCGTAGTCCAACTGCTCGTACAGATCCTTGAATCCGTTGGGGCTGTAAGTCTTGTAGCGTACTGCCTCATTCCAGCAGCTGTCACCGGGTCTGATTCCCGCGGATCGAAGCAGCAGCTTTTCGTCCAACTCTTCAGAAAACGCTTTGAGCGCGCTAAGATCCTGCAGCTGATCTCTTGGCGTTCCTTGGGCGAAGGATGTCAGAAACTCCCGTTCGCTACTGAGGTCATAATCCGGGTGGCGCAGGATTTGATCCCGGCAGTGCTCGAGAATACTCTGGATCTCAAGGCTGAGCTGTTCTTCCACCAGCCGCCGGCTTTCCCGCTGGCGTACGTACTGCCGCAGCGAATAGGCGCTGACGGCGATCAGCCCCAGCAGAACCAGCAGCAAAACCGCGTAAAGTGCAATTGATTTCGGTCGCACGGTGCGAATCAACTCCTCCCCGTGCTTTGGGCCTGGATCGCCGTTATGGCGATCGTGTAGATGATGTCCGTTACCGTGGCGCCGCGGCTCAGGTCGTTGGCCGGCTTGGCCAGACCCTGCATCACCGGACCGATCGCCGGGACATTGGCCGCCCTCTGCACCGCCTTGTAGGCGGTGTTCCCCGCATCCAGGTCGGGGAAGATGTACACCGTGGCCTGACCGGCGATCGAGGAATCCTTGGCTTTCACCCTGGCGACCTCCGCGGAGGTGGCAGCGTCGTACTGGATCGGGCCCTCGATGAGGAGGTCGGGCCGTCTCTCCTTGGCGATACGGGCCGCCTCCCGTACCTTGTCCACGTCCTTTCCCTTTCCGGAGGTGCCGGTGGAGTAGGAGAGCAGCGCCACCTTGGGCTCGATACCGAAAACCTTGGCCGTGTCCGCGCTGGTGATGGCGATATCGGCCATCTGCTCCGCGGTCGGGTTCTCCACCAGAGCGCAGTCCCCGTACACCAGCACCTGCTCGGGCAGGGCCATGAAGAAGATGCTGGAGGCCAGGGACACTCCGGGTTTGGTTTTAATCACCCGCAGGACCGGGCCCAGGGTATCGGCGGTGGAGTGGGTAGAGCCGGAGACGAAACCGTCGGCATCTCCCTTGTACACCATCATGGTCGCGTAGTACACCGGATCGAGCAGCAGGTCCCGGGCCATCTCCTTGGTCACGCTTTTATGCTTGCGCAGCTCATAAAGGGTTTCGGCATAGTTCTGCAGCACCCTGGGATCCGGCTTCTTGGTGTCGATCAAATCGGCCCCGCTCAGATCCAGATTGTTGCGGTGGGCCAGCTGCTTCACCGTGTCGATATCCCCCAGCAGGGTGATATCACAGATCCCCCGATTCAACACCTCCGCAGCCGCCTCCAGGATCCGGGGCTCCGTACCCTCGGGCAGGGCGATGCGTTTGCGCTCCCGTTTGGCCATCTCCAGAATGCGGTACTGGAACATCCGGGGTGTGACGATATCGCTGACCAGGGTTCCGAGCTCCTTGAAGATCTGATCCGTGTTGATGTGTACATTTACCAGCTGGTTGACCAGATCGATCTTCTCCTTGTCGTCCTTCTTCAGCTCGCCGGATACCTCGTTCACTTTGAGAGCGCAGCTGTAGGTGTCATCAGGCACCTTCAGGATGGTAAGACCGGATTCCACCTGCCCCTTGAACAGCTTGCGTACGTTGGGACCGGGCACCAAATTCCCGGTCAGGATCATCCCCGAAAAACGGGGATAGAACACCGAACGCTGGGCCGCCATGGCCGCAAGAATATTCTCCACCCGATCCCCGGGGGTAATGAGCAAATAGCCGTCGATCTCTCCGACATAGCCCAGGGCGTTCTCCGGGGTCATGGCCAGGATCTTGACGTCCGTCACCACCCTGGATAGATCATCCCCCTGATAAAAGATCTCCGCACCAAGTTGTTCGGACACATCCCGCAGCCTGGGCCGGGACAGCAGCAGATTCGACGGGAGCGTGCCGTACAGGGTGATGTTCCTCTTCAGGAACATCTCCCGCAGCTTATCCGTGTCCCGGGTGAAGCTCTCCGTCTCGAAGCGGTTGACCACCACCCCGAGGAGGTTGCAGTTCATCTCCTGGAACGATTCTGTTGCCTCGATGATGCTGTCTACGATCTGCGAGAACTCCTTGCCTGCGCCGCTGGCCACCAGGAGGACAGGCGCCACGAGATTATGAGCCAGCTCGGCGTTGATGTCGAACTCCAGGGCGGAGATGGTGCTGGTGTAGTCGGTGCCCTCGAAGACCATGACGTCCCTGCCCTCGGACAGGCGTGCGCTGGCCTCGAACACCCGCTCGAATAGCTTGTCCTTGTCCTCCTGGGCATCCTGAATCGAGGCCGGATTGATATCCTTCAGCTCATCGTTCAGGCCGAAGATATCCCGAACCAGCAGAGCATCCTGATCGATGGTGCTGTCCCCGACGTATCGCTGGCCGATCGGCTTCATGTATCCCACCTTGGGAATGATCCCCTGCAGGGCGTGCATCAACCCGATCGTCACCAGACTCTTGCCGCTGCGCGGTTCGGTGGACGTGATAAATATCTTTTTCTCCATACTGTTACTGTTATAAACGAGGGAAGCGTTTGTTTCAAGGTTTTCAAAATGTGCATTATGAACTAGATTTTGTTTATTCCTAAGCATTTATACGGTATGCTACTAATAGGGTGCCGGCAGCTAAACCGAATAAGCTTCTTTAACTATCTGTGAACATCAGGAGGATACGCGGATGTCGGGAAAGGAAACCTTGACTTCCCGGGATCGTCTGCAACGCGCTCTCAACCACGAGGTTCCTGACCGGGTGCCCCTGGATCTGGGCGGATTCCAGACCGGAATTCACAAACGAGCCTACGCTTCCCTTCTGGAGCACCTCGGCATATTCCCGAGAATCTCCCCGTAGCCGAAGCCATGCCCGGGAAATCCGCGGCTTCGGCTACCCGCTGCGGGCCGGGATTAAACAGCTAATGGAGAACGGACAGATCGAGCACCGGGTCATGAGGGTGCACATGGTCCCGGTCAGCGCCAGGGCCACAGAAAAGGCCCGGTTGATTCTGGTATCCACCGGGATCGGGCGGCGGGCTGGTCATGGATTGATCGGCTAGGCTCGCCTGGCGGTAACCTCCTTTTCGTATGCGTGAACAATTTCGATGATCTCGCGATCCAGGGGCGCATCATCCTGAGCACAGTAGGCGTCCCAAACCGCACCAAAGGGCAGGGTTTTTAACTCCTCCAATAGAGCCAGGCGGGCGAAGTAATCCCCCTTCTCTTCGTAGCTCAGCAGTCGCTCCCGGGGCTCGAGCAGGGCGTAGAGGAGGGATTTGAGGGTTGCCCGGCTCCCCACGGCCCAGGCGCCCAGCCGGTTGATCGATCCGTCGAAGAAGTCCAGTCCCACGTGTGTACCGGCCAGACAGCCGCTGCGTACTACCTCCTCGAACAGAGACCTCACCTCGTCGTTCATAACCACCACGTGATCGCTGTCCCAGCGCACCGGCCTGCTGACGTGCAGCAGCATCTCATCCACGAAGCAGAAGATGCTGGAGATCTTGTCCGCCACCGACTCGGTGGGATGAAAATGGCCCAGATCGAAGCAGATGAGCTTGTCCCTGCTGAGGGCGTATCCCATGTAGAATTCGTGGGAACCGACCACGAAGGATTCGCTGCCGATGCCGAACAGCTTGGATTCCACCGCATCCTTCATCGCGGAGTCGGGAAGCTGCTCTTCATAGACCGAATCCAGGGAACGCATCAACAGCCGCCGATAACCGAAGCGATCCACCGTCAGGTCCTTGGCCCCGTCCGGCAGCCAGAGATTGTGTATGCAGGGATCCCCCAGCTTTTCCCCCATGTAGGCACTGATCCGGCGGCAGCGCCTCACGTGTTCGATCCAGAACGAGCGCACCCTTTCATCCTTGCTGCTCAAGGTGAACCCGGCCTCGGCCAGGGGGTGAGAGAAACAGGTGCAGTTGAAGTCCAGCTTGACCCCGTTTTCCGCAGCCCACCGTACCCAACTCTCGAAGTGCTCCGGCTCGATCTGATCCCGATCGACCGGTTTGCCGCCGAAGTCCCCGTAGATGGCGTGAAGGTTGAGCCGATGGCTGCCCGGAAGCAGGGAGATCAGCTTCTCCACATCCTGCCTGAGCTCGGCGAGAGTCCGCGCCTTGCCCGGATAGGCGCCGGTCACCTGGATCCCCCCGCCGGAAAGCTCGGCCTCGGGAGCCTCGAAGCCCCCCACATCGTCGCCCTGCCAGCAGTGGATGGACAAGGAAACACACTTGAGCTGCTCCAGCGCATTATCCACGTTCACACCCAGCTCGGTGTAGCGGTTCCTGGCGATTTCGAAGGCCTGATTCAGTTTGTCTTTGCTCATCGTTTCACTCCTGAAGTTTCGAAAACAGCCGGTCGATGCCCAGCCTGGCAACCAGCATAGGCACAAAGCGGCTGTGTGCCAAGCTGTGTTGCGGATTGGCCTGTCGGAAATCATTCCCAAAAGTGCCCCTGAACCGCCGCAAAAGGTAGGTATAGCTGGTTCCGCGCTGATGCCGGGCGAACTTCTCGCCCGGTTCAGGGAAACCCTGGCTGTCCAGTGGGTGGATGTGGAAAATACCGTGTCCGGGCTGCGGGTCGTCGGATCGTAGAGGACCCACGTTCGACACGCCCAGGGGTGCCGGTACGCCGGCAGGCGCCCGGCCGGGCGCTTCTGAGCTAGAACCGCAGCCCGGCGAAGACGCCGACGTTGAACTCATCCAGCGGGTAGGGCTCGAACTGGGTGCCCGGAATCGGCCCGTTCCAGAAGCGGTAGGCCACGCGGGTGCCCAGGTTGAGGGCTCCCAGGCGGAAACCCAGCCCCCAGCCGACCTGGGCGAACAGGGAGAGGAACAG
>CAZKCQ010000181.1:0-6195 GCA_964551205.1 uncultured Spirochaetaceae bacterium
CAGGAACCGGCGGGTGATTCCCGTGTTCCACATCGCCGAGCTGGTCGCCTATGCTCTGGGTGCCGATCCCGGGGTGATCAATTTGGAGGCTCACAAAGTTAAAGCCGATCTGCAAGTGTTAACGGTGTGAACGTCCGCGAAGAAATCCTCCGGGAAAAGATCGATCCCTTCCTGACGATGGAGAGGCTCAGCGCCGTCGCCCAGCTGGCTTTGGCCGAAACCGGCGACGGTGCCGCAAAGTTGAAAGTTGAAACGGTCAAGGTCCTCAGCGGCGGCTGCTGGAATCGGGTAATCGGCCTGTCCTTCTCCTCAGGCCAGCCGCAGATCGTCTGCAAGATCAGTCCCGTGGAGAAGGATGAGAAGATTATCCGCGAGTACAAGGTGCTGGGCTACTTCGCCAGCCACACGGCCATGCCGGTTCCCCGTCCTCTGCTGATCGACACCTCGGGCAGGCTCCTGCCCGGTACGCTGCTGGTCATGACCCGGCTTCCCGGGGTGGTACTGCACAGGGTGTTCGGGCTGCTCACGCGGGAGATGGTCGATTGGCTGACAGATCAGATCGCCGTCCAGCTCATCGAGCTGCACAAAGAGCGCAGCAGCGGCTTCGGCGGAGTTGAGGCGGGTGAGTACAGCCGCTGTCAGAGCTGGGCGGATTTTTGGCTGCCCCGCTTCGACGCTGTGTTTGCGGAAGTCAGCGCCAGCAGATTGGTGTCCACCGATATGCTCAGTCAGATCGAGCGGGTTCGTCCGCGCCTTGCCCCAGCCCTGGATATCGGACGGCGCAGCACGCTGACCCACTATGACATCTGGTCGGGAAACGTGATGGTCGATTTTGAGGGTTCCGGCTATCCCGGGCGTCCCTTTATCAGTGGCTACATCGATATTCCCGGTTATTGGGCTGATTATGCCAGGGAGTTGTCCTTTATGGAGATGTTCGGTCTGGGGAACGACAGATTTTACGATCGCTACTGGAGCGCCTTTCCCGGAGATGAGGCTTTTGAAGTGCGCAAGAACATCTACAACCTCAAGATGCATCTGAAGCACATCACGATGTACCCCGACCAGGCGTACTACCGGGAAGGTGCGGAGGCGTGCCTTGGTTTCATTCAGCGAATTTTGTAAAAACGGGGGCAAAGGTGCGTTTTCGAAGTGTTTACGGTGTTAGTATATTAGTAGAAACACTATAGGGAGGTACTCGATGCCGGAAAAGATTGAGGAAGTGAAGGTCAAAGGCGAAGATCTGCTGAAAAAGGTAAAAGAGCTGATCCACGAAGGAAACATTCGCCGCATCATCATCAAAAATGACAGTGGGGAGACCTATATCGAGATCCCCCTGACCCTCGGCGTAGTAGGTATGGTGGTTGCTCCAATCCTGGCCGCCGTCGGTGCGATTGCCGCTTTGGCCAGCAACTTCACGATCGAGATCGTAAAGAAAGAATAGTACGTCGATACAGGTCCTCTCCCACCGGAAGGGAGAGGATCAACGCAAAGGCGCCGTACACGACCGAAATTCCCCGACTCCCCTCCTCCCCGCCGGGTTGGAGGCAGGTTACGGCGTACACCAGGCTCCCGGCCAGCAAGCCTCCACCCAGGGTCAGCAACAGATCGGACCACTGGGGCTGTCCCCACCCGCTCAAGTCCAACAGTTCCTTGCTCAAACCCAGGATGAACGCCCCACCCACACCCAGTCCTGCAACCACAACAGCGCTGCTGCGATCCGAACCCAGGTCCACAAGGGGGTAAGCCACGGCGCTCACGAGCAGCGCGCCGGAGACGCCGGCCAGCACGTGCAGGGCAGAGGAGGTATCCGCGGGCTCGTTCGCCCATAACAGAGGAGCGCTGAAGAGTAGAACGATCAGGCTGACAATGGGAATCGTGCTGCTCGGTTTCACCCTGGTTAGTTTCACCCCTGTTAGTTTCACCCCTTTTGGTTTCATCCCTCTATCAAATTGTACGACATGAAGCGGTTGCTTCGATAGTACCCGACCGGAATTCGGGTCATTTTTACACACTCGACATATTGAAAAAGCCCGTCTGTGGCAAAATGACCCGAGCAGGGGCGAGCGTGGCTCAGCCAATTTCCGCGGGATAAATATGATAACTATTTCTTTTGTGAGCATAGAATTATTCGCGCCATATCTGTGAAATATGGCATAGTTTTTGAATCTCAATGTATAGAGACCATACCGGTAATTAGGAGGTGTGTTATGGCTTTGATACGTTGGTACGACAGGGATCTGGAGCCCGTGGGCACCTTTGACTGGCTCCAGCGGCAAATCAACGATCTGTTCGATTTCCCCAGGTTCCCGGAAACCCAGGGGCTGTTCGACAGGCGGGTTTCTCCGGCCATCGATGTGATCGAGCATCCCGATAGTTTCTCGGTTGAATGCGATCTGCCCGGTATCGACCAGAAAGACATCGATATCAGCATCGCCTCTGGGGTTCTCACCATCAAGGGGGAGAAGAAAACCGAGCAGAAGTCGGAAAACCGAAAGGTCTACAAAAAGGAGACCTGGGAGGGAAGTTTTCAGCGGACCATTTCTCTTCCGTCGGTTGTAGACGCCGACAAGGTCGAGGCTTCATTCAGCAACGGTGTTCTCAGGATTACTCTTCCCAAGCGCGACGAAGCCAAGACCAAGCGGATCGAGCTGAAATCCAAGTAGAGAAGGAGACATTCCATGGCAAAAGACGTAGAGGTACGGAAAGAACGAGAGAAAGAGCAGGTTCGCTTCATCCGGCCGTTTTGCTTCATATGCGAGGAGGAGGCGGGCGTAGTCACGCTGAAGCTCGAGATGCCGGGGGTCGGTAAGGACCAGCTCGATATCGATGTCGACGGCAATGAGCTGCAAATCACCGGAAAGCGAGAGGCTGGCAGCGGTGAGGGAACCTACCTCATGAAAGAACGGCCTTCCGGAACCTTCCGGCAGGTTTACACCCTCGATGACACCATCGACCACAACAAGATCGAAGCAAACCTCGAGGGCGGGGTGCTGACCCTGAACCTGCATCGCAGAGAATCGGAAAAACCCCGCAAGATCACCATTAAACCGAGCTGAGCTTGAGGAATCGAGCTTATCCGGGATCGGGGAGACCCCACCTGGGTAGGCCCACCTGGATGGGCCTACCGATCTTTTTTTAGTGGTGTACACCCGGTGAAAAAGCCCTCAAATCCGGGCAACTCCCAGAAACACCGCGTGCAGTGCACCATGGCCCCCGTTCTCGTGGTTGTTTTCGCCACTCACCTCTCTTTGAGCCCCTGAAGTTTTTTCCTCATCTGTAGATCACTAAACATGGCTTTATCACACCCGACCCTTGATCTGGATCAATACCAAACCAGTCAGAAATGATGATATTCGATGTCAGACCCGGTGTCCAGGACGAGGTATACAGATACACCGGCAGAACTGTTGAGCAGGTCCGACGCGTGGATTAAACTTCAGTGCAAGGAGTGAAGGAAGATATGAGTGAGGTTCAAATGGGTAGTGCCGAGTATCGGCAGCAGCAGCTCAAGGAGATCGTGAAGGATCTTCATGAGGGAAGCGATGTCAGGACGGTGCAGAAGCGATTCGCCCAGCTGATCCGCAATGTCAGTCCGGAGGAGATCGCCCGGATGGAACAGGCCCTGATCGCCGAGGGGGTTCCGGTGGAGCAGGTGCAGAAGGTCTGCGACGTCCACGTGCAGGTGTTCGAGCAGGCTCTTCAGCGCCAGAAGAGGTCCAAAGTGCTGCCGGGGCATCCGGTGCACACCTACCTGCAGGAGAACAAGGCACTGCGGAGGATCCTGAAGAGGGTACGGCCTCTTCTCAAACAGGTGCCCCGGGGGGCGCACAGGGAGGAGTTCCAGGAAGTGCTGGAGGAACTGAAGGATATCGAGATCCACTACCGGCGCAAGGAAAACCAGCTGTTTCCCTATCTCGAGCGGGTCGAGTTCACCGGACCGTCCAAGGTTATGTGGGGAAAACACGATGAGATCAGGAGGCAGCTCCGGGAGTTCGAAAACGCCTATAAGCAGGAGGACTGGAGCCGATTCGCTGCCGTGGGCAGGGGAGTGCTGCGGGCGGTTCGGCGAATGATCTTCATGGAGGAGAAGATCCTCTTTCCCACCTCCCTGAAAAAGCTTTCCGAAAGACAGTGGGCGGAGATCCGCAGGGGCGAGGGGGAGATCGGCTACGCCTGGGTCCAGCCGGGAAATCTCTGGGATCCCTCGGTGGTGATCGCCGCTGCGGCGGCCAAGGAGTTGGGGACGCCTGAAGGCTCCGGGGCTGGGACGGGCGCTGAAGCCATGCCCGCCACGGCGGCTGCCGGGGAGGCTCCCGCCGGGATACCACTCGATGTTGGTACGTTACTCCCGCAGCAGATCAATCTGATGCTGAAGAACCTTCCGATCGATGTGACCTACGTGGATGAGAACGATAGGGTGCGCTACTACTCCCAGGGGCGGGAACGGATCTTTCCCCGCAGTCCGGCGGTGATCGGGCGGGCGGTGCAGAACTGTCATCCCCCGGACAGCGTGCACATTGTCGAGAAGATTCTGAAGAGTTTCAAGCAAAAGGAGAGAGACACGGCGGATTTCTGGCTAACTCTCAACGACCGCTTTATCCATATCCGCTACTTCGCCCTCTACGATCAGGAGGGAGCGTACCGGGGTGTTGTGGAGGTCAGTCAGGACGTTTCCGACATCCGGGAGCTCAAGGGGCAGAGGCGGCTGCTAAACTGGTGATGGTGGTTTGGGCGCCGCGGCCGACTCGGGTGCCGGTGTTCCTCTACCAGGGTAGATCCAGGGTTTCGGTCAGGAATCTCATGAACGCTGCGGCCCCGGCACACAGCCGGGCGTAGCGGTCCAGGAAATCCGGTGCACAGGCGTCGTCTTCCGAAAGCGAAACGTGGGCGATGAAATCCTTTCGCTTCAAATCCTCGATCTGCGGATGGCTGGGATCGTATCCCTGGGGGGCTCGTTTGAGGGATTCCCCGCTCAGCTCGTACACCCGGCTAAACCTCGGATCGGATTTGGCGCGCAGCCAGGCGCCGGGATATGCGGCGATCGCTTCCCGGATCCGTCCCAAGGCGGCGGAATCGGGGTGCCAGATCCCGACGGCGGCAAAGACATTGTCCGGCTCGAGGTGGAGGTAGAAGCCCGGGGCGTGTACGTCCCTCCCCTGCTCGTGGCGGAACTGTATCCCCCCATGGGTCTTGTAGGGACTCTTGTCAGGGGAGAAGCGGACATCCCTGTAGATGCGGAACAGAGAGCCCCCGACCGGACGGGGATCGGCTCGGAAGTGGGGGCTGATCCGCCGCAGGAATTGTTCAAAATCCACGATGAAGCGCTGCAGGGGCAGGCGGACCTGCAGTTCGTAGCGCTCCTTGTTGCCCCGGAACCACTCCTTGCTGTTGTTTCGCTTCAGCTCCCGGAAAAACTCGAATAATTCCCGCGTGATATTTTCAGCGTTCATTTCCCACTCCCGGATGTTACTCGCCGGGATCCCAGATCAGGGCTGGCAGGACCCGGGCCTGCATAACCCGAGCCGCCATCCTCATGCGGTTCCTCCCGAGCTGACAAACCGGATGCAGACCGCCAGCACTTCCACGGCCGTGCGGATCTGCTCCAGGGAGGGCAGGGTGGGGGCGATGCGGATGTTGCTGTCACGCGGGTCCTTTCCGTACGGCCAGGTGGCTCCGGCCTCTGTGAACTTCACCCCCAGCTCTCCGGCCATGGAGACGACAGCCGCGGCGCAGCCCGGCCTGGTGTCCAGGCTCACGAAATAGCCTCCCTGGGGCTGAGTCCAGGTGGCCACCTCCTTGCCGCCGAGCTCCCGCTGCAGGATCTCCTGAACGGCCCGGAACTTCTGGCCGATGATCCGGGCATGCCTGTCCATGTGTTTCAGAATCCCCCCCATGTCCTTGAAGTACAGCAGGTGGCGAAGCATATTTATCTTGTCCGGTCCGATGGTCTGGAAGAACAGCCGGTTGCGCAGCCAATCCATGTTGGCCGCGCTCCCGCCCGCCAGGGCGATTCCCGCTCCGGGAAAGGAAACCTTGGAGGTGGAGCCGAAGATCAGCACCCGGTTCGGATTGCCGGCTTTTTTACAGGCCTCCAGGACGTTCTTCAGGGGAGCCGGTCCTCCGCCAAGATGATGAACCGCGTAGGCGTTGTCCCAGAGGATGCGGAAATCCGCCGCTGCGGTTTGCATGGAGGCC
>CAZKCQ010000182.1:0-3813 GCA_964551205.1 uncultured Spirochaetaceae bacterium
CTTCGCCAGGGGCGGAAGGTTTCACGGCAAGCCGCCCCACCTGGCCAACGCCCGGTTGATACTCACGAAATCCTCCTTCTGGATTATGGCCGGCCTGTTCACCTTTGGGGCCGGAGCCGCTATAGGCGTATTTGCCATGATGCCGACCTACCTGGTAGCTGAAAGGGGGATGAACGCGGAGTTGGTAAACACGCTGGTCGGTCTATCCCGACTTTCGAGCCTGGTGATCATCTTCGTGGCAGGCTACCTGGTGGACCGCTTCGGAGCCCGCAGGATTATCTCTGTCGTCATGTTGGCCGCAGGGGTAGCCACCGTCGGCCTAAGCATCCCCTTCCGTCCGCTTCTGATCGCGGCGGTGTTTCTGCAGCCGGTTCTCATCGCCTGCTTCTTTCCGGCGGGTTTCCCCCTAATCTCACGAATTGCCCCGCCGGAGATGCACAACCTCACAATTTCTTTTCTGTTCCCGATCGGATACGCTTTCGGACCCGGTCTGGTTCCCCTGCTCCTTGGTCTACTCGGAGACCGGCTGTCCTTCGCGGTCGGATTTCTGATGTACGGAATCCTCCTGATGGCCAGCGCGATACTGCCGTACTTTCTGAAACTGGAGACGAATCGCGGATCTGAGAAAAAAACCTGAAAAATGGTAGCCCACGACCCGGCAGGCTGTGTAGAATGGCGATGAGGAGGAGAGAGAATGAGTTACGGATTTGGGATTATCGGACTCGGACTGATCGCAGACTTCCATGCCAAGGCTATCCGGGCCATCTCCGGCGGAAAAGGAGCGCTGGTAGCCTGCTGCTCCCGTAGTGCGGAGAAGGCTAAAGAGTTTGCGAAAAAACACAACTGCCGGGGTTATGCTGATATCGGAGAGTTCCTCGCCCATCCGGGACTCGACATCGTGAGTATCTGCAGTCCTTCGGGCGCCCATCTGGACACGGCCCTGGCTGCGGCCAAGGCGGGAAAACACGTGATCGTGGAAAAACCTCTGGAGATTACACTGGAACGCTGCGACCGGATAATAGAGGCCTGTGACCAAGCCAAGGTCAGCCTGGCGGGGATCTTTCAGTCCCGCTTTTCAGAGGTGGCCGGACTGGTGAAGAACACCCTTGAGCAGGGCCGCTTCGGCGCTCTGGTCCTGGGGGACGCTTATGTGAAATGGTTCCGCAGTCAGGAGTACTACGACGACGGGGGCTGGCACGGCACCCGGGCCCTGGACGGAGGTGGGGCATTGATCAACCAATCGATTCACGCCATCGACCTGCTGCAGTGGTTCATGGGTCCTGTGGAATCGGTTCAGGCCTTCACCGGTACGATCGGCCACAACCGGATCGAGGTGGAGGACAACGCCGTGGCGGCCCTGCGCTTTAAAAACGGGGCCTTCGGGGTGATCGAGGGATCCACCTCCGTGTACCCCGGCTTCCTCAAGCGCATCGAGATCTCCGGGACCAGGGGAAGCGTGGTAATGGAGGAAGAAACCCTCAAGACCTGGGAGTTTGCCGACGATGCCCCCGGGGACCAGACGATCCGAAAAAAGTTCGGCGCCGGTGCTGAGACCGGCGGTGGAGCGGCGGACCCCGCGGCCATCAGCTTTGAGGGTCACCGCCGCCAGTTCCAGGAGTTCATCACCGCTCTGGAAGAGGGCCGCCCCCCTCTAGTGGACGGCCTGGAGGCCAAGAAGGCCGTGGAGATCGTCCAGGCGATCTATACCAGCGCGGAAAAGTGCAAACCGGTTCAGCTGTCCTGAGCTGATTTCCGAACACCCGTCAATAAGGAACTTCAGGACGACGAACATCACAGCCATGCGCTACGACTTCGACAAGCCCATAGACAGACGCGGCACCGCTTCGATCAAGTGGGACTACAGCAAACGCTTCACCGGGCTGGAAGAGCTGCTGCCCCTGTGGGTGGCCGACATGGACTTTCCCTCCTGCAACGAGGTGACCGAAGCATTAAAGCGCAGAGCCGAACACGGGATTTTCGGCTACACCCTGGAATCGGAATCCTACTTCCAGGCGGTGATCGACTGGATGCAGCACCGCCACCAATGGGAGATACGCCGCGGCTGGATGGTTGCCGCTCCCGGGGTGGTTCCCTCCCTGAACCTATCGATCCTGGCCTATTCGCAACCGGGTGACGGGGTGATCATTCAGCCTCCCGTGTACTATCCATTCAAGGAATCTATCCTCAACAACGAGCGTCGGGTGGTGGAAAATCCCTTGAGACTCGAGGGAAATCGCTACACCATGGACTTGGATCAGCTGGAGGAGGCAATCGACGAACGCACCCGGCTGCTGGTCCTCTGCAGCCCCCACAATCCGGTAGCCCGAGTATGGAACCGGCAGGAGCTGGAGCAACTGGTGCAGATCTGCAGGCAACGCAGGATCATTATCCTCTCCGATGAGATCCACCACGATCTGATCCTCGAAGGACACCGTCACACTCCCGCCGCTTCCCTGTCTGAAGAGGCGGCGGCTGTCACCGTCACCCTGACCTCGGCTACTAAAACCTTCAATCTTGCCGGCCTGAGCTGCTCACTGGTGATCACTTCGGACAAGGACCTGCGGGAAACGTACCGTGACACCCAGAAGCGCGTCTGTAGCGGGATCGCCAATGCTTTCAGCACGGCGGCTGCGGAAGCCGGCTATAGTCATGGAGAGGGCTGGCTCCAACAGGTGCTGGAGTACATCCAGGGCAACTACCGGTTCCTCGTCGCCTTTCTGGGCCAGCGGCTGCCTGGAGCCCGGGTCATCCCGCTGGAGGGGACTTATCTGGCCTGGATCGATTTCCGGGCTTTGGGCCTGAGTGACGAACAGCTGAAAGAACGGATTCTCAAGAAGGCACGGGTTTGGCTGGACGACGGACCGATGTTCGGGACCGGCGGGGAGGGTTTCCAGCGGATCAACCTGGCCTGTCCCCGCAGCACCCTGGAACAGGCTCTGGAGGCCATGGTCCAGGTCCTGGGCTGAGCCCCGGGATAGACCAGGGCCTCCTCCCGGCCGCGCCGAGGCGCGGCGGCCCAGCTGCAGCAAACCGCCCTTTTGCGAAGCTCAAGCCGCAACACCGGCCGGACCTTGCCCCACCTGTAACTTCCCGGCTATTCTATCGGGGAGCTGCACGAGCACAGAAGGAAGAATAACCCAGGGGAGGCAAAGCGATGCGCATAGCCCATATTTCCGATTTTCATCTGCCGACGAAACCGGGCCAGAGTGTGAACGACGCACTCCCCGACGCAAACCTCATCGAGGCGGTCGTAGCGTTGAAACAACAGGTCCCTAAACCGGACCTGATTGTCCTGGGGGGAGATCTACTGGAAGACGGGCAGAAGGGCAACTATGAAGCCATCGCCGAACTGTTCAAGGACGTTCAAGTTCCCCTCCACACCGTGGTCGGCAATCACGACGATCTGAAAGCCCTGAAGAAGAGCTCCCTCTTTGAAAAGGGGAAGAACTATCCGGGCTACGGATCCTTCGACCACGATAAGCTTCACCTCATCCTCCTAAACACAGCCGGAACGGGCAAGCCCCACGGGAACATCGAGGAGGAGCAGCTGCTATGGCTGAGCGAAGATCTCTGGTCGAATCACGACAAACCCATACTGATCTTCATGCATCACCACCCTATCAACAGCGGCGTCCCCTGGCTGGACAAGATGAAGCTGGAGAACGCCGATGCGTTCTGGGAAATAGTCCCCCCCTACGCCAAAAATATTCTCGGAGTCTTCTTTGCCCACCTGCATATCCAGATATCGACAGTTGTCAGGGGTGTTCTGGTGGCCGGCCCTCCGGCTGTATGTTTTCAATACTCCGGAAACAG
>CAZKCQ010000182.1:3913-6193 GCA_964551205.1 uncultured Spirochaetaceae bacterium
CTTTCAGAGCCATCTCCCGGCTGGTGAAGTGGCAGACGGAATAGAGCCGGATTACCTTTTACTCCTATCCGAACAACAGTGCTGCGGCGATGGCCAGGCAGGTAGTTGTGTGCATCATTACGCCCAGAGCCGTGGCCGGAACCGGATCCTTTTTCTCCCGGGCGCTCACCATCCCGACCAACCAAAGAAAGCTTGCGATCGGGACCACCGCCGCCAGCCCGGCCAGCGGATAGATGCCGGCCGGCACGTAGAGGACGACGTTGATCCCGGCCAGGAAGTACAGGGCCAGAACTACGGCCCGAGAGCGGCGTCTTTCGGGTCCAGTCTGCTCGTACATCAGCCGGTAACCGACAATCACAGCCAGTGAGATGAGGGTGATTGGCAGCCCGGCGGCAAAGGCCGGCCCTTCCAGCCTGCCGGTCATGGCCAGGTATACGCCGCCGCTGATCAGCGGGGGGATGAAGGCAGTGTATAGAAAGGCGTAACGGAAGGGTGAGAAGACGTACAGGGCTCCGATGAGGCCGGCGGCAAGCATAAACACGAGAACGCCGATGCCCACGGTGATCGTGAAGTACAGCATCACGGCCAAACCGATAAGAGCGACAGGAGCGAGAATCAGCGGAATGCGGGAGGCCGGGAGGTGTTCAGGCGGGAACACCGGATTGCCGGGTAGCTGTGGTTCCTTCCGGTCCGGGTTCCGAAACATCCGGTAGTCCGATCCCAGCAGGTTCAATAGCTCCGCGGCGGCCAGGCCGATCACGATCAGAACGAAGCGCAGCCATTGGCAGGCCCCTCGGCGGACAACAAAGGCGGCTCCGATCAGTGCGGGCATCAGCACCGCCCCGAGCAGCCGGGTCCTGAGAAAGGCTAGAATATTTCCGTAGAAAGGATGGGCGTTACGCATCTGTATCCGACCCTAGGGCTATTGATCTCAGCCAGCAACGATGGTTCATCCCACCGTTCTGGAGATGATGAAGCCGACGCCCAACAACACTGTAGAGATGGCAAACACCTGAACCGTCATCAGGATCGCCGGAGCGAACTTGGGGATCTGGTCGTAGTGCTTGCGGGTGATCACCAGAACCCGGAGGACGATCGGCAGGGTGAGCAGGGATAGAAGGGCCCAGACGGGAAACAGCCCCAGTATCACACTGACAGTCACCAGCCCGAACGCCACGCCGTAGTAGAGCGGGGCCAGGGTCCGAACCGCCCTTCGTCCCAGGATCGTGCTCAGGGTACGCTTTCCCACGGCGTGATCCGCCTCTGCGTCGGGCACATTCCCGATATAGAGGATGGCGTCCACCCACAGGCCGGCCACGATCCCGGCCAGCACCGCGGTCCAGGCAACCTGCCCGCTGAAAAGAAAGAAGGTGCCGATCACCGGGAATGGGCCGCTTCCGAGAAAACAGATCAGATCCCCCCAGCCCTGATAGCCGAACTTCACCGGCGGGGCCGTGTAGAAGTAGCCCATCAGGATTCCCACCAGGCCCACGGGAAGGATGCGCCAGTCCACCCGGACGACCAGGTAGAGGCCGACCACCGCGGTAGTGGCCAGGCTGGCCAACGCCGAGATCAGGATCGTACGGGGTGAGAAGAAGTACAGGGCGTATCCGTCCACGGATCCGCTTTCGGCCAGCGGATTTTCGTACAACACCTCGGATCCCTTCTTGTAGATCCGCCCTTCGTCCAGCTTGTCCACCCCGGACCTGTAGTCGAAGTAGTCATTTGTGAAGTTGGTGCCGATGTTGGCGAACATCATGCCCACCAGGACCAGCACCAGCAGGCTCCAGTTGAAGGGATATCCGGACCACCAGGCCACCACCGCGCCGAGGCAGCAGGGAAGCAACACCGTGATCGTGTACAGCGCCCTGGAAGCCTGGATCCACAAAGCTATGGATTTGAAAATGTTCCGTGACATGGCATCATCTCCCAACAGCAAAGGACCATAGCATGTTTAAAGGAAAGAAGAAACCTGATAGGATGCCCGCTGTGACACTGACGTGGTTGAAACGCAACTGGTTTTTACTGGGAATTTTCGCAGCTCTTCTTTCAGGATTCCTGCTGCCGGGCATCGAGCCGGTTCTGAATCGCGGAGGCATTGCCCGTACCGCGCTGATCGTGCTGCTGTTCCTGATTTCCGGATTCACCCTGCCCTCGGAAGCCGTCACCAGGGGGCTGAGGGACTATCGACTGCACCTCTACGTCCAGGCTTTTATCTTCCTGTTTATCCCCGGATTCTTCCTGCTGACCACCCTGCCCTTCCGCTCGGCCTGGGATCAT
>CAZKCQ010000183.1:0-6188 GCA_964551205.1 uncultured Spirochaetaceae bacterium
TGCATGGAAAGGATCTGCCGACTCACAGCTGCACGTGCTCCTTTTTTCCGGGACAAATACAATCTACAATATGCTGACCCGGAAAGTCAAGGCAACGCGTTGCGCCTTGCGCCGTTGCGCCTGTCAAACCAGAATAGAAATGTCACTCGCTTTCCAATTTAGAAATAGATCCATCTTTATTTTCCTTCCAGCCATATAACTTCCGACGGAAATTAGGTCCTATTTAGCTTGAGGGATTAGTGCGGGTTTTCCGCATGGAGGTTGAAGTTCTCTCCACAGCAAATGAATCAAAAAATAATAGAGACTAACAGAGCTGAGGAACGTCCCGCTGCGAACCACGGGCACTCTCGGCTAATTGACACTCCCGAGGGGGAGGCAACAAGTGCAGCAAGAGGCACTATCGAAGGTAGACAACAAGCTTCTGCCCGCCCGTAACTGCCTGCCCCCGGTGTACCGCAATGGGGGTGACGATCAGCTGCTTCTATTTCCTCTCTCTATCGCCTAGAACCGCCACGACCAACAGCCCCGGACCGGTATGGGTACCGATTACGGGTGTCATCCTGGAGCGATAGATGCGCTCTTTCGGGAATATAGAATCGAGACGATCGATCAGAGCTTCCGCGTCCTCCCGGCAGGCCGTATACTCCACGGCCAACTCTTCGATAGAGGAGTAATCCTTGGCGAAGGCACAAAGACTGTCGATAGCTTTTGATCTGGATCGGGTTCTACCCGCCGGCTTCACTTCTCCGTTCCTCAAGGTTATCAGTGGGTTTATGTTTAGCATGGAACCCAGGTACGCTTTGGCCGCGCCTATACGCCCTCCTCTCCTGAGGTATTCCAGAGTATCGAAGGCGGCCAGGATTTCCGATCGGGTTAGGTTTTTCTGAACGACCTCCTTTACTTCATCCAGAGATGCCCCGGTTTTCGCCGCCTGAGCAGCCTTCATCGCGATGAAACCTTCTCCCATCGTTGCGAGTTGCGAGTCGATCACCTCCACCCGGCAGGGCTTTTTCATCAGCCTTCTTCCCTGAAGCGCCGCATCATGGGTGCCGCTCAGCTTGGTTGATATCGTTAGAACAACTATCTCTTTCGCATCACCAGCCAGATCGTCAAAAGTGTTAGCGAAAGCCATCGGCGGCGGTGCAGATGTGGTGGGGAAGACTCTGCTGTCTTTTAACTTCTTGTAGAACTGATCCGCGCTCAGGTCCACTCCATCACGGTAGGCTTTGGATCCGAAGTTGACGATCAGCGGCACCACGGTGATTCCCAATTCTCGAGCGACCTGGGGCGGAAGGTCGGCGACACTGTCGGTTACAACCTGCACAGCCATGGACCGATGCCCATCTCCTACTCTATCGAAACGATAAAATCAGGCCTTAAGCGGCCGGCAGGAACAGTCTCAACCTCGAAGTGCGGATAACTCCGGTGAAGATTCGAGCCGATTTCTTCCACCACGTCTCCAGCAACGCTGTCGCTGTGATAGACAGTGACCAGCTCAGCGTCATCTGTATCCAGCGTTCCGATTACCTCCTGAAGCACCGTCCAGGCGTCTTCCCCGCCGGCCGCGAACTCCCCCTCCAGCAGACCGACGAACTTGGCGTCCGTACGCGGGATATGCCTCAAATCGGCATAACCCGCTGCTTTACCGATCTCGATCGAATGTACCTGTTCGATTGCGCCTGTCATGAGTCCGATATTGGTTTCGAAATCCTCCCCCGGATTGAGAGCCAGGACAGCTGATATTCCCTGCGGGATCGTCTTCGCCGGTACAATAGCGGCGATCGGGTTCGGAACCGACTCGCAGATTTTCTCCGCAGCAGAAAACAGATTCCGGCTATTTGGCAGAATCACTACTTTGCCGTCAGGTTGCGCCTCAACAGCCTTTTGAAAATCCTCGACGCCCTGGCTCAGGTTGTGCTCGTCCACAACAACGGACTGCGCCCCCAGACTGCCGAATACGGAAGCCAGGCCATCACTTGGAACCAAGGCGAGCACAGCCACGGCGTCCTGCAACGGCGTTGCGGGCATCCTGTCTTTCCAGCCCTGCAGAAACGTTTCATGCTGCTCGTCCATATCGCGAATGTTGAGATGGTCTACCTGCCCCAGCGACCGGGCATACAGAACGACCCCATCGGGCTCTTCGGTGTGCAGGTGCACTCGTACCATTTTCTCATTCCCCGCGACAACCAGGGATTCTCCCCTTTCCTCCAGAACAGCTCTGATTTTGTCAGGATCGAGATCGTTGCCTCTAAGCAGAAACTCCGTGCAGCATCCATAAGATCCTTGTTTCGGAGCGGTCTTTGAGGGCGGATTTACGGTTCTGGTGCCGGCTGAGGGTGATGGATGTTGCTGTTGAAAATCCTCTCGATCGCTTCGAAGATAGTCCAGAGCGCCCTCGAGAATGATCTGGAGCCCCCAGCCGCCGGCATCGACCACGCCGGCCTCCCGCAGTATCGGCAACTGCCGGGGTGTTTCGGCGACCGACTCTCTGGCGGTGTCAACCACTCGTTCCAGGAACGAGACCAGATCATCCGTACCGACTGACTCACGGCGGGTTGCAGCGGCGATATCGTTGATGACCGTTAAGATCGTTCCTTCTACAGGCTTGCTCAACGCCTGAAAAGCCAGGACCGCCGCCTTCTGCATGGATGTCGCCAAATCGGAGGCGGTAATGAACTGCTTGCCGTTAACACCTTGGGCTAAACCCTGCCAGAATTGGGATAGGATGATTCCGCTGTTGCCTCGCGCGCCTACAAGAGCGCCGCGGGCAAACGCTTCGGTTACCCCGGAGGCACTGTTCTCTGGAGCATTTCGGGCTTCCTGCAAAGCGGCACGCATGCTGAACAGCATATTGCTGCCGGTATCGCCGTCAGGTACGGGGAAAACATTCAGTGCATCAATGTTGAAGGCGTAGTGCTGCAGCCGTTCCGTCCCGGCCGTGAACATCTCCAACAGGTCTGTCCCGCTCGCTGTATTGGTAGATCCCATCGGTTTTTACGTTCTCTATGCGTTCATGACCAAGAGAAGACGAGAGCCAAATCGTCTCCACATGAAAGGCTTATTACTTCTTGTGGATGTTCAATCTTCCAGCAGTATTGCCTCTGCCTGGAGTTTGTCACTCCGGCTGAGAAAGCGGACAAAACTGGACCGTTTCTCCCGGTCCAGTCGATCGATCGCGATCCCGAGGAACACATCGTTCTTTTCCCTGCGCTCCCACTCTTTCAACCCAGTGATGATCAACTCCGTCGGTTCCAGTTGACTGTTGGTGAGCTTCAGGTAAAATCGATGCTTCCCCGGCTCCAGACCGTACTCTGTGGTGAAATGCAACGAAGCCCCGCTAAGGGAGATGTCTTTGACATATCCGACCTCCTGCTTTCCCTCCGGACGCTCCAGATAAAGTTTCCAATCCGATTGGATTCTCGGATATACCCTGTTTTCGCCCATATTCACTACCTCCCTGTATTGGGATTCTGGCTTAGATAGTTTTGAATAAAATGAGGAAGCGCACTCAGAAGCGGGCTCGTTTTCGACGCGTTAAACGTCCGGCAATACAGCCTGTTGAACTCCCGGTTGGGAATGTAGCCGCTTTTGTCCTCGGACAACTGTATCCGCAAGCGGTTGAGGAAATACATATCAACGGGCCCGATTTTCTCTACCTCCTGCGTTCCCCGATAGGTGCAGTCGAAAAGTTGCCGCACCTCTTTGTAGGTGGCTTCGGAAATGTTGATTTTCCCCGGCTCGCCGACTGCCTCCATACGTGCGGCGATGTTCACCGAATCTCCCCAAATATCGAAGGTGTATTTCTTGTATCCGATCACACCGGATATACAAGGACCGGTGTGGATACCGATGCGGAAGCTCCAGTTGTTCAGATCCAGATCTTCTCCCTTTATCTTCTCGCCTTTCTGCCTGGTCTCACCGAGGACATGAAGCAAGTTCAAGGCTGCCAGACAGCAGTCCACGGCATGGGAGCTCTTCTTGTGGGGAATGCCCGACACGCCCATATAGGAATCACCAATCGTCTTGATTTTCTCGATCCCGAATTCCTCCATGATGCGGTCGTGCAACGTAACATAAGAGTTGAGCCGGCGGATCAGAGTCACCGGATCAAGGTGAACTGCAAGTCTGGAAAACTTCACTACGTCGGTGAACAGTATCGTGGTATGCCGAAAGACCTTCGGATGGACGGATTTTTTCTGGATCAGCTCATCGGCGATGTAGTCGGGCAGGATATTCAGAAGAGTTTCCTTGTAACGATCCTCCCTTTCAGGTATTGATTTCGCATTTGAGGCGGTCATCTATATACCGGCGAACTCTTCGAAAGTTATGCGGTCTTCGATCTCCGGCTCGTCAATATTCAAGAGAATCGGCAGGGTCTCTTGCTGCCAATCATCTCCCTTCAACCGTTTCACGGTAATCGGTCCTCCGATAGAGCCTATGATCATCTCAGAAATATCCATGATGATATAGAATCCATTGGAGTTACAAAAATCGAGTTCCTTGAAATCGAATTCGATACGGCCGATTTTCTCGTGTGGAAGCAGTTGTTCGAGCTCTGAAAGGTATTGTTCCAGATATCTATATGGGTTGTCGATCCTGATTGAACCTCCAAAGGAAATGATCAACAGGTCCGCATCAACCTTGGCAACGGAGCTGAATACACTCGTACCTCCGTCCATGATCTCGCCGAATGCCAGGACTTTCAACTCAAACCTCCTAAACCAATTTGAGAATCGATTACCAGATACGGGGCTTTGTAGTGTGTGGACAGCGTGAATTTGTTCTCAGCAGCCAGCCGAATCAAACCTAATCCCCCCCTCAGCCTGTCTTTTCTCCGTTCGCGTATCGTTTCGGCCAGCAGTTGTCGCAGATCTCCTGCGGAGTTGATCATCTGGATATGGTCCTTCACCTTCCTGTACTGTGATCTCTTGGCCGCATTCGTAACCCGGATCCGGAGCAGATGCTCGTCAATCATGATCTCCAACGTGATTTTACTATCACCATCAGCGCTGTTGACAACCGCATTATTGACCAGCTCGGTGATAACGATATTCGCCTTCTTGCTGACTGTTCTCGGATAAAAAGCGCCGATCAGCTCATCGGAGAAGTTACCGAGCAGCCCACTCAAATCGCCGATGATATTACGCTTCGGCGAGAAGTCGTATCGCATGGAGATACTGGTCGTCGCCAGCTCTTCCTGGGTAATCACGATTATACCTTTTTACGCAAAATCAGCAACGTGATATCATCGCTGTCCTTGTTTCTGAAGCGTGTATAATCCTCCATACAAAGGTCCAGTATTTCCTGGACCGGTTTTTTAGCGTTCTTGATAATGAGCTTGTTGAGCCGCTGTACCGAATAATCCTCTCCCGCGTCGTTCTGCGCTTCGGTGATGCCGTCGGTGTACAGGGCCAACAGGTCGCCTTTTCTAAAGGGAAGCTCGAACTCGCGGAAAGCGCGGCGACGCAGTCCAAGAAAGGCATCCCGTTTTTCGAACACCGAACCGCACTTTCCACTCAACAACAGGCCGAATCCACCCCCGCTTACATAGCGCAGCGTATTGGTATTCATCACGACGAAGTTCACCGTCGCATACTTCTTCACAGTTTTGAGAAACTCATATGAGGTGTTGTTCACCCACTCGACAATCTCTTTCGGAGAATCCAGGCTCTCCAGGATCGTCATGAATTGGGCCTTGAGATAGGTCATAACCAGGGCTGCGGACACGCCATGACCGGATATGTCGAAGACCCCTAAGGCGTAGCCTCCCGAGCTGGTGTTGAAAAAGTCGTAGTAGTCTCCTCCGACTTCAGCCAGTTGTTTATGATAAACAGCCAGCTCCAGTTCCGAAACTATTTTTGCGGAAGGCTGGGGAAGCAGGGCTGCTTGAATCTTGCTGGCAACGGACAGGTCATCCTGGATAATGGCGTAGGTTCTGGCCAGTTCCCGCTCCTGTTCGTCCAGCTTCTCGTATGCGATTTTCAGGTTCTCATTCGTGGCAGCCCAGAAGGCTTGATCCCGCTCCTGTTTCTTCTGGAGTCCCTTGTACTTTCGGAACAGCTTGGCAAGATCCTCTTGAGAAAAATCTTCTCTCTTGGGAACGCCGCCGGACTCCAGCAGCTCTTCAAGGCTCATTCCTCTCCTCCTCATGCGAATTCGATCCGGAAAATCTGCGGGTTTTCGTCGTT
>CAZKCQ010000184.1:0-6126 GCA_964551205.1 uncultured Spirochaetaceae bacterium
TCCATGTTTCTTTCGCCGCTTATTTATAACCGTATAGCTTATAGGGCAACTCGCTCAGGAACTTGTCCATTTTGGTCTTCGCAGCGTTCAGCATTTTTTGAGGATCTTCCTTGTCATAAATCACTTTAGTAGCAGCTTCGAAGACAATATCGTTGATTGCTTCGGGAATGATGGCAGACCCGCCCGTACTGACCTCTTTGGGCCAGGGCCATACATCAGGCACAAAAAGCCCCAGGTCTCGACGTTCTTTAGCAGCGTAAGCCAAAATTTTAGCCAGTTTCCACGATTCGTCTTTATGTTGAGATGTGCGGCTTACTTGCAGAGCATAACCGTAGTTAGGATTCCCGATATCCTTTCCACCCTCGAAACGGATATTGGGCGTAAATTTCAGATAAGGGGCAACCGACGGTGCATTGTTTTCCAGATATGCTTTATACCACGGTCCAACATCATTGACAACCGATGTGTCTCCAGTTTCGAAACCAGGTCCTTGACGATTCAATTCGGAAGGAACCGCAGTAATCTTATGTACATAGACGAGGTCGTAAAGCGTTTGCAGTGCTTTGACACCAGCTTGTGAGTTTATCGTACTTGCCGAGCCGTCAGGACTTATTATGTCGCTTCCCAGCTGTCTTATCATACCCTCGAATACTATGGTAAAGGTTACAGGATACGAGGTAAGAGCGTAGGCCTGTCTAACGATCTCACCGGCTTCCGTTTTTACAAGCTTTTTACCAACTTCTGCCAGCTGTTTCCAGGTCTTCGGGTAATCATTCTCCGGATCAAGGCCGGCTTCGCGGAAGTGACCGGTATTGATTGCCGTGGTATAACAGCTTATTTCCGTGGTGAGCCCATAATACTTTCCCTGGTGTTCCCAGAGCGGTAATCCTGCCGCCACCTCTTCGGGGAGTTTTTGCTTAAGCTGTTGATAACTGCTTACTCCAAACACGTCCAGTTTAATCGGCTCCATGAAATTATGACTGAGGTATTCGGCAAACTTTCCGTGCTCCATATTGAATAGATCCGGCCCTGCTCCCCCCGCAAACGCCACCAACAACTTCTCATGAAGATCAGGTGTACTCGTGGCCACAAACATATCCACTTTTACATTGGGATTCTGTTCCTCAAACTCCGCAATTAAACGAGCTTCCAGCTCTTCAGCCGGCTGATGAGCGTGACGCCAATACTTGATAGTAATCTCCTCGGCAACTCCTCCCCCCTGACCGCCGCCGGCTGCATTCCCCCCCAAAAATACAACACCCACCGCAACAATCACCAGTAAAACACTGAATTGACTTTTTCGTAGTTTCATTTTTTCCTCCTGAATACGATAGACGAGTTTTTAATCGTGTGCGTCTACGGGTCTTTCATGACTATTTACCTCCTTTCCAAAGCTTAAAGGCAAATATTTGTTTTATTAATGAACAGACTAAAAAGAGATCCTAGAATACTGTGATAGAGTGCTTGATGAAGGAAAGATGGGACAACGGAACAATAAAGCGACCGAGCTTTCGTTCTTAACCTCGCTCCGTCTTTTTTCCTAAATAGACGTCGTGCATGTATTTTGCATGAATAGGATATATCATTTCATCAATACAGTCAATCGCCGGTGCGCATTGATGAGGTAAGTCACAGGGGTTAAAAAATCCCACCCCGATAGTCTGTAATTGCCCAAAATCACTGACCCGGGAAGTACCAAGAGATACACCATTTTCAAGTTGGAATGTGGGGGGCAATAGGGATGGCGTGAAAGCCTCACTCCGCCAGCAGGCGGATGCGGGTAAAGATGTAATCGACGGAATCCCGGTTCAGCACGACTCTGTAGTAGTCACTTCCATCCAGCTGTTGGGGGACCTCATCGACCAGGTCGAAGTGCTTTTGACTGAGGTTTTTGTCGAACCAATGAACCAGGGCGATCTC
Organism: uncultured Spirochaetaceae bacterium; assembly: GCA_964551205.1. Taxonomy (GTDB): domain Bacteria; phylum Spirochaetota; class Spirochaetia; order SZUA-6; family DRHE01; genus JAFGQJ01. The sequence continues at coordinate 1,921 of CAZKCQ010000184.1, forward strand.
TCCGTCCTGCAGCTCGATCGCCGTGATGCCCCGCTTTCCGATGCAGCAGCCGGAGTTGAACAGGCAGGGAATGAGCAGCTGCGAGTTGTAGATGCTGCGGCGGTTTTTCAGCTCCCCTTTCCGCTCGTAGATTTTCTGGAGCTCCATCCTGTGGCGTTGGATATCCTCGGAAAGCCTCCGCTTCTCCCGGGGGCGCGCCGTCGTATACTGCCGGCACAGCTGTTCGATCCTGAAGCGCAGAGAATCGATCTTGGACAGGGATTCGAACAGGGGCCGGTGGGTGTGACCGATGAGTGAGGCGATTCTATCGGCGTGGGAGAAGGAATAGACCCGCCGTTCTGTCTTGTACTTACGGAACGTGCTGCGGGACACGGAGTAGTTTTTAATTCCAAGGGGCCGCGCCAGGTAGCGCAGGGTCAGACCCACCAGCACGCTGAAGCGGGTCTGGAAGCTGGAAGCCTGGTGGCCGTGGAAGAGAAACAGCACGTCCCGCTTGTGGCGGAGCTTGAGAGCGTCGATGAGGATTTCAGAAAACGAATACTCTTTGTACAGGGGTAGAGCTATGTCGTGGTTTCCCACCACCTTGTACAATCGTTTGGCATCGTAGAACCTACCGAATAGGGCGTACAGATCGGGCCACCTTGCTTCGATTTCCCCCAGCGAGAAGCGAAGCAGCTCCTCGATATCCCCGTTCAGGATCAGCGTATATCCCTGGGCGAGGTAGTGCTGTTCCAGCACGTCCATGAACAGCTCCGCGTTCTTCAAGAAATCATCCCCCCGGCGGCGGTTGCCCACGTGGAGATCGCTGAACACGACCAGCCGATCCCGGCGGTTAAGCCTGATCTCCGGGACATCGTTATAGAGAGTCTGAAGAGAACTTGTGATTGGATCCTGCATCGAGGTCTACAAAACCGCTCGCAGCGCCTCGAAGAAGCTCTCGTTCTGGCCGTGCTGCCCGACGGTCACCCGGATATGGGTCGGCAGACCGTACAACGTGGCCGCCCGAACAATGATCCCCTGCCGCAGGAGAGCCTGAAACAGCTCCTGAGCGTCCCGGCCGGTGTCGATGAGGATGAAGTTGGTGTTGGATCGGAGGTAGGCGAGTCCCAGGGAGTCGAGCTCACGGTAGAAGTAGCGCTTCTCCTCCGCGCATCCCTCCACGGTTCGACGCTCGAACTCCCGGTCGCCGAGGGCATCGATGGCGGCCTGTTCGGCCAGGATCGATACGTCGAAGGGCGGCTTGATCAGGTTGATCAACGACACCAGTTCCGCATCCCCGATTCCGTAGCCGAAACGCAGTCCGGCCAGGCCGTAGATCTTGGAGAATGAGCGCAGGATGAAGAGATTGCTCATCCCGTCTTGGAACAGTCCCACCGAATCGAGCCTGGCTTCCGGTTCCGTGAAATCGATGTAAGCCTCATCCAGAACCACCAGAACGTGGTCGGGCACACCTTTGAGAAAGGCCTTCACCTCTGCCTGCGGCAGGGAGTCTCCGGTCGGGTTGTTGGGATTGCAGAGAAAGATGACCTTGGTTCTGTCACCGATGCTTTTTTCGATATCCGCAAGATCGATGCGCAGATCCTTCATCTGCGAATACACGGGGATCCCCCGCATGACCCGGGAGATGGTCTCGTAGATCGGGAAGGTGATGCGGGGAAAGATGATCTCATCCCCCTGGTCGATAACGGCCATGCCCAGGTTGTAGATCACCCCGTCGGCCCCGTTTCCCGTGGTGATCTGTGCCGCCTCCACCCCCAGATGCCCGGCCAGGCGGGCGCGAATCTCCCGGCTCTGAGAATCCGGATACACGTGTATTTGATCGGCCATCCGGCGGATCGAACGGACCGAGTCCGGCGAAGCCCCGAAGGCGTTCTCGTTCGAGGCGAGCTTTATCATCTCGGCAATGCCCAATTCGGCCTGGGCTTCCTTGATCGATTTGCCGGGCACGTACTTCTTGATGGCCGATGTGCCTTTGTTGGCGATTCGTGAAAGTAACATGCCTTCAAGAGTATGGGGGATGCGGAAATCGGGTCAAGAGTAACTCCCGGCAAAGCTCACGGTTGTTTGCCCGACGTTCTCACCAGTTGGAATACTTGATAGTAGTGCTCAGGTATTCCCTATTGAACCGGCGGGCGATTGGATTCTATAATGCAGAGGTCGCAACAGAGGCCGAACAGCAAATGCACCTGGTGATCATAGGAAACGGAGCGGCAGGTTTGAGCGCTCTCAGCCGCTTCCGTGCCTTCGACAGAGACTCCAAGGTTACCCTGATCTCCGCGGAAGCGGGAAGCGCCTACTCCCGGGTGCTGCTGCCCTACTATCTGCGCCGAAAGATCCCCTACGAAAACCTCTTTATCCGCCGCCCCGAGGACTATGCAAAGCTGGGCGTTAGACCTGAGTTCGGGACGGGGGTGAGCCGGGTCGATTCCGAGTCCTGCAAGCTCACGTTGGAGGACGGCAGATCCATCGGTTTTGATCGTCTGCTTATCGCCACCGGGTCCCGGCCCTTTCTTCCCCCGATCGAAGGTCTGGCCGGAACGAATGTGCACCACCTCTGGACCCTGAAGGACACCGAACGGCTCGACAGCCTGTTTCAATCCGGACGGCGGGCGCTGGTTCTGGGATCCGGATTCATAGCTCTGCAGGCGGCCTGGGCGGCCCAACAGAGGGGCTTGAAGGTGACGGTCTACGAGCTGCTGCCCCGGATCATGCCCACCGTTCTGGACGAGCCGGCGGCGGTGCTGTTGCAGCGGCACGTCGAAGAGCACGGGGTCCGGGTCCGGGTCGGCATCCAAACCGAGCGTGTAGATCGAGCGAAAACGGGCGTGCTGACGGTGCATGCCGATAGCCAACCGCCCCTGGAAGTCGACCTGATCATCGTCGGAGCCGGGGTGCGGCCGAATGTCGAGTTTCTGGCGGGCAGCCCGGTGCGGACCGATCGGGGCATATTCATTGACGAGTACATGCAGACAAACCTGCCCGGCATCTATGCGGCCGGGGACGTCGCCCGTGGGCCGACCTCTTTCGGAGAGACCCATCAGACCCACGCCCTCTGGCCGACCGCGGTGGAGCACGGCAGGATTGCGGGTGAAAACCTGGCCGGGCGACGAATCCCGTACCAGGGAAGTCTCAACATGAACGTGACCGAGATGTTCGGTATCACCGTCGCCTCCATGGGAAAGTTCATCGAGGAGCCGGGCCACAGCTCCCACCTCCAACAAGCCGGCCCCTCCCGCTACCTCAAGATCGTGTTGCGTGAGGGCGTTCCCGTAGGAGCGGTGGCTTTGGGCGAAGCCGAGGATGCCGTGATCCTGGGCCGACTGCGCCCCTGGATCCGCAACCGGCGCAGACTGCCGGAGGTAGAGGGTTTTCTGCAGGGTCGGTACCTGCTATCCAGGGAGGTAGCCTGAGATGGAGCTATGTACCCCTGGTGCGGAAAACGGTCCCCGGACCAAAGCTCCCGGGACCTGACCGCCCTGGATCGGCCCTCACGAACCGGCCGGTTCGAGAAAGGACGGAGGAATGCGCATCGTTGCCGTAGATCCCACCTCCTGCGTAGCTTGCAGGAACTGTGAGTACGCCTGTGCGTTCAAACAGACCGGTGATTTCGATGTAAAACACTCCAACATCCGGGTCAACTTCTATCCGGAGGAGCGGGTCTGCATCCCCTGGACCTGCCTCCATTGCGCCGAGGGCTGGTGCATGGAGGTCTGTCCCGCCGGGGCGATCCTGCGTAATCCCGAAACCGGGGCGGTGGAGATCGACGCTAACCGCTGCGCCGGCTGCAAGATGTGTCTGCTGGCCTGTCCCTCCGGGAGCATCCACTTCGACAAGGTCGAGCTGGTAAGCAAGAAGTGCGATCTGTGCGGCGGGGATCCCAACTGCGTCAAGTTCTGCACCTCCGGGGCCCTCCAGTTCGTGGAGGAAGATGAGGCCTACAGCTTCCGCCGGGAGAGCCTGGATGCCAAGCTCAAAGCCCTGTTCGGCCTGAACAAGAGAGGGGGATAGACTCACCATGCCCGAAAGACGAACCGTTCAAACCCTCTGCCGCATGTGCGACGACCGCTGCGCCATCAACGTCTATCTGGAGGACGGCAGGATCGTCGATATCGACGGCTACAAAGATCACCCCTGGAACCGGGGACGCCTCTGCGTCAAGGCCAGGGCCGCTGTGGATATGGTCTATCATCCCGAGCGGCTCCTCAA
>CAZKCQ010000185.1:0-6115 GCA_964551205.1 uncultured Spirochaetaceae bacterium
TGCCCAGCTGGCCGGAGGCATGCCGGGGCTGAAGAAATGGATCGTGGGGGAGGGGAAGACCTTCGTGCAAGTGCCCTTTCCCGACGGCTACAAGAACGAGGACGTTTCCTTTGAGCTGTTTCTCAACACCCTGAAGCGGCTGAAGATCAAGCCCCGGGAGATCGCCGGAGTGATTACGGAGAGCTACCAGGGAGTGGGGCCGGATTTCCTGCCGGTTGAGTATGCGCAGGCGCTGCAGAGCTTCTGCCGGGAGCACGACATCGTGATGATGTTCGACGAGGTGCAGTCCGGCTTCGGTCGCACCGGGAAGATGTTCTGCTACGAGCACTACGGAGTAGAACCGGATCTGATCATCTGCGGCAAGGGCATCAGCTCCTCCCTGCCCCTGTCCGCGGTGATCGGCCGGAAGGACATCATGGGCCTGTACGCTCCGGGCTCGATGACCTCCACCCACTCGGCCAGTCCCCTGCCGGTGATCGCGGCCGTGGAGAACCTTAAGATCATCCGGCGTGAGCAGCTGGTGGAGCACGCTGCAAGGATGGAGAGGGTGCTGATGCCGGGACTGGCGGAGATCCAGGGCAGATATCCGGACAGGTTGGGCTGCCTGCACGGCAAGGGGCTGGTGGCGGGTATCCAGGCGGTGAAGCCGGGGACCAAGGAGCCGGATGCGGTCACGGCCCAGGCCATCAACCTCAAGTGTCTGCACAAGGGGCTGCTGATGTTCGCCCCCGTAGGGATCGGGGGGGAGTGCATCAAGATCTGCCCGCCCCTGGTGATCCCCGAGGATGCCCTGAAGGAATCGATAGCTGTGCTGGCCGAAGCCTGCGCCGAGGTGCTGGGGGGCTGACCTCCACTATCGCTGAGGGGAACGTAGTTCGTGGTCCTGAGCTATAAGAGCGTCGATTGGCACCGCTATCGGATGAACTGGCGGGGGGATCCTCAGCCGCGCATGGAACCGCCGGAGCGGGAGATCGAGGTGATTCGGGGGACCCTGGAGTTCCTGCGAGCCAAAGGGATCATCTCTCATACCCGCTACTCTCACCAGCGGTTTCTGGCCTATCGAGAGGCGGTGCGCGAGAGCTTCGAGATCCCCTGGACGGGGATCAGTCCGCGGATGCAGCGTCTGATCTACGCCCTGAACGCCATCCACCAGCCCGCCGTAATGGTGGCCGTGGGGATCTTCTGCGGCAACACATTTTTCAACAACGCGGGAGCCGCCGTCGGCCCGGGTGCCTGTTACCGCGCCCGCCGGCTGGTCGGCATAGAGATCGATGCCGAGGAAGCTCGACGGGCCAGCCGCAACGTCGCGCAACTCGATCCGGAAGGGTACTGTGAGATCGTTGCTGCAGAGGGAAGCGGCTGGCTGAAAAATTGCCCGGATGCCATCGATCTGCTCTACATCGACGCTGACAGCTCCTACTACCCCGTCATCATGGCCGCCGCACGCCCGCTTCGGCGCGGCAGCCTTGTTCTGGCCCACAACTCGATCAACATGGCCCGATCCATGGCGGATTACCTCGGTTACGTACGCAGTCCCGATAACGCCCGGGTCAGCGTGAACGTGCACATCGACGATCAGGGATTGGAAGTTACGCTTTGGGATCCGAAGTCTCTGCCCTGAACCGGGTTGTCGCTCCCGGGGTTTACTCCTGCACCACGATCATCACCTTCAGGGTACGCTCCCGGTGGGCGTCGATGTGCCGGTAGGCCGCCAGGTAGTCCTGGAAGGCGAAGTGATCCGTCAGCAGGGGCTCCAGCTTGATCTTTCCCTTCTGCACCAGCTCGATCGCCGTTTTCCAGTCAGGCTCCCGATACATCAGGGTACCGACCAGCCGCAGCTCCCGGTCCTGAACGATGCCCAGGTCCACCTCCGGCTTCTTCCCGAATACGCCGACCACTACGATGTCGCTGCCCTTGCGGGCCACGGTCACCGCCTGTTCCACCGTCTGCTGGGCTCCCACACATTCGAGGATCAGGTCCGCTTTATCCGGGCCGAAATGTCTGCCGATCGCCGTCGGGGGATCTTCCCGGGAAGTGTTGACGCAAATGTCGATCCCGCACGCCCCGGCCACCGCCAGGCGATGGTCACTGAGGTCGGTGATCATCACCTGGAGGGCGCCCTGAGCCCTGGCAATCTGGGCGGTGAGGTTCCCGATCGGACCGGCGCCGAGCACCAGCACTTTCTTGCCCTCGGCCCCGCCGCCGCGGCCCAGCGCGTGCACCCCCACTGCCAGGGGTTCGATCATGGCTCCATGGTCGTAGCTCATCCCGGCGGGAAGCTTGAGCACCTTGGCCGCCTCCACGGCGAAAAACTCGGAACCGGCGCCTTCGGTCTGAAAGCCCATGACCTTCAGATCGTCGCAGATGTGATAGTTCCCGTGGCGGCAGGGGTAGCAGTTCCCGCAGGTCACCTGGGGCTGGATGGTCACCATATCCCCCACCTTCAGCCCGCGGACCGAAGGCCCGGTCTTTTCGATCACTCCGCAGACCTCGTGACCCTGGACCACGGGATAGGAGGTGTAGGGGTGGGTGCCGTGGTAGACGTGCAGGTCCGACCCGCACACACCGATGCGCTTCATACGTACCAGGACCTCCCCAGCAGCCGGTTCGGGCACGGGGACCTCCCTGAACTCGATTTTGCCGGGAGCGGTCATGACTGCCTGTTTCATGGAATTGCCTCCGGATTCTGAAGATAGGAACGATCCAGCACCGCGTCAAGCACCTTGATCTCGAGCCAGGACCACCGTCAGGTGATCGATCCAACCCTTTTCCCGAATCTCGAAAAAAGGGGAGTCAGGCTGTCATAGCTGTCGTTCAGCAGGGCCTTGGCCTCGTGGTAGACCTCCGCGGTTGCCGGATCGGGCCGGGTGCGATCCACCGGCTTGAGAAACCTGTCGATCACCTCGAAGCTCTTGAAGATCCCGCAGCCGACCCCACCGATGATGGCCGCACCCATGGAGGTGGCCTCTTCCAGATAATTGGGCTTTACGATATCCGCCTCGTAGACGTCAGCCATGATTTTTCGCCAGGCGTCTCCTTTGGCCCCGCCCCCGATCACAGTGATCTCTGCGATGGGAACCTGCTTGCGGAAGATGTCCAGGATGATGCTCAAGTTCAGGGTCACTCCCTCCAGGACCGCCCGAAGCAGGTCCGCCCGGGTGTGCTCCAGGGTGAGACCGATGAACGCCCCCTTGGCTTCCGGATTCCAATGGGGCGTCCGCTCTCCGAGGAGGTAGGGCAAAAAAATGATTCCATTGGCTCCCGGTGGTGAGCTTTCGACTTCGCGGTTCATCAGATCGTACGGGTTGAGGGATAGCTCCGCTGCGCAGGCCTTTTCCAGTCTGCAGACTTCGTTCTTGAGCCAGGCGTAAGAGCTGCCGGCGGTTTGGGAAGTGCCGCAGGGGTGAACATAACCGGGAACGGCGTGGGCCCACACAAAGGTACGCATGCCCTCGTCGTAGATCGGTTGCTCGGTGGTCGTGGCGATCCAGGAAGAGGATCCCAGGTAGTTGTAGGTCAGGCCGGGTTTGATGGAACCGGCGCCCACTCCCGCGCAGACGCCGTCTCCCGCCCCGGCCACCACGGGGATTCCGGGGGTCAGTCCCATGGCCGCAGCGGCCCCGGATGAGAGCTCGCCTATGACATCCGTGGAGGCCTTCAGCTCGGGCAGCTTGTCCCCGTCGATGCCCGTGATCGAAACCAGGCGATCGGACCAGCAGCTTGCGTTCAGATCAAGCAGGTTCGTCCCCGAAGCGTCGGAATACTCCGTGGCCATGATCCCGGTCAGCCGGAAGTTCAGGTAGTCCTTGGCGTGGAGCATCTTGAAGGTCCTGGCATACACATCGGGTTCGTGCCGTTTCACCCACATCAGTTTTTCCACGGAGTACGAGGAGCTGGCCCGATGACCGGTAATTCTGTAAAAATCCTTCGCCTCGATCTTCTTGAGAATGGAGACGCACTCCTGCTCTGCCCGCTGGTCGCAGTACAGGATGGCCGGGCGAAGCACCTCCCCCTTGCGGTCCACGCAGACGCAGCCCATCATCTGCCCGCTGAAGGCGATCACCCCGATTTCGCGGGTGTCCACCTCCGCCACCAACGCCCGGGTGGAGGCGCAGACCGCGCGCCACCAATCGGCGGGCTCTTGTTCGGCCCAGTTGTTGTTGAAGTAGCGGGTGTCGTATGGTTCGGTGACGCTGCGCAGCAGCTCGCCTTCGCTGCTGAACAGGGTGGCCTTGTTGCCGGATGTCCCCAGATCGTGGGCAAGCAGGTATCTTTTCATTTTCTCTCCCTCTAGAAGCGGAGCAGGGTCTTGATGGAGGTCGGCTGTTGGGAGGCTTCCAGCGCCCGGGCAGCCTCCTTCACGGGGTATTCCGCGCTGAGGAAGTCCTTGTGGGAAAGCTTGCCCTCCCTGACCCATTCGATGAGCGGTTCCTGGGCCGCGGCCTCGGCCGTTCTGGTCGGCCACTGGTGAATGAACAGGTTGAAGTTGTAGGGGCCGCTGTCCTTGGCGATGGTCAGGGTCGGAGCTGCCAGCACGCCGTACACGCACACCGAGCCCGCCATGCGGACAAGGGGCAGAGCGGCGTTTACGATCCGCTCGTTCCCAACTGCGTCGATCACAGCATCCAGGGGTTTGCCCCGAGAGCTCGTGAGGGAAGCGAGCTCTTCGGCATCCGGGACAAAGGTCCGGTCCGCACCCATCTCCGCCGCTTTGCGGCGTTTTTGGGGCACCGGATCCACCACGCCGATCCAGCCCAGCCCGAGCAGCCGTGCAAAATGGCAGAAGCTCAAGCCCACGGGACCTGCGCCGAAGATCAGGACGTCATCTCCCGCCTTCAGCTGGAAGTCGCTGAACCCGGCGTAGACCTCCCGCCAGGTGCAGAGCAGGCCCGCCGCCTCCACGGGAATGTCATCGGGCACGGAGCGCATGATCTGGAAGGAGTCGACCCAGCCGTGCTCGGCATCGGCGACCCCGTCCGCCAGCATGGCTGCGTGGTCGGTGGCCACCACGTACTCGCTGTTCCCCCCCCAGCCGGAGTGGTAGCGGGGATCTGTGGGAGCCAGGAGCAGCCCGCCGATCACCCGATCTCCCGGCTGATAACTCCGGACGCTCTCTCCCACCGACTCCACGATCCCGACACTTTCGTGGCCCAGCAGCAGCGGGTACTGCTCAGCTCCGATTCCCGGGAAATGCCCCTCCACCAGTTTGCGGTCCGTGGCATTGCAGATGTAGGCCGCCTGGTTGCGGATGACTGCCTGGTAAGGCCCCGCCTCCGGCTTGGGGAGCTCGACGATCTCCACGCTCCCGGGTTTGTCGACAGCAACCGCGATCATGATCCACCTCCTGCCTTTTAATACTTCGTTGCGACCGTCCCATCTCTACCTGGGGTCGAGCTCCGCCAGGGTTGCGGGCATCTCGTGCTGGGTGTTCACCATCTGCGGCCCGGTTACCAGGTCGAAGCAGGTGACGATCAGCTTTCCCCTCCAGATGATCGGCTCCCCCGGCTGGTCAAGCTCGCCGTTAAGTCCGTCGGAGTCGGGACTCTGAGCGATGCGGGTCACCGTACCATTGGGAGCGACTTTGGCAACGGCGTTGGCACAGAAATCCGCGATGTAGATGTTTCCCTCGGCATCGATGATCATGCCGTCCGTCGATTTCAGCTGCTGGGGATCTTTCGCCCAGACTGTGTTCTCCTTTACCGTTCCATTGTCACGGAAGGTGATCTTGTGTACGGCGCCGTCTCCGAAGTTCCCAACGTAGAGGTTGCCGGCTTTGTCGAACTCGATTCCGTCCGCCCCGTACTGGATCTCCAGGTTGTGGGTCAGGAAGGTCGTCAGGAAGTTCGGGTCTTCCAAAGTGTTGGTGATAGCGATGTTCTCATCGTCCAGCCCGAAGCGGTACACGCAGCTCACCAGCAGCCCGGAAGGATCCTTTACAGGAGAGAGCATGCTGTGGGTAACGTAGAGCTGATCCCGATGGATGCGCATCCCATTGGGATGCTCCATACCGTGGGCTACGACCGTGGTGTTGACGACCCGGTCGTCCCGTATCCGCAGGCGCAGGATCCTGCCCTTGAACACCAGCTCGGGAGCTCCGGACCATCCCTGGTTGTCG
>CAZKCQ010000186.1:0-6100 GCA_964551205.1 uncultured Spirochaetaceae bacterium
AGTACGACCCGTTCGATCTCCTGGGCATCCTGCTTCTCGTCGATTTCCTGGATCTTTTCGATCTTCTGGGGTATACGCAGATCCGTAGCCAGAACCCGCTCCACGGCCTTGGTCTTGAGCTCGTCCCTCTCTTTTCGTAAAAGCCGACCCAGGGCTATGTTATCGTCCGCCTCTTTTTCGATCTCTCTACGGGATATCGCTACGGCCATGATCCTTTTCTTCCCTTGACAGTTGGCTGCGAATCATTTCCAACCGGCTGCGTATCAATTTAATCGGGGCAGCCAGATCCTCGATTATACCCGCTCGGACCTTCTCCTCGATCGCCAAGGCGGCCTCCGCGATCTCATTGAACTCCAGATTGCCGGCGGCACCATTAATATGGTGAGCGGTGGCGCGCAGCTGTACCGCGTCCTTCTCCGAAAATGCCCGACCCAGTCGAACTAGATCCTGTTCCGTGGAATCCAGGAAGGTATGAACCAGCCTGCGTACGTCCTCCTCGTCCAAGCCAAGTTCCCGGGCCAAGGTCGCAATATCCATATCAGTTATCCTGGGGCTGCAGAACCTCGTTGATGCTGTGTTCCAGGCTGCGAAGGCTGAACGGTTTTTGAATGAAACCGCTGGCGCCGATGCCCATCAGCCGGTCCGCCTCTCCCTGGATGCTGTAACCGCTGCACAGCAGCACCTTCAACTCCGGGTCGAGTTGCCGCAGTTGATGAAAAACTTCACTACCCCCCATCCCGGGCATTACGATGTCCAGGATCACCAGCACGACATCCTCACGGTTCCCGCGATACAACCGGAGAGCCTCGCGGCCGCTGTCGGCGGCCAGCACATTGAAGCGCAGCTTTCGCAGGATTTCCGCGGCCACCTTGAGTACCGCCTGCTCGTCGTCGACCAGGAGAATTGTGCCCCGGTTCAGAGGCTCCGGAGAATCGATCTCATCCTGCTGGAGCTCCGCCGAAACCTCTGCGCTCCCCTGTCGCTTCACCGGCAGATAGATGCGAAAGGTTGTTCCCTTGCCGATCTGGGAATCTACATCGATGTACCCACCATGCCCCTTCACCGCTCCATAAACGGATGCCAGGCCCAAACCCGTGCCCCGGCCCATCTGCTTGGTCGTAAAGAAAGGCTCGAAGATGCGCTCCCGGGTCTCCGCATCCATTCCGATACCGGTGTCGTGAACCGCTATTACAATGTAGGCACCCTCTTTCGGGGTGAAAACGTTGCCTGAGATTTCCTCATGACTCACATTGCGCGTGAGAATATCGAGAGTACCCTGGCCTGGCATGGCATCCCCAGCGTTCAGGAGAAGATTCAGGACCAATTGTTCGATCTGGCCGGCATCGCCTTCCAAAACTTCGAGTTTGGGATCCAGCTGCATATGAATCGAGATCTCCTTGCGGGTTCGCCCGAAGGTCTCTACGGTTTCCCGGATGAGTTGATTGAGATCGAGCAGGCGGACCTCGAACCTTCCTTTGCGGGCGTAGCCCAGTAACTGCCCGGTCAGCCGCTTGGCGCTTTGTACCTGGCGCAGGATCTCTTGGAGCCGCTCATAGTGGGGATGGGTCTGCTGGAGATCCATGGTCATGATGTCCACATTCCCCCGGATAACGGTCAGCAGGTTGTTGAAATCATGGGCGACTCCGGCCGCCAGGGTGCCGATCGATTCGAGACGCTGGGAGCTCCGCAGCTGATCCTCGAAGCGCTTCCGTTCGGTGATATCCATCAGCAGGACGATAGATTTCTCTCCGTCATCCCGAATCGGATACAGCCGCAGCTCCAGTTCCTTGTCCTCCAACTGGATCTCTATCCCGGTAGAAGACGGGCCCGCATCTGAGCCGCTGAGCTCCCTGAGATAGGAAGCTACGCTGTCCCGGGCTCCTTCCTGAAACAGCTCGAGAAACCGTAATGAGAGCAGGCGTTCCTCGGCCATTTTGGTGATTTCCAGAGCCGCGCCGTTTGCGTAGACGATCCGCCCTTCCCGGTTGATCTCCAGGATCCCTTCACTCATGCTGGCCAGGACCACCTCGAAGTGATGCTTCAGCAGCAGCAATTCTTTGGTGATTTCCCGAGCGTGGATATCCTCCAAACCCCTGATTTCGGTTTCCACAGCTGTGAAATTGCTCTGTGCGGCCAGTTCAACAACATCGAGTATATGCTCACCCATCTTCTTGAAGGGTCCTTTGGCAATATAGGCATTGGCCTTACACACACCTACGGGAGTCGTGCTCTCAGCAGCCGTGGCCGACAGCACGACCAGGAAACAATCCTTGTGCTGCGGCATGCGGCGGACAATTCGGCAGAAGGTCTGTCCGTCGATGTTGGGCATGATCAGGTCGACGAAGATCACCTTCGGATTGGAGGTTTTCAGCACATCGAGCGCTGCCAGTCCATCCTCCGCGCACAGGACAGTATAGCCCTCCTTGCCGAGCAGCGTCGAAACATACTCGCGGATAAGCGGATGGTTGTCTATGACGAGAACTTCGAACACTTCCTACCTCTGGCTGTTACTATAATCGGCAGGCAATCCTTTTCTCCCGCTCAAAGAAATTAAATCGCTCACAGGCAAGAAAAAGGGGAACCCCTCAACCAAGAGAGGCTCCCCCAAGTTGTCAGATCAACCGTCGGCCTCCTCTACTTGGGCACATCCCCCACGATGTTGTCCACGTAGTAGTCGATGCTGAGCAGCTCTCCCTTGCTGCCCATAGCACCATCGACGATCCGCACCGTACCTTTGTTGTCGGAGATCGGGCCGACGAACGGATCGAAGACATCCCGGCCCTGCTTCATCTGCTCGTAGCGCTTCATGACCAGATCATACACGTTCATCGTACCCAAATCCGGTGTCGCGACGGACACCGCTTTCAGATCGTCGACGAACTTGGGATTGATCGCATGATCCGGGCTACCCCCCAGCAGGGCCGCCTTCTCTTTGGCCAGCCACCAGAGATCCTCATTGCTCCAGGTACCGTTGTAGATGTCCTTGAGGATCTTCTCGTACATTATACCCCAGTCGACCAGCTGACCGGAAACCACTGAATCCGGACCGAAGGGTTCCATCGGGCTGTAATGGCTGAAGCTGTAAACCGTTTCTCCTTTTTCCATATGCTCCTGGCCGACCTCGATCACCGCCGGCGAGTCCTCAGTGAAGGCAAGACAGTCGATGCCGTCAGCCACCAGGGCTTCGGCCGCTTCCCGGGCTTTGGCCGGATCGTACCAGGAAAAGATCCAGCGTACGTGCACCCGGGCATCAGGATTCGCGTCCTTCACACCCAGGGCGTAGGCGTCGATATGGCGTACGACCTCGGGCGTGGGAAAAGCCCCCACATAGCCGATCTTGTCGCTCTTGGTCAGTGCGCCGGCCATCAGACCGTTGAGGTAGTACATCTGGTACAACTCGGCGAAGTAGGTTCCTACATTCTTCGAGTTTTTGAAGCCCGAGCAGTGCATGAACAGCTGATCCGGATGCTTGGCTCCGGCGGCAACCGTATCATCCATGTACCCGAAACTGGTGGTGAATACAACGTCGCAGTTCTCCTCCACCACGAGCCTGTCGATGATGCGGGCCGCGTCCCCTTCCGGCACGGATTCCACATACACCGTCTCCAGCCAGTCCAGCTTCTCCTCCGCGTACTTGCGTCCGACGTCATGGGCGTGGGACCAGCCGTAGTCTCCCACCGGACCGACGTAGATGAAGCCCGCCTTGATCGTCTTGGCTGCGGGCCCGGATTCTCCCTCGCCTTTACCTCCGGCAAACACCAGTGCGGTGGCGAGCAGTAGAAAAACCAATACTGCCAGTACCTTCTTTGTAGCTCTCATAGCTCCCTCCGTGGATTTGTTAGGATTTGATTACTCCCGTATTGGGATGGGTATCATCTTATATCACCGGCCCGGCCTGTCAAGAAGATGCGAGACGGAAACGCAAAAACAGTGCGCGTTTTTCACTCCCGGGCGGCGAGCCTGGACAGCATCAAGGGGGGGGCTTCGAATCCCGCAGGGACTGGTAGATCTTCAGCCTGCGCTTGACGATCTTCTTCCAGGAGTACTCGTGGGCCCGCCTGTAGGCCTGATCGCAAAGTTTCTGATGTTCCCTTTCGGGAAGATTGAGGATTCTCAAGATCTGCCGGGCGAGCTCCCGGTAATCCCCGATCGGTACCAATCCCCCCACCACGAGATTGGCAAGACCCCCGGTTCGGGTGGCGACCATGGGAATACCGCAGCCCATGGCCTCCAGGGCGGCGATCCCGAACCCTTCGGAGCGGGAGGGGAGCACACTGAGTTTGGCGATGTTGTGAAAGGCCGCCAGAACCTCCGGCGTTTGATGACCCATCATGATCACGTTTGTCATACCGTAGGCATGTGCCGGAATACCGGACATCACATCTTCGAGATCTCCGGCCCCGAACACCACGATTGCCGCCTCGCTCTGCTTCTGGATGATCCTGTTCGCTCGCAGCAGATAGTCGATGCCCTTGGTCCTGGATATCTTGCCGGCAAAGGTGATGATCGGAGTGCTCAGGTACCGCTGCAATCCGTAACGGGCCAGCAACTCGCCTCGATCTACCTCATCCCGGCGGAACACAGCCTGATCATAGCCGTTGGGAAGGACCACCACCCTGTCCGGATCCACCGGATAGAGGGCGAGCACCTCCTCTCGGACGCTCTCCGAAATTGCGAAGATGCAGGAGGCGTGGCTGGCCGCCCAGCGGGCGTACTTGCGCATCCGCCTGTCGTAGCGGAATCCCAGCTGATCACTGTGATGAGCCACGGAGATATAGTTGTACCCTTTTTTCCCCAGCACGTAGTCCATGATCCAGATGTGCTGGCACTCGATCACATCCGGCTGGTACTCCCGGATCACCCGATCGGTGAGCTCCCCGTAGTACTCCATATAGGCCCGCAGCTGGGAGGGGCTCAAATCCTTGAAGGTCCAGGCGCGGGGAAAGTTGCGTGGGTGGGGATCGGTGATGATCAGAGGAAAGGTGTACAGCTGCTCCCCGTTGTGGGTGGCGGGGAACTTCAGGATGCAGAACCTGTCGGGATGATCGTAGTACCTGTCGAAATCCGGAGATTCGAAACCGCTGTCGGGGAAGATGACCCGGGCTTCATGGCCCCTGCGGATCAGCTCATTCATCACCCCATTGACCACGGTGGCACTCCCCGTGCCCCACGGCCCGGTGTTGGTAAACAGTACCCTCACGGCTTCGCCTCTGACCCGATTTCCGCATAATTTGCCACGTAGGTACGGGCTATTCTCTCCCAGCTGAAGTGTTCCACCGTCAACTGGCGGAACTTCTCCTTCAACCCGGGATTGCGCAGATTGCCCCGTTTGATGTTCTGGATGATGTTCTCGGCGATGTTGAAGATCATATCCTCGTCTATGTTCACCCGGGGCGAGTCATTCAACTCGCCGACCTTGCCCGAGACCAGATCGACGATCTCCTTGAACCCGGTCTGATTGGAGATGATCGGCAGAACCCCGCTGGCCAGCGCCTCTATCGAGACCATGCCGAAGGCCTCCGGACAGACCGAGGCGGCGACGAGCCCATCGGCGCAGGGCAGCAGCCGCCCCAGCTCGGCGTGGCTCAGGGCTCCGAGAAAATGAACATGCCCGGCGATATCGTTCTGCTCCGCCGAGTCGAAGTAGCTCTTGACCTCTTTTCGCCGGGCCAGGGCGTCCAGGAACCTGAAGGGTTTCTCTACGAAGGGTTCCTCCCCCGGCCGCATCTGGGAGAGGCTCTTTTCGATCAGGTAGCGAAACAGCTCCCGGCGACCCGAAGCCAGGGAGTAGACCAGGGCTTCCAGCTCCTCCCGATAGCTGCCGAACCCGACCAGCAGCAGGTGGAGATCCGGCACGGCATTCAGAACGATCGGCAGGGCGCCGACGACCATCTGGATTCCCTTTGTCCAGAGGTACTTGCCGACAAAGAGCAGCACCCAGCTGTTCCTCCAGTCGATCCGCTCCAGGGTTTCCACGATGTCCCGATCCGGATGCCCCTGGCTGTATGCTGCGTTGTACCTCATGACCAGTTCATCCACCTCGTTGACCGAGGAGGTTTCGTCGAGCTCGCGAAAGAAACTCTGCTTCTGCTCCGGGCTC
>CAZKCQ010000187.1:0-6041 GCA_964551205.1 uncultured Spirochaetaceae bacterium
GGAAGTCCATCTTCACCAATCCGCAGTCTTCCAGGTAGTCCATCGAGTACTGGGTGGTGACAGTCTCGGTCTTCGGGTCTCGATACAGGGGAACGTAATGGGTCAGTTCCTGCTGGCCGATCACGATCCCCGCCGCGTGGGTGGAGGCATGACGATGCAATCCTTCCAGCCTCAGACTGACATCGAGAAGGTTCTTGTAGTTCTCTCCCTTCGAACTCATCCGGGCAAGCTCCGGATCCAGCTTCATGGCGGTTCGCAGATTCATCTTCGGCCCCATCGGCACCCTCTTGGCGATGGCGTCGGCCTCCGCGTAGGGAAAGTCCAGCACCCGGGATACATCCCGAATCACGGCGCGGGCCTTCAGCGACCCGAAGGTGATGATCTGCCCCACCCGGTCGCTTCCGTACTTGCGCAGCACATAGTCGATCACCGCCGATCGTCCCTCGTAGCAGAAATCGATATCGAAGTCGGGCATCGATACCCTCTCCGGATTGAGAAAGCGCTCGAACAGAAGTCCATACTTGAGAGGATCGATATCGGTAATCTTCAGGGAGTAGGCGGCAAGAGAACCGGCCCCGGAACCTCTGCCCGGGCCCACGGGGATGCCGTTCTCCCGGGCGAAGTGAATGAAATCCCAGACGATCAGGAAGTAACCCGTGTAGCCCATGGAGTTGATCACGGACAACTCGTAATCCAGACGCTCTCGGATCTCCCGGCTCGGGTCGGCATACCGCTCCTCCAGCCCGCGATGGGCCAGCTCGGAGAGGAAACTCTCCAGCGTGTAGCCCTGGGGAACTTCGTAGTGCGGCAGCAGCGGCCCCGGGAGCGGGATTTCCAGATTACACATCTCGGCGATCACCCGGGTGTTCTTCAAGCTTTCGGGAAAATCAGGGAGAGCCCGGGACATCTCCTCCTGGCTCTTGAAGTAGAACTCCGGGTAGGCGAACTTGAGACGCTTGCCCTCGCTGACCTTCTTACCGGTGCCGATACAGATCAGGACATCCTGGGCGTAGGCATCCTCCTTGTCCGTATAGTGAATATCGTTGGTAGCCACCAGGGGAATACCGGTTTGTCTGGACAGCTGCGACAAGCCGCTGAGTATGGTGCGCTGCTCCGGTATACCCTGATGCTGGGCTTCCAGGTAGAAACTGCCCCGGCCGAACAGCTCGTCATAGAATCGAGCCTTTTCTGCAGCCGCCTCCATCTGGCCGTCCAGGATAAGCCGCGGTATTTCCCCGCCCATACAGCCGGACAGAGCGATAAGACCCTGGTTGTGCTGCCGGAGCAGCTCGTCGTCGATCCGGGGTTTGTAGTAAAAACCTTCCACGTAGGAGAGAGTGGATAGCTTCAGTAGATTCTGATAACCGGTTACATCTTTTGCCAACAACACGATATGGTAGTAACGGGTCGTGCCTTCGCTTCCGGATTTGCTGAACCTCGAACCCGGAGCAACGTAGAACTCCGAGCCGATTATCGGCTTGATCTCCTGTTTGCAGCACTCCAGATAGAACTTCAGACTTCCGAACATGTTGCCGTGATCGGTCAGGGCCAGGGCGGGCATTTTCAGAGCCTTGGCTTTGGCTACCAGGCTTTGGATGGAGGCTGCCCCGTCAAGGAGAGAGAAATCGGAATGGTTGTGAAGGTGTACGAAATCTGACATGTTGACTGCAGGCTGTGTTTTCCGCGCTTCCCGAGCTTTCGGATCGATAGTATCACGTTTGCCCTGAAAAGGAGAAGCTCTATCGAGGGCGCTTTACAGGAAATCCAGGCTGCGGATGTTGATCTTTCCGACAAACCAGCGGAACAGGCGAAGGGAGGTGGCGGCCCGGTAGTGACCTCTCGGCGTATCCTCCACTTGATCGGAGAGGGCATCGGCCAGATCACGAAACAGGGTATCGATGAGTTTTGACTGTATAGGCAGACTGGCGTTTTTCAAACGCTCCTCCAGAACCGGCATGCGAAATACCGGGTCTTTGAGTCCACCTATGCAGAAGTGCAGTGCTTCGATACTGCCCTTGGGGAAACGGGCCACCCCGACGAAGCTCAAGGAGGTCGTGAATCCCGCACCGCCGTGGACCTTGCGGGTTACCGCGAAATCCCACTCCTCCAGGGGCACCCGGATCCGGGTAAGGATTTCACCCGGGCGCAAACCCGGCAGATTCCGTCCGTCGAAAAACTCACCCACTTCCACCCAGCGGGTCGAACCTGCGGTTCGCAGCTCCAGCTGGGTATCGATTACGCTCAAAGCCGGCAGGCAGTCACCCCGGCAGGCCCTCAGGGCGATATTGCCGCCCAGGGTAGCCAGGTTGCGCACTGAAGGGGTGGCAATCGCCGAAAGGGTTTCAAACAACACCGGGGGAAGAACGTTGCGTCCGATACTGAGGATCCTGGACAGATCTAAAACCGAGCCGATGTCGAGGTAGCGTTGCCCCCGGGAGATACGATTCAGCTCCTGAACATTACCCAGGTAGATCAGCTTCTGCGGCAGCTCCAGCAGGCGGCCGCTCCCACGCTGGGCGTGCCTGGCTATCTCGGTTCCCCCGGCATACAACAGCGCTCCGGGATTACGGGTGTACAAGCGCAGCGTTCCCCCGAGGCTCTTGGGACGAAATACCCTAACTTCTTTCAATACGCCTTCGGCCATACCTTCGTTTCCTGCTGCTTCGCTCGATAACGGACCTCACGACACCTCTGTAGTTGCCGCAGGCACAGAGGTTCCCCGACAGAGATCTACGAATTTCCTGTTCCCGTGGTTCGGGGTCGGTCAACAACAGCGCCGCCAGTGCCACCTGCATTCCCGAGGAACAGAATCCGCAGCGGTACACATCACCCTCGGGCAGCCCCTTTCGAATATCCGCGAAGGATTTGAGGCTGAGGATCCCCTCGATAGTCACGATCTCGGCGTCGCTGAGGGCGAAAACGGGGACCAAACAGGAGTTGACGGCCACGCCGTTCATGAGCACCAGACAGGCGCCGCACTCTCCGCGGGCACAGCCTTCCCGGGTGCCCTTCAAGCCGAAGTCGTTACGAAGAACATCCAACAGTCGGGAGCCGGGATGGCACTGAAGCAGCACCGGCCGTTCATTGAGCGTGAAGCGCAGCTTGATCACGTTTCCAGGCACTGTTGAATAACCTCCCCGGTAATCGGCACTTGATCCACGTACAACCCCGTAGCCTGAGAAACCGCTGCCGCATAGGCTGCCGGGATCCCGAGGTAGGGAAGGTGTTCGAAACCCTTCATGTCAGAACCTTGGCTCTCCACCAGATGGATCTGGATCTCAGGGAGCTCTATAGCGGCGGGAACCAGATCGCTGTGGGAACACGCAGGTATCCCGATGGCAGACGGCGCGGTATAACCGGGCAGCCGAATCGAACCCAGACAGCGAATGATCTCCCCCTCCAACACGCCCAGCATAATAGTTCGATTCCAGACGGTTCCCGTTTCGATTACCATCCAGACACCCCTGCACGTGCTCTGGAAGGTTACCGGATCCAGTTCCACTTCAACGACCGTGGCGGCCCAGGAGGGTTCTGCAACCGCTTCCCCGGCCCTCCCCCTGCGCCGTCCCGCCTGGCCGGTTTTAGCGGGGTGCGGCCGGTATGCAGGGAGACTGCGGCGCACCTCGATCGGCGGGGTCTCGTCCCTGCGTTTACGCTGGAGGACTCGGCAGCACTGTTCGAGCAGCGGCAAACCGACAGCCACGACCCGGGACAGGATGGTGGGGCCCGTGTCGGGTACCTCCAGGGTATCCACCGTCTGCACCGTTACCTTTCCGGGATCGAGTTCGAGAAGCTCCGCCGCTCTGTGAATGAGCATGGCGTGGATTCCCATTCCCGAATCGACCAGGGAGGTGTAGATCCGAAGCCGCCGACCCTTCTCTAAAACGAGTTTTATCGCACAGCTGTTGCGAGCCGCCTCGGTTCCGTGCAGATCCGCCCATTGTCCGTCCTCATCCTGTCGGGCAACGGACAAACCGATTCCCCGCAGAGGATAGGTCCCCTGATCGATGGTCCTCCGACGCTTTTTTACCGCAGAATAGGCCGAGTATTTGCGGATGAAGTCCGACAGGCCGGTAACTTCCTCCAGCACTTCCAGTGCAGAGGCCGGCGCTTCCCTCCTCCCCTTTTCCACCAGGTTCTCTCTTTTCCAGCTGTACGAATCCAGCTGGGCGACCTCTTCCAGACGGGAGCTGTGCAGCTCCGCCGCAAAAACCGCCTGAGCCACCCCTGATGCCCGAAATGGGCCGATCGGGGGAAAGTCGGTTGCCACGGTACGCCCGGTCACCTCCAGGTTCTGGATCTGGTAGGCCCCCCAGGCGGAATGCACGGCCCGATACAGGGCTTCACTGTTTTTTGGAGGATAGCAGCCCCCGTCCATGAAGATCTGCACCCTTACCGCCATCGTACCTCCCTCCTGATCCAGGGCGGTTTGGTGGCGGATGAAAAACTGCGGACCCTTGGGAGAACAGAGCAGATCCTCCTCCCGATCGTAGACCAAAACCACAGGTTTTTTCGCGGCGTAGGCGAGCAGACTCGCCTGAGCGGCAACCAGAAACGAGTACAGAAGTTTCCCCTCTGTGGTGTTTCCGATCGCTGCCGCCACGACCCTGACCTTTCGCGGCGGCAGATTCAAACAGCGGGCGACCGCCGACTGCAGACCGAAGGGATCCTGGGTGGCGGCATGAATCGTCAGGGTTCTCCCGTCCCAATCAGCCACCGCGCCTTGGGTATCGGGAGAGTAATGTTCCTGCCGGGCGGTTCGATACTCCCCCTCCACGATTTGTTCGGCCAAACTGAAGGCCAGGTCGACATCCCCGTGAGCCAGGTTGATGATCTGAGCCTCCTGATACGGACCCGAGAGGTCTTTGTACTCGATGGGGGATTCCTCCTTGAAGGACAGCTCAACTTCGGTGGAGATTTTGGCCAGCACCTCCGGGTTGGGCCCGCAAAACAGCAGCAGCGGCTCTCCCAGGTAGCGAACCCTGGATTTCGCGAGGATGGGCAGCGAGTAACCGGAGTAGGTAAGAACACTCGGACCGGGGATATCCCGATGACCGACGCAGAAGTATCCCCGGGGCAGAGCCGGTTTTCGAACAGCGGTGAGGGTTCCTTTCCGAAGGGGTGAACGGAACACGGTAGCCCGCAGAGACCGTTTTGGAGCAATATCGTGAATGAATGGTTGCATCACTGCCTGAAAGCTTTATTCTACTTTCGCCCGCTCGGCGTGGCAATAGGGAGGGGGGAAGTGCGGATTATCGCTTCTTGTAGAAGCGGGCGCCGAGTTCCTTGATCGCGGCAATAACCAGCTGCACCTGTTCATCCTCCAAATCCGGATAAATCGGCAGGCTGATGGTCTCCAGGTAGCACTGCAGTGCCACCGGATAATCTCGTTCCCTTAGTCCGTAGGTCCGGCGGTAGTAGGGCATGATGTGCAGGGGAATGAAGTGTACCGAGACGCCGATGCCCCGTTCCAGCAGGGCGTCGGCAAACCGGTCCCGATCCACCGTAAGCCTGGGAAGGATCAGGCGGATCTGAAACAGATGCCAGGAGTGAGCCGGGTCGCCGGCTGGCAGTTTGAGGTAGTCCAACCCCTGCAATCCCGCCGAATAAATGCGGGCGATCCGCTCACGAGCCAGATAGAACCCTTCGGCTTTTCGCAGCTGGACCCGCCCCAGACTGGATGCCAGATCAGTGAGATTGTACTTGAATCCCGGCTCCCGAACCTCGTAGTACCAGGAGGCGTCCCTGGAGGTATAGCGGTTCCACACGTCCCTGTCGATCCCGTGCAGCCGCATCATGCTCATACGGCGGGCCAGCTCGCCGTCCCTAGTTACGATCATGCCCCCCTCCCCGGTGGTAATCGGTTTGGTAGCGTAGAAGGAATACACGCCCATGGCCCCGAGAGTTCCCGGTGCCCGCTCCTGGCCCTCGCGGGGAAGACAGTGGGCCGCATCCTCGATGACCGTGGCGCCTCGGACCGAGGCAAGGTCCAGGATCGCCTCCATGCGGCAGGGCAGGCCTCCGACGTGCACCGGGATCAC
>CAZKCQ010000188.1:0-6018 GCA_964551205.1 uncultured Spirochaetaceae bacterium
TGCTCCCGGTGGATCGTGTTGACCTTGCGCTCATCCTCCTGTCGCAGAGTCGTGGTCTGGGCAAATGCGGACTAGCGTTCGGTCAGGCCCTCGAGGGCCTGCTTCACGCGCCGGTCCACGTTGCGGGCGCTTAGGAAGTAAGTGATCTGGTTGTCGGCGATGTTAGTAAGCATCACGGTCCTGTCGATCTGCCGTTCCTGGACGACCAGCAGCTCTTCGGTCTTCCCCGGAGCTACCTCCACGAGAAAACGGTAGGCGCTGCGGGTGGTCTCTTCCGCCTTGGCCGGAGCTACCAGGTCCCAGTCGGGACGCAGGGGGTGCTCGATCAGCACGGAACGGGAGCGGTCGTCGGAGTTCTTGATCCTGTAGTTCGCCTCTGCACGCATGGACACTGTACTGATCAGGGTTCCCTTGAAGATCCGCACAGAGAGCAGAGTCTCCGGAACGCTGCGGGAGCTTACCGCTACCTCCGTGTCCAGATCGATGGCGAAGCTGATCAGGCGCTCGGCCCCGGCCGGGAGCGTATCGATGCGGGCGTCCCCGGCGTAGCTTCCCTGCTCGAACACAGTCAGCGGTCCCCCCATCAGGTCGAATCCGGTCGTGTTCTTGAGCTTCAGACCGTGAAGCGGGTGTTTGGCCTGCACCCGCTGGTTGTAGATCGAAAACCGCCTGCCCTCCACGTTCTGGGTGACGATGGGCAGCATGGCAGATTCCTGCCGGGGGACGGTCACCGGATGGCGGATTACATAGCGGAAGAAGTTGCCCGCCTCCTCCGCCTGAGCAGCCGTGGTCACTCCCTTGCTGAGGTCGAGCTCATCTGTGAGCGCCTCTTCCTCGTACATGGCGCCGGCCTCGGGCGCGGCGGCCCGGGATTCGGGTATGCCCCCTTTAGCCATGGGCGGCTGCGGAGCGGCGGCCAGTCCCAGGTCCTCCTCGTAGCGCTGGGGAGCGATGGAGGAGTAGGTCTCCACCTGCACCGTAGGACGGGGAATATAAATAGGCCGGTACAGATCCATGATGAAGGAGATGGGGCGGCCCGACACCAGACTCAAGGAGACCTCCCGCCAATCCTCATCCGTCGTATTCTCCACGATCGCCCAACCCTGAAGAAAATGCTCCTCTCCCTCCTCCAGGACCAGCCGATAGCTGGTCTTCCACAACGGGGCTTCCAGCAGGTACCCCACCCGCACCCGCCGGCTCCCCTCTCCGGAAAAACCAACGGTGACCCTTTTCTTCTCCGCGCTGCGGCTCTCCGCCAGAAGGGAGAGGGCCTGATCCAGCTCCGCCTGCAGCTGGGGATTGAGAAAGCTGAAGGACCGCACCTCGGCCAGGTTGATGCTCCGCATCCCAACGCCTGTGAGGAGGTTGAGGAAGGTATCGGTAGTGTTCTCACCGCTGGCTTTGGATTCCACTCCCACGATCGTCCCGCTGATCCGTTGAGAGGTGACCAGCTCCACCTTCTCACCCCTCACCTGGGTCAGAATCTGGGCTACACCCGGATTGCCGGTCAGGTCAATGGCGAAACTCTGCAGGGTTCGGGTCAGCGGGTCCCGGGAGGAGTAGGTCACCTCCGTGACCCGGCCGCCGTCCAGGTCCTGCACCACCATACTCTTTAGAAGATCGTTGATGTCCTTGGTCTTGAAGTACAGATCCAGATCGGTGGCCCCGCTGACCATCCCGTCCCGCTGAAAGTAGCCTACACCGCTGGTGAACAGCACCACCTTGGAGAGGGGAAGCGGTCCGGGATCCCCGGAGAGGCTTTGTGCCCTGCCCTCCCACTGGCCCTGGGCGGACAAGACGGCTGTGGCAAAAAGCAGCAAAACAAGCACGACAAAGATACCGGTTCTTGTTTTCATACCTTCAACACTACAGCGGGCCGAGGGGGAATTCAAGCGCGCACGGGGGGCGCACCGCCCGGCGGACACAACCCGACCGACGCCACTCCGCCGTCGCCGGACGCCCGTCCACCGCGGTTTCCGCCGCCCGACAGTAAAAAACCGCGCTTGATTATTCTTCCACTCCCGGTCATGGTATGCGGACCAGTTATGAAACGAAAATGGCACCTGATCCTCTTCGCGTGCGCGGTCTTTCTCCTGTGGTTTTCTCAGTACGTGTTCTTTCCCACCCTCCCCGAGTACCTGCGGGGAAAAGTGGAAAGCCTGGCGGTGGTCGGTGCGGTGCTGGCCATGTACGGTCTGTGGCAGGTGGTGGTGCGCCTGCCCATGGGGATCCTGATCGATGCGGTGGGGAGGCAGAAGCTGTTCCTCCTGGGAGGCTTCCTGGTTGGGGCTCTGGGGGCCCTGACCCTGGGTACCGCGGGGACCATTCCTGCCTTGTATATCGGTCGTTCCTTTACAGGATTGTCCATGGCAATCTGGGTGCCCCTGGTCGTGGTATTCAGCGGTTTCTTTCCTGCCGAACAATCGGTCCGAGCCACGGCGGTATTGACCCTGGTCACCGCAGCTGCCCGCATTACGGCGACGGCTGTAAACGGCTATCTGAACGAGTGGGGAGGTACGATCCTGGCCTTCTACGTGGGCGCCGCAGCCGCGGTCCTGGCTGCGATTCTCGTGCTGCCCGTCCCGCTCAACAGCCGGCCCGCCGGGTTGCCGAAGCTGCGGCCGTTGCTGCGGCTGTTCCTACGCAAGACCGTGCTGCTTCCCTCCGTCCTGGCGGCGATCAACCAGTACGTGATCTTCGGGATATCCCTGGGATTTATGCCGATTCTGGCCGCACAACTCGGAGCCGGGGACGTCACCCTCGGCTACCTGGCCATGGTGAATCTGCTGTTCTTTTTACTGGGGAACCTGACGGCCACCTCTTCGAGCTCTCGTTTCAGGGCGGAATCGCTGGTGCTGGCGTCGTACGGTCTGTTTGCGGCGGCGATTATCCTCGCCGCACTGGCCAAACGCATCCCCCTGTTATTCCTTTGCCAAGGCTGCCTGGGCGTAGCCCACGGGATGGGCTATCCGGTGCTGATGGGCATGACCATCCGGTATGTTCCGGCCCTTAGCCGCAGTAGCGCCATGGGACTGCATCAGTCGGTATACGCTGCGGGGATCTTCGTCGGGCCTTGGGCCAGCGGTGCCCTGGCCGATGCTCTGGGGATTCGCCCTATGTTCGGTCTCACCGCGGCCGTAGTTCTGGTGCTCGGGAGCAGCGGGGCTATCGTGTTGTCTCGGCGTCCCTCGACCCCGGAAGGGAGGCCAGCAGAGCAGCCAGGGAGAGGTACCAATCCTTGAGATCACTGTCGCATGTGGGAATTCCGATGATGTCCAGATGATCCACGGACTCCAGCAGCCCCATATAGTTCCACTTTCCGGGCACGGGGGTTCCGCTGTATTCCTGTACTGTGTCCGTGGATCCCAGGGTCGGTCCATCCATCGATTTGGTGTTGACGATCCCGTCGTTCTGCCACCAGGAGCTGTCGATGGGCAGATCGGTCTCATTCTGCCTGGAGTATGAACCCATAAATCGGGCGATGGAGGCCATGGGCCCGGGCACCCCGATTTCCGGCACCTGAGTTCCGCTCAGAGGGTCGCGGTAGGTAGCCTCGGTTGCCCAGGAGAAGTAGTATACCGAAGGCTGCGCCTGCACCCAACCGTTGAGCTCCACAGCTCCCTCGGGAGAACCGTCCCAGTAGGCCGTATCCCTGGAACCGAACCAGATGTTGCTGTGCACGACCCGGTCCCGGTATGAGTAGAAATCCTCCCCAGGCGTGCGGGGCAACCCCCATTGATCGAGCTTGAAATCGTAGTACAGATCCGGGGAGCTGGAGCTGATCGATATTATAAAGGTGAAGGCAGACTTGATCAGCGACTGATCCCAGTCGTATCGGTAGGCGAAGGTCGTGCCGTCGTGGGGGGAGGAGATCGTGGTCAGACTGCACACCCAGGATTTGCCTCCCTGGAACAGGGGATGATCCCCCTGTCCCGCAAGCGCAGGACCCCGCTCCAGCAGCTGGATCAGGGTCCTGCCGGTCAGACCGCCCAGGCTGTGGCCGATGATGTGGACCTTTCTGACCTCCCCGGTCGCCGGATCCACCTCGCCCCACTCGGGGTAGAGGCCGGGATAGGTCCTGCCGTAGCGATCGTGCCCAAACAGTATCGAATGGGCTTCCCCGTAGTCGACCCGGCCGCCCTTGATGCAGGCATACAGTTCGCAGGCCCGATCCCAGATACTCGATACCGGCCCCACCGCGGCGGTGTAGGTCTGGTAACCCGCTCCGCGCAGCTCCTCCTCCAGATCGGCAAAGCCCCCCCAGTACTTGAAGCCGAACATTTCATCCCGCCCGAATCCGAGAAATCCATGCACCAGAACGATGGGATAGTCATTGGCTCTCCGGGCCGCCCGGACGGTCTCCAGCGTCGGAGGGCTGCCGCTGCAGGCCAACAGCAGGGAAATCGGTAGAAGCAGGATGACGAACCGAGGTTGTGTCACCGCCCACTACTATACACCACCACAGTGGGGAAGGGCCACACACCCAGGCACAGAGACACGAAGGCACAGGCGCACGGCGGCGCATATGCAAAGATCGAATCATTCGCTACAATTGGCCGCTATGACTGCAACACAATTCTGGTCTCACTGGTCCTGGCCCCTGGCCACCGGGGTGATCGGAACGGTTTTCACGGTTCTCCTGATCCGACAGTACCTCGCCCGACGGGGCCCTCATCAGCTGGTCTGGGCAATCGGATTTTTTATCTATGCAGCCGCGGCCTTTATGGAGGCCTACTCGGAGTACATCGGAGGCTGGGGTCAGACCTTATACCGGATCTATATCGTGATGGCCGCTTCCCTGGTTGGTTTTTTGGGTTTGGGAGCGGCCTACCTGATCCTCAGGCGGGCGATCTGGGGCCGGATTTTCCTGATCTACCTGCTGGCGGCTACTGCCGTTTTTCTGGTCGGGACATTTACCCACCCCCTTGTGGAAGGGAATCTGGCAGCGGGAATCACGGTAGGGGGAAAAGGACTGGGCGCCTCGGGGACCTTCCCCAGATTCATGTCCATGTTCCTCAACATCCCCGGGACGATATTCCTACTGGGGGGTGCCGTCTACTCCATAGTTCGTTTCGCCGCCAAGAAAGAGTATCGCTACAGGGTCTGGGCAAACGTGCTGATCGCTGCAGGAACGGTTGTTATCGCCGCGGCGGGAAGTCGCGCCAGGATGGGTCAAACCGCCGGGCTGTACCCGGCCGAGATGATCGGCGCCGCCCTTCTGCTTTGGGGGTTTCTCAAAGCCAGCACCCTGGACAAGGGGGCCAGAGCCGCATCGGCGTCTTGATTTCAGCCCCGTCGGAGCACTAAATTCACATCATGGCTCCAGCCGGCTGTATACGGATCAACGAAAACCTGTGGGAAATCCCACGGACCTACAAACGGGACATGCGGGTCCCGGTCCGCATCTATGCCAGCAAACAACTGCTGGACAGTATGGACCCGGCCGTGTTCGAACAGGCGACCAACGTGGCCACCCTGCCCGGGATCGTGGGCTACTCCTACTGCATGCCCGACGGCCACAGCGGCTACGGCTTTCCCATCGGGGGTACGGCCGCCTTCGACGTCAAGACCGGCATAATTTCCCCCGGAGGCATCGGCTTCGACATCAACTGCGGCATGCGCCTGGTGGCAACCTCACTGATCTGGGAGGAGGTCCAGCCCCAACTGCAGCGGCTGGTGGACCGCCTCTTCGCCCGCATCCCCGCCGGGGTCGGGGGAAAGGGATTCTTGAAGCTTTCCCAGAGCGAGTTTCGCACCCTTTCCGAGAAAGGCATGAAGTGGTGCCTGAAGAACGGTTACGCCGTCCAGGAAGATCTGGAACGAACCGAGGAGAACGGCTGCATCGGGGAGGCGGACGCTTCCAAGGTAAGCGAGAAGGCCGTCGAGCGGGGCTACAAGCAGATCGGCACCCTGGGATCTGGCAATCACTACCTGGAGATCCAGGTGGCCAAGCCGGAGAACATCCTGGACCAAAAGCTGGCCGCCGCCTTCGGCATCGATCGCCCGAATCAGGTGGTG
>CAZKCQ010000189.1:0-5993 GCA_964551205.1 uncultured Spirochaetaceae bacterium
AGATGCCGATAAACGAGTAGCTCTTCAGCAGGTCGAACATGTTCTCCAGGGTAAGAAAGTTGGGATTGACAAGGGTAATGATCATGGAAAAGAGAATGATGACCAGCAGTACGTAGGTCTCGTGATGCTTGAACCACTTCTTCATACAGCCAACCCTCTATCGCACGGTATAAACACAGCTCTGTACTTCTTCTTCACTTGTTTCAGCAGCCCGGAACTCATCGACCAACCTGCCCTTATGCATGACCAGGATACGGTTGCAGTTGTGGAACACTTCGGCGACTTCATCGGAAATGACGATGATCCCCATTCCTTTACGGGCCAATTTACGGATAATCTCATGGATGGCGCTTTTCGCGGCTACGTCGATGCCTACCGTCGGTCCGTCCAGAATCAGGATTTTCGGATCGGTGGCAATCCACTTTGCCACTACCACCCGCTGTTGATTGCCTCCGGATAGCGTCTGCACCGGAGATTCGACCGAAGGGATACGGATAGAAAGCTCCTCGATCCAGTGTCCGATGCTCTCCTGTTTTTTCTTTTGATCGATCAGCTTGAGTGCGCCGAGGATCTTTTCGATGATGGTGATCACGATGTTCTTGCCCACCGACTGCTCCATGACCAGTCCCTGAACCAGGCGGTTCTCCGGAACATAACCGATTCCCAGGTCGATTGCCTCCTGAACCGATCGGATGCGGACCGCCTCTGCCCGGATGCGTATCTCTCCGCAGTCCGGCTGCATCATGCCGAACAGACATTGGGCCAGCTCGGTTCGACCGGACCCGAGCAGTCCGGTAAGTCCAACGATCTCTCCGGGCAGGAGGGTGAAGTTGATATCCTTGAAATTGCCGCCCTTGCTGAGATCTCTGACTTCCAGCAGCGGCTGTTCCGCCCGAGGGGAATATTCGTAGTGGCTGTAGTCGAGCTTTTTCCCGGTCATCAGAAAGGTCAGTTTTTCACTGCTCAGTTCACCGCTGGGAAAGACTCCGATTTTTTTGCCGTCCCGTAAAACAGTCACCCGCTGGGCGATTTGAAGCACTTCATCGAGCTTGTGGCTCACAAACAGGGTGGCGATGCCTTTGGTCTGCAGGTCCGTGATCACCCGGAACAACGCTTCGATCTCTTTACGGGTCAACGCCGTGGTGGGTTCGTCGAGAATAAGCAGTTTGACGTCGCTGGTCAGTGCCCGGCAGATGGCAACCAGCTGTTGATCCGCCACGGAAAGGTCGGTCACCAATTCGTCGAGGGGGATCTGCACTTCGATTCTCTCTGTGGCTGATTCGGCGATTCGGCGTACGGCGCCCCAATTGATGAATCTGCTGTCCGCGGCGATTGTTTGCGCCAGGGCGATATTCTCTGCGACTGTCAGGTTCGAAAACAGGGAAAGATCCTGATAGATGACCTCGATACCTTTTCGAATCGAATCGATCGATTGGAGATGGTGCTGCCTCTGGCCTTCTATTTCGATTTGAGCTCCATCATCCGGCTGCTCGACTCCCGAGATGATTTTGATGAGGGTGGACTTTCCCGAGCCGTTTTCTCCAACCAGGCAGTGGATTTCGCCTCGTTCGATCTCAAAGTCCACGGAGTCCAGGGCCTGAACCCCTGTGTAACGTTTGCTGATATTCTTCATGGAAAGAAAGAGATCGCTCACCGTTTTCCCCTTGCTGATTAGTATAATGCTCCAGCGTAGAAAGATGAATAGAGCCTCCCCCCGGAGGAGAGGCTCTATCGCGGTTTAACGATTTTCCGCTTCGACTCTAGAACCCGAAGCTGTCCACGTTTTCGGGAGTAATGTCGGCCATGGCATCGACTTTGATTACATCGCCGTCCAGGCTGATCTTTCCTACCCCCGGCACTTCCATACCATCGGTGATCTTGCCGCCTTCAAGCAGCGTCTTGGCCACCCAGGTGAGGGAATAGCCGGCGTCCTTGGGATCCCAGAGGATGCCCCACTGCATGCAGCCCTCTTTAAGGTATGGGGCGGCGTGTCCGGGAATGACCGTGCCGACCACCGTAACCTTCCCGCAGAGACCCTTTTCCTTCAACGCCTGGGCGGCTCCCGGAGGTCCCAGGCTGCCAAACCCGACGATTCCCTTCAAGTTGGGATAGGCTTTGAGCAGCTCCAGAGTCTTCTGTTTGGAGAGTTCCTGGTCCTCTCCACAGGGGATCCTTTTGGTTACCAGCTTGAGGCCGGGGTACTTCTGCTTGGCCCACTTTATTCCCTCATCAGCCCACAGGTTGTGCAGGGGCACGGTCAGGGAGCCGACGAAGATGGCGTATTCGCCGGTATCTCCCATGAACTCGACCAGCTTGTCCCAGTGGTGACGTCCGAACTCCACATTGTCGATCAGCTCGATGTCGTAGTCCTTCCCGACCTGATCCGGAGATTCGTGGGTGAGAACCACGATTCCCTTATCTTTTGCTTTGGCAAAGGCCGGCTCCAGCGCCTTGGCGTCGTTGGGGACTACGCAGATGGCGTCAACGCCCTTGCTGATCAGGTCTTCGACTATCTTCACCTGCTGAGCGGGATCCGCATCCGCGGGCCCGAGTTGATAGGCGTTCACTCCCAGATCGCTGTTCGCCTGGTTCACACCCTCCTCGAGTCGGTTGAACCAGGGGATGCCGGTGATCTTGACTACCGTGACGATTTCATATTTCTCCGATGGGGCACTTCCTCCGGCGAAGAGGGGCAGAGTGAGGAGAAGCAGAATCGCAACGGTAATCAACCGTTTAGGCCACGTACGCATGACGTACCTCCTTAGATTTGTTTTTATTTGGCAACGGGGTTAATCCCCTTTGCTTACCTGAAGCAATCCGAACTGGAATCCAATAATGAGCATATTCTCATTATTATCATAATCCCTCATATCGGGCAGCGTCAACGTTTGTGCCATGTTTTTCCCACAAGCAGGTTGACAAACTGTTCATTTTTTGTTATAAAGCACATATATTGAACAATTAAATCGGATTTTTGCTTGTTTGTCAAGCGAATTTTGTGTATAAAATGTCGTACGAACGAAAAAAACGGATACGAAACATTGTCAACTTGCTCAACCAAAAAACCGAGCTTTCGGTGAAAGAAATCTCCGGCATGCTTCACGTCTCGGATATGACGGTTCGGCGGGATTTGAACGCCCTGGAGCGGCAGGGCACAATCCGCAGAACCCACGGCGGAGCGGTGCTGCTGGACCCGAGCCACAGTGTGCGGGATCCGTACATACTCGGTGAACAGACCACAAAGAATGTTCGGGAAAAAAACCTGATCGGGATCAAGGCGGCTTCTCTGGTCCAGCCGCAGGAGACCATATTCCTCGACTCCGGTTCGACAACACCATTTGTTGCCAAACATCTGAACCCCGAGCTTCCGATCACCGTCCTCTGCTACACCTTTACCAACGCCCTGGAGTTCTACCCGCGGAAGAACACCAACCTGATCCTCCTGGGCGGCTTCTTCCACAGGGACTCGAATATCTTCCACAGCGTTGAAAATCGCTTACTTGTAAGCAACACCCGCGCGGACAGGGCCTTTATTTCCACCGGCGGGTTCGATCCCGAGCTCGGTCTGACGACCTATTTCTACTACGAAGCGGATATCAAGCGGGAGATGATCCGCTCCGCCCGGCAGATCGTGCTAGTCACCGACTCGACGAAGTTCGGCAAGATCAGCATCACCCACTTTGCCGGTCTGGATGAGATCGATACGATCATCACCGATGAGGGAATCCCGGAAGAGTACCGCAAGATACTCGCGGAACGGGGTATTGAACTGATCATCGCCGATCAGGACGGCGCCAAATAGAAGACAGAGGAACCGAACCCGTGAACCTGGACTTCAAAGGAAAAACAGCGATCGTCACCGGAGGCAGCCGCGGGATCGGCGCCGCCGTCAGCGTGTTGTTTGCCTCCAGCGGTGCAAAGGTCATGATCGACTACCTCCCGGTCGAGAAGGACATCGAGGGTCTGAAACGGGTAGAGGAGGAAATCCGCAGCAGCGGAGGAGTATTCGGGTCCTTCGCCGCCGACGTCACCTCTCCGGAAGCCATGGAAGAGTTGTGCGCCAAAACAGTGGATCGGTTCGGCGGCCTGGATATCCTGGTCAACAGCGCCGGGTTCACAAAGCCGGCCAAGATCGGAGAGCTCTCCCCGGATTTGTGGAAGAGCGGGATCGATGTGAACCTGAATGGCGCCTTCTACGCCACCCAGGCCGCCTGTGGACACATGATCTCTCGAGGGCGAGGCAGGATCATCTACATCGGATCGGCGGGCTCTATTACCGGCGGCGGCGGATCGGCGGCCTACTCCGCGGCCAAGGCGGGTATCAACGGATTGGTCCGGGCCCTGTCCAAGGAGCTGGCTCCCCGGGGAATTACCGTCAACGCGGTGCTGCCCGCCCTCATAGAAACCGATCTGTTGAAGGACAAAGAACCGGACCCAAAGAAAAGGAACAAATACATAGAGCGTATCCCTGTCGGGCGTTTTGGTACGCCCCAGGATGTGGCCTATACGGTGCTGTTTCTGGCATCGGAGTATGCCGGATTCATCACCGGACAGAACATCATCGTTGATGGTGGAGCTACCTATAAATAAGTGAGGGCAACGACGACGGTCAGCACGGCTGAGCGGTTGCCATCTGCATCATTTGGAGGATTCAATGAACAAACAGCAAGTCTTGGATAAAGCCTACAAGCAGGGTTTCGAGGGAGAGAGAAACGTCAGGGGGTGCGCGCAATGCGCCATCGCCGCGGTCCAGGATGCCACGGAGATACGGAATGATTTCGTATACAAGTCGGCCAGCGGTCTGGCCGGGGGGGCGGGGGAGTGTACCGACGGGCTGTGCGGGGGGTATTCCGGCGGAATTATATCGATGAGCCTTTTCTTCGGCCGTACCCGGGCGGAAGAGGCGACGGAGAAGGGACGTGCGGACAAGTACGTGTCCTTCAGGATGGCCGCGGCGCTGCACGACAGGTTCGTGGAGAAGTACGGTACCGTGATCTGTGCGGAGATACACAAGAAAATCTTCGGCCGCTCCTTTGACTTGCGAGACGACGAGCAGAAGCAGCAGTTTCGGGATGCCGGAGCCCATGAGCGGGATGATGCGTGCTGCGCCGTTGTCGGAGACGGAGCCCGTTGGGCTACGGAGCTGATCCTCGATGAAATCGCAGCGAACGGGCTGAAACTGGAGGATTTCAAGGATCTGATCTATCCGAAGAAATGATTCGGAGATCGAGACACGAAAATTAGCATCGTACGACTGGCATAAATACGGGAGGTAACTGTCATGCCTGAAGCGGATAAAGAGGGAAAGACCTATTACGTGGACGTGCCCCAGAAGGGGAAGCTGTTTTTCTTGAAAGGCTCTACCGAGCTGGACTGGGGGATGAAGAACCGGCTGGCTCGGATCTTCAATCCCAGGGACGGGCGGACCGTGATGCTGGCCATTGATCACGGCTATTTCCAGGGTCCGACCTCTGGGTTGGAGCGGATCGACGTGAGTATCATGCCCCTGGTGCCGGACACCGACGTGCTGATGTGTACCCGAGGGATCCTGCGCACCGTTGTACCGCCCTCAGTCACCAAACCGGTGGTGATCCGGGCTTCGGGAGGCCCGAGCATTCTCAAGGAGCTGTCGGACGAGCAGATCGCCATGGACATGGAGGACTGCATCAGGCTGGGCGTGTGCGCCACGGCCATCCAGGTGTTCATCGGCGGCCAGTTCGAGTCCCGCTCCGTGGTGAACATGACCCGGCTGGTGGATGCGGGCTTGCGCTACGGGATTCCCACCATGGCGGTCACCGCAGTTGGCCGGGAGATGGAGCGAAACGCCAAGTACTTCCGCCTGGCTACCCGGATCTGTGCCGAGCTGGGTGCGCACTACGTGAAGACCTACTACGTGGATGAAGGTTTCGAGACGGTAACCGCAGCCTGTCCGGTTCCGATCGTGATCGCCGGCGGCAAGAAGCGGCCCGAGCCGGATGCCCTGAAGATGGCCT
>CAZKCQ010000190.1:0-5991 GCA_964551205.1 uncultured Spirochaetaceae bacterium
GGCAGATGGTCATGCCCGGAGACAACTGCGAGGTTCAGGTGGAGCTGATCCACACGATCGCTATTGAGAAGGGCCTGAGATTCGCCATCCGTGAAGGCGGGCGTACCGTGGCCGCCGGCGCGGTTACGGATATCATCGAGTAGCGTACCCGGGCTTGTGGGACTGCTCTTTTGCGATATACGGGAACAAATTTGCGGTTCTCGATGTGCGCGCTTTGAGCTGCGTGAAATGAGATGTGAGAGTGTCTGGAGGAAGAATGGCTAAAGAGAGGATTCGAGTTCGCCTGCGGGGATTTGATATCGAGCTGATTGATCAGAGTGCGAAATCTATCGTGCAAACGGTGCTGAAAGCCGGAAGCAAGGTTTCCGGTCCGATCCCTCTGCCAACCCGGATCAACAAATTCACCGTTCTTCGCTCGCCCCACGTGCACAAGAAGTCACGGGAGCAGTTCGAGATGCGAACGCACAAGCGGCTGATAGACATCATAGAACCGACTTCGGCGGTGATGGATGCGCTTATGAAGCTGGAACTGCCCGCCGGCGTGGACGTTGAAATCAAACAGTGAGGAAGATCATGCTGGGTCTGATTGGGAAGAAAGTAGGAATGACGCAGGTTTTCGACGAACAGGGAACGCAGACCCCGGTTACCGTTATAGAAATCGAACCCAATGTCGTGGTAGAGGAGCGCACGTTCGAAAAACACGGCTACTCGGCTGTTGTTTTGGGATACGGCGTAAGGAGAAAATCACGGGTCCGTAAACCCTACGCCGGGCAGTTCCCCGAAGGTATCGATCCGACCCAGGTTCTGACCGAGGTGAAAGACTTCGAGGGGCAGGTCCAAATCGGCGAAAAGATCGGTGTAGAATCCTTCGAGGGGGTACGCTTCGTGGACGTGCGGGGCGTTTCCAAGGGCAAAGGCTACCAGGGCGTCATGAAAAGGCACGGTTTCGGCGGAGGTCCTCGGACCCACGGCTCCCTCGTACACCGGGAACTCGGATCCACGGGTTTGGCCAGTGGAAAGATGTTCAAGGGCTCGAAGATGCCGGGGCGAATGGGATCGGACCGCAAGACCGTGCAAAACCTGCGGGTTGTCAAAGTTGATCCTCAAGCTGGAGTGCTGCTTGTAAAGGGAGCGGTGCCCGGACCAAGAGGGGCAACACTGCTCGTGGCTAAAGCGAAGAAGAAGTAGAGGATACCATGGTTGTGAAGGTTTATGGCATCGATGGATCTCAACAACGAGATATCGATCTTGCCGACGAAGTATTCAACAGATCCGTCAGCACGGGATCGATCTATCATGCCATCCGCAACGAGCTGGCCAATCTGAGGGTCGGTACGGCATCTACCAAGAGCCGAAGCGAGGTTCGCGGCAGTGGCACCAAACCGTGGCGCCAAAAAGGAACGGGCCGGGCCAGGGCAGGAACCAGGCAATCCCCCGTGTGGGTAGGCGGCGGAGTGGCCTTTGGCCCCAAACCCCGGGACTACAGCTACAAGATCCCGAAAAAGCTCAAGCGCCTGGCCTTTAAATCGATCTTCAGCCAAAAGACCCGGGAAGAGCGTCTGATGGTTGTGGAGGATTTCACGGTCGAATCGGGAAAAACCCGTGAGCTCGTCAAGATCCTCAAGGGACTGACTCCGGAAAACCGCACGGCCATCGTGATTTCCGGGGAGGATTCCATGCTCAAACGCGCGGGTCGCAATGTGCCGGGTTTGAGCATACTATCCTACAACAGGCTTCGGGCGCACGACTTGTTCTATGCCGGCAGAGTGATCGTCTTCGAGAAAGCCGCGGAGGAGTTGGGTCGCATGTACGGTGAGCCCTCGTCCAAGCGAAGAGCGGGCAAAGCGCCTGCCGTAACAAAAGCCCTGGTTGGTGCCAAGCCGGTGGTTTTGGAAAAGCCCGAGCCGGAAGGCCGTACCTCGGCTGCCAAAGCGGCAACTAAGCCCAAGACAGCAACGAAGTTAAAACCTGCAGCCAAGCCCAAGGCAGCTGCCAAAGCGCCGGCCAAGCCGGCAGCCAAGCCCAAGACAGAGGCCAAGAGCAAGGTGACGGGAGCCAAGCCGGAAGCCAAGCCCAAGGAAGGGACGGCTAAATCCAAAGCGGGGACGAGCAAATCCAAAGCGGCGCCCAAGCCCGCCACTGCCAGGCCGAAGGCGGCAGCCAAGGCGGAGGCCAAGCCTAAACCGGCCACCCCCAAGACGGCAGCTAAGGCGCCGGCAGCAAAAGCGAAAACTCCGGCTAAACAAAAGGCGGCAGCCAAGCCCAAGGCGGCAGCCAAGCCCAAGGCGGCGCCCAAGCCAAAGCAGACGCCTGAGAAGAAGCCCGGCACCGGTAAAAAGAGCAAAGAGGACGCATAATGGACCCGGCGAAGATCATCATCGAACCTATTGTGACGGAAAAATCGAATCAGATGCGGGACAGCGGCAAGTACACCTTCAAAGTGGACAGCCGGGCCAACAAGATCCAGATCATGCAGGCCGTTCGCGAGCTGTTTAACGTACACCCGGTCTCCTGCCACATCATGCGTGTCAAGAGAAAGCCGAAACGTGTCCGCTATCAGCTCGGATACACCGCGGAGTGGAAGAAGGCCATCGTGACCTTGCGCGCTGGTGAAGCCATCCAGGTGTTTGAAGGGGTATAACAGATGTCAATCAAGAGTTACAAGCCGATCACCGCGGGAATGCGCTATAAAACCGGGCTGACCTTCGAAGAGCTGACCACGGATCGACCGCACAAGAAGCTTGCCGAGGGCAAGTCATCCCGGGCGGGCCGCGGGGGAGGCGGGCGTATCAGCGTACGGCGGAAGGGCGGAGGCCACAAGCGCAAGTACCGGACAATCGACTTCAAACGCGACAAGATAGGGGTTCCCGGCACCGTGGCAACGATCGAGTATGATCCCAACCGCAGCGCCTTTATTGCACTTATCAACTACAAGGATGGGGACAAACGCTACATCCTGGCTCCGGCGGGATTACGGGTGGGCGCCCAGATCCTGAGCGGTCCGGATGCACCTCTGGAACCGGGGAACGCGCTGCCCCTGGAGAATATCCCCCTGGGTATGGTGGTTCACAATATAGAGCTCACCCCCGGAAGGGGCGGACAGATCGTACGTGCCGCCGGCGTGGGAGCCACGCTGATGGCTAAAGAGGGGGACTATGCCACCATCAAGCTGCCCTCGGCAGAGATGCGTATGGTGTTGGCTCGCTGCTACGCCACCCTCGGTGAGGTGGGAAACCAGGATCACATGAACGTATCCCTGGGCAAAGCGGGACGTAATCGCTGGCTCGGCAAACGCCCCAAGGTCAGGGGAGTGGCCATGAATCCCCATGACCATCCCCACGGCGGCGGCGAAGGCAAGAGCTCCGGCGGACGACACCCGGTTACACCCTGGGGTGTTCCGACCAAGGGGTACAAAACCCGCAAGAAGAAAAAATCTTCGAGCCGATTGATCGTGAAGAAAAGGAAATAGGAGTCATTCGTGTCGAGGTCAGTAAAGAAAGGTCCGTTTATCGCCAAAAGCCTGTACAAGAAGGTTCTGGAGATGAACAAGGGTGGCGAGAAGAAGATGATCAAGACCTATTCTCGCTGTTCAACAATTTTCCCGGAGATGGTGGGATACACGATTTCGGTGTACAACGGGAAAACCTGGATCCCGGTGTACATCACCGAGAACCTGGTCGGGCACAAGCTCGGGGAGTTCGCCCCGACCCGCCTGTTCCGGGGGCACAGCGGATCCGACAAGAAGGCAGTAAAGAGGTAGGACAAGATGGAGTTCAAGAAAGGCTACACGGCCCATGCCCGCTACGTGAGAATGTCCCCCTACAAGGTCAGGCGCATCGCCGACAAAGTGCGGAAAAAACCCTATGGGGATGCCATAGCCCTCCTTGAAAACTTACCGCATAAAGGGGCGCGCTTGCTTCGGAAGGTCATTCAGTCCGCGGCCGCAAACGCTCTGTTCACGAACAAGAACCTCGACGAGGAACTTCTGTACATCCGTGACCTCCAGGTCAACGAAGGGGTGCGGATGAAGAGAATCTGGCCCCGGGCGAGGGGAAGAGCGGACAGACTGATAAAGAGAACCTGTCACATTTCGGTGGCACTGGATGAAATCGTGGGGCGAGGAGAGTAACGTGGGACAGAAGGTAAATCCGTACGGTCTGCGGCTGGGAATCAACAAGACCTGGAAGTCCAAGTGGTACGTGGATCCCAGGGACTACGCCAGTACGCTGCATGAAGATCTGCGTCTCAGACGCACGATCGACAAATCTCCGGAAACGCAAGGGGCGGATATAGCTGATGTGGAGATCATCCGACACCCCCAGCGCATAACCATCATCATTCATACCGGCCGGCCCGGAGTGATCATCGGCGCCAAGGGTGCGAATATCGAAAAGCTGGGCAAGAGACTCCAGAAACTGGTAGGAAAGAAGATCCAGATCAAAATCAAAGAGATCTCCCGACCCGAGACCGACGCCCAGCTGATCGCCGAGAATGTGTCCCGGCAGCTGCGTTCCCGGGCTTCCTTCCGCCGGGCCATGAAGATGGCCGTGGTCAACGCCTTGAAGGCGGGGGTGCAGGGAGCTAAGATCAAGGTGGCGGGACGATTGGGGGGCTCGGAGATGGCACGCAGGGAAGAGTACAAGGAAGGCCGGATTCCGCTGCACACCTTTCGCGCCGACATCGACTACGGTTTTGCCCAAGCGATCACGACCTTCGGTTCCATCGGTGTGAAGGTTTGGATCTACAAGGGTGAGATCTTCGGCGGTGAGACCCAGGAAGACGCCGGACTGCTGCTGAAGAAGCAGCGCGGGGGTAGGAGTAGGTCAGGTTATGCTCAGTCCTAAAAGAACCAAGTATCGCAAGAAACAGAGAGGCCGGATGCAGGGCTTCGCCACCAGGGGCAATACCATCGCCTTCGGTGAATACGGTCTGGTTGCCCTGGAGAAGCATTGGATCACCAACCGGCAGATAGAGGCGGCGCGTATAGCCATGACCCGTCATATAAAGAGGGGCGGAAAAGTCTGGATTCGGATATTCCCCGACATTCCTTTCACCAAGAAACCGGCGGAAACACGCATGGGCAAGGGCAAAGGTACTCCTGAATACTGGGTCGCGGCGGTGAAGCCCGGGACCGTCATGTTCGAGCTCGGCGGGGTGGATCGAGAATTGGCGGAATCCGCCATTCGTTTGGCCGGCAGCAAGCTTCCGATCCGGATCAGGTTCAGAATCAGGCGGGACTTGGAGAAGGGGTAGGCATATGAAGGATTCATTCAACGATCTGACCTTTCAAGAGCTGATGACCAAACGGGAAGAGTTGAATAAGCAGTACCGGGATCTCCGTTTCGACCTGGTTCTCAGGCACGTGGACAATCCCCTTCAGAAACGAACCCTGCGGAGAAAGATCGCCCGCATCAATACGATCATTCACGAATACGAGACAGGGATCAGGCAAACCTAGTGCCAGGAGCTAAAGAAGTGGAAACGCAAACCAAGACGAGCAAGAGAAACAGAAAAACACTGGTCGGGACGGTGGTGAGCAACAAGATGGAGAAAACGATCGTGATTCGGATCGAACGCAGGACACTTCATCCTCTGTACAAGAAGTATATCACCCGCACCAAAAAGATAAAGGCCCACGACGAGGGCAACCTCTGCCAAATCGGTGATCTCGTGAAGGTTATCGAATCCAGACCGCTGAGCAAAGACAAACGATGGAGTCTTTTGGAGGTCCTGGAAAAGGCAAAATAGGGTCATATGAACGGAGCAGACTATGATTCAGATGAGAAGCTACTTGAACGTTGCCGACAACAGTGGAGCCAAGCGCGTGCAGTGCATAAAGGTGCTGGGTGGAACACGCAGAAAAAACGCCGGTATAGGTGATATTGTCGTGGTTGCCGTGAAAGACGCATTACCGAACGCCGCGATCAAGAAGGGGAACGTGGAACGGGCGGTTATCGTGAGAACCAAGAAAGAGTACAGGAGACCGGACGG
>CAZKCQ010000191.1:0-5991 GCA_964551205.1 uncultured Spirochaetaceae bacterium
GCTGTTTGGGATCTCGCTGGGCCAGAACGGCGATCTTTTTTCCGTCCACCAGCAGTGAATCCCCTTTAGCCTCCACGCTCTTTGAGTACCTGCCGTAGTTGGAGTCGTACTTGAGCAGGTGGGCCAGGGTTTTGGCATCGGTGATGTCGTTAATGGCTACCACCTCGATGTCCTTTCGCTCCATGGCTACCTTGAACACGCTCCGCCCGATTCTGCCGAATCCATTGATCGCAATCTTCATATGTCCCCCGTATCGCACTTGTTGTGATTGAGTGTTGTCAGACCTGAATATACGGAAGAAACCCGCCCCGTGTCAATGTATGCGACTACAGGCCTACGAACTTCAATACCCGCCGCAGCAATGCGGGCTCACCCTCTCCCCCGGGTTGCGGGGGCTCTGAGGGCTGTTCAAGAGGGATGATTTCATCCCCCGCGTTGATCAGATCGAAGAAACTGCGCTTGGCCACGGTTCCTTCGCATATGGTCTCATCCAGGGTCTCTACGGTAAAGCTGCCCAGAACATCCCGCTCATCCGCGGTCACGCCGATCCTGTCGTTCCTCAGGCGAACCTTGCCCTTCCGTACGACGGCCAGCTCCCGCCCCGGCTCCAGCCCATCGTACAGGCCCAGATCGATGACACCGCGATCGAACTGCCGGGCCAGCAGCTCGCCCCGCAGGGGCAAGGCCTCCACCACACGATCGGCCAGGATGTTGAAGTTATCCTGGACCCGGTCGTTGCCCGTGCGGAAAACCCTGTAGGTACGCAGTAGTTTCCCGGTGGCGGTGAGATACTGCTCCAACACGACCGTGAAACTCCGCTCGGACTCTTCGATGTGCATCAGCAGAAAGTAGTCGGAACCCAGGCTGCGGGCTTCCCGAAAGGCGGACTCGAAGCTGTCCACATTGATGGTGGTCTGCAGCATCTCGAGGGTGGGGTATCGCTGAAACAGATCGTGGAGGTAGGCTGCCGCGGCTTCACCGGCAAAGGGATGGAGCTCCCGAGTGGCGGGCTTCAGGTGATAGAGGGCGAGGGAAAACCGTTTGCGATCCAGCCCGTACTGGTCGATTCCCCACTGAGCGGAAACGCTGTCGTAGCGGGCAGCGCCGATGCTCTCGATATCGTCGAGGATC
Source organism: uncultured Spirochaetaceae bacterium (assembly GCA_964551205.1). Classification (GTDB taxonomy): domain Bacteria; phylum Spirochaetota; class Spirochaetia; order SZUA-6; family DRHE01; genus JAFGQJ01. The sequence goes on from CAZKCQ010000191.1 coordinate 1,132, forward strand.
TGTGCATCCGTGTAGCCCAGGTCCCGGAGGACCTCCAGTTCCCTCATGTACTTCTCAGGAAATCCCATCAGCCGATAAAGCTCCGCGAAGCGCAGACGGGGTTCTTTAGCCTCCGGCTGCAACCGCAGGGCTCGGCGGTACTCCATCAGGGCCTTGTCCAGAAAATTCCGTTCACGGAACAGGGTGCCCCGTTCCAGATGGTAGGCGGCGTATCGCTCCCGGATTGGATCGTCGATGGGCAGTTGGTTCAACGCGATGTTTTCCAGGACGATACGGGCGATTTCATCGTCCGGTTGCAGACGCAGGGCCTGGGCCAGGCTGCGTATGCCCTGTTCGGGATCTGCGCTGCGATCGTAGGCGAGCCCCAGGCAGTACCAGACCAGGGGAATGTCCCTGTGGGTTGTCAGGATCTGCCGAAGGATGTCGATAGCCCGCTGCGGTTGGTCCTGCAGCAGGTAGATCTGGGCGAGCAGTCGCTTTGCCTCCGTGTAATCGCCGTCCAGGGCGGTGGCGGTGAGCAGGTAGCTCTCGGCCCGGTCTAGATTTCCCTCCTCCATGGAAAAACGGCCGGCGGCGTAGTGTACCCGAGGATCGTAGTTGTGGTACTTCAGGGCCAGTTCCAGATAGGTCCGGGCCGCGGGCAGATCCCCCTGCGCTTCGCTGAGCAGCACCAGGGACAACAGCGCCTTCTGGCTTTCCGGGCGGATTTTCAGGGTCTCGATGTACCGCCTGCTGGCATTGCGCGTCCGCCCCTGGGCGATGTCCAGCTCCGCCAGTCCGAAGCGGGCTTCCAGATTGTTGGGCTGCTTCTCCAGAACGGATTCGAACAGGCTCCTCGCTGCGGCCGTTTGATTCAGGGCGATGGCGATTCTCCCCTCCAGTACGATCAGATCCAGGTTGCTGCGGTCGTAAGCTTGAGCCTGCTTCAAATACTCTAGGGCCTCTTCGTATTCCTCCAGTGCGAAAAAGCTCTCCGCCAGGCCGATCAGGGGTTCGTCATAGGCCGGATTTTCGATCAGCGCCGCCCGGTACAGCTCCACCGCGGCCAGCAGGTTCGAGCGGGCTTGCTCCGCACGCCCGCGCTGATAAAGGATCCTGGGATCGGTTTGTCCGTCCGCTCCCGACTGGGCGGTGACAGCGGGGGCCAGGCCCAGGGTCAGGGCCAGGACCAGGGCCGCAACGGTGTTCCTCCGGGTTGTCTTCAGACTCCCTCCCGTTGAAGGACGATCTTGATCGTGTCGATCTTGTGTCCCTCCATGTTTTGAATTATGAAATCGATGTTCCGGTAGCTCATCTTCTCGTAGCGTACGGGGATCTTGCCGAGAAGATGAAAAACAAATCCCCCCAGGGTGTCGAAATCATCACTGGGCAGCTCGATCCCGAGCTGCTCGTTCAGAAACTCCAGATTCACCCGGGCGTCGCTCAGATACACGTCTTCGCTGATCTTGAGCAGTTCCTCGGTTTCGTTGTCGAACTCGTCCTGTATCTCCCCGACGATTTCTTCGATGATGTCCTCCAGACAGACTACACCTGAGGTCCCTCCGTACTCGTCGACAACCACGGCAATGTGGACCCGGCGGCGCTGAAACTCCCGCAGAAGAGAATCGAGTTTCTTGCTCTCCGGCACGAAGTAGGCCGGGCGGATCAGTTTCTCCAGGTCGGTTTCCGACTCCTCCTTCACCAGGTAGCGCAGAAGATCCTTGGCGTACAGCATGCCGACGATGTTGTCCACGGTATCGTGGTACACGGGGAAGCGGGAGTGGCCGCAGTCGGAGATGATGGTGACAATATCCGCGATCGGGGTATCCAGGGAGATCGAAACCACGTCGATGCGGGGTACCATGATCTCTTTGACGTTGGACTCAGAGAGGGAGATGATGCCTTTCACCATCTCCAGGGCGGTCGTATCCAGGGTTTCCAGATTCTCCTCAACGGAGACCTTCCGCAGAAGCCTGTCGATAAAGCTTCTTTTTTTCAAAATATCCTCTCCTTTTTCAATCGCCTCATAATATCCTCCTGCAGCCGGATCATCTCGGATTCTTCATCCTCATGATCCATTCCCTCCAAATGCAGAATGCCATGAATCAGCAGACGCTTCAATTCCTCCTCTTCGGGAATCAGCCGTACCCGCGCGTTGCGGCGCAGGCTTTCCAGGGATATCACCACGTCTCCCGCCGGGATCTTTCCCTCCCCTATGGCGGTGGCATAGTCGGGGTCCTGGGGAAACGAGAGAACGTCGGTTGGCCCGTCCATCTCCCGGTAGTGCCGGTTCAACTGGCGGATCGTGCCGTCATCCGTCAGCAGGATCGAAAGCTCCCAGTTGTCGATGCCCCGGGTGTCCAGGACCTTGGCCGCGAAGCGCCTACAGCGCCGCAACCACCCCGGATCATCGATCCCCGCCGAAGCAACCTCCACGTCATTCACCGGGCGGCCTCTTTGACTTTCGGATATTCGATCCGGGAATGATAGTAGCCGGCCAACACCTGCACGAAGCTCTTCTTGATGGTTTCCAGGTCGTGGAAGGTGAGCTGGCTGTCTCCCAGCTCCTGGGTGGTGAACTTCTCCATGATGATATCCCAGACGAATTTCTCCAGCTTGGCGATCGTGGGCTTTTTCAGGGTCCGGGTGGCCGCCTCCACCGTGTCGGCCAGCATCACCACGGCGGCCTCTCTACTGCTGGGTCGATAGCCCTGATATGAATAATCATCGGTGCTTACGTTCGTTTTTTCACCATTCTCCAGCGCTCTCTGGTAGAAGTACTTGATGACCCCGCGGCCGTGATGCTGGGCGATGATTTCCTGAACCTCCTGGGGCAAAGCCAGTTCCCTGGCTTTCTCGATGCCCATCTTCAGGTGGGATTTGATGACCGCCGCGGAGAGGCTGGGTTTCAGAGCGTCGTGCTTGTTGTAGGAGGTCTGGTTCTCGATGAAATACTCGGCCTGCTCGATTTTGCCGATGTCGTGGTAGTAGGCGCCGACCCGGGCAAGCAGTGCGTTTGCGCCGATGGCGCTGGTCGCCGATTCGGCCAGATTGGCTACGCTGATGGAGTGATTGTAGGTTCCCGGGGCCAGGGAGAGCATCCGTTTGAGGATGGGCGCGTTCAAATCCGAAAGTTCGATGAGCCGGAAACGGCTGGCCGTGTTCAGCCCGTGTTCCAGGATCGGCAAAAAACCCAGGCTGATCATGCTGGAGACGAATCCGTTGAGAAAACCCCAACCCAGGACCGGCAGCAGCCACCCCCGGGCTCCGCTCTGCAGCAGGACGAAGAGGATCAGCAGCGCGACGTTGAGAGCGGACAGGTATAGACCCGCCTTGACCAGGTCAATCCTCCGCTCGGCCCTCTGCACCACGGCGGCACCGGCCACACCGGGAAGCAGTACGAAGAGGAAGGCATACGGGTCCATCTTGGCCACAGGAAGGACCAGGAGAGCCAGGATCACCGACAGGCCGATGCCCGCCCGGGTGGATACGATCAACGTAACCAGTATGGAGATGGCGGCTGTGGGCAGGAGCACCGAGACGGGGATACCCTCGCGGGGGGTGAAGAAGCGCGACAGCAGGCCCCCGGCCAGCAGAAAGATCAGTGCCGCGGCGGCCAGGAAGATGATCTGGTTTCGTTTCAAGGCGCTGCCGATGACCCGCTCTTGGAGCAGGAACAGGGAGAAGAGGAACACGGCCAGGAGGAACAGCACGTTGCCGGCGATGCTGTTCAGATTCACGGTAACCGAATACTCGCCCAGGGCTTTGATCTGGGCCGCGGTTTCTGCGTCTACGATATCCCCGCGCCTGACGATCACCTGATCCTTGACCAGTTTCGCCTGGACCGGCTCCACCTCCTCCATCGCCTCCTGTCTGCTCTTCTCGGTCTCCTCCGCGTCGAAAAAGCCGTTTTCGATGGCAAACGCCCGTACCAGGTCGATGGTGGGCAGCACCAGCCCGGTCGGGATCTCCGGGAAGCGGTTTTCGATCCACCCTTCCAGATTGCCGCGGGTCAGAACCTCCTCTACGTAGGTTTCCTCCTTTACCAGCTTCCCTCCCTGCCAGCGCCACAATTCCACAGCACCGGAGGAAAGCAGCCCGCTGTCCTGATCCGGCAGTTTGACCAGACCCGTTTCGAAGACCCGGCCCAGGATACTCTCGGCTTGGGTGAACACTTCAGCAAGCTGGCCCGTATCCAGCAGCCGGGCCAGCTGCTCCTCTGAGAGGATGCCCGGGAAATCCACCTGCAGCCTCAGGAAGACCGTGTCCAGGGCGTGTTCTTCCCGGCTGAGGGCAAGCAGACGTTCCCGAAACTCGGAGAAACGCTGGAGACGCTCCTCGCCGATGCGTTCGTTGACCCGGAAGATCGGCAGGACCAGCTTTCCCGCCGCTTCCCTCTTCAGGCGGGTTGCCTCTTCGTCCAGGTAGAGAAGATCCCGCTCGACCACGACGTCCCGTTCCGCCACACTGCCGATCTGGTAGTCCGCTATCCGCAGGAGGTGGAACACGCTGCCGAACTGGGTCGTCAACAGCACGATCGCCACGGCCGTGACAAAGGTTATTCCCAGGGTGGCTGCGGTGAAACGATCCACCGCCAGCCACATCCTCAGAGTCGAGAGGGGGGAGTTATTCCTCTTGATTTGCTTCATAGGCGCGCACGATCTTGCGGACCAGGGGATTGCGAACCACATCCTCCTCCCCGAGGAAGGTAAACTCGATCTCCCGAATGGATTTGAGCACGGAAATCACATCGAGCAGCCCGGAGCTGGTGCGCTTGGTCAGATCGATCTGGGTGATATCCCCGGTAACCACGGCCTGAGTACCCTCCCCCAGGCGGGTGAGGAACATCTTCATCTGCTCCTTGGTGGTATTCTGCGCCTC
>CAZKCQ010000192.1:0-5946 GCA_964551205.1 uncultured Spirochaetaceae bacterium
GGATCGCCATCACTGCATCAAGTGGTTCTGCCATGATCTGTCCCTCCTGCTATTTAGGATTGCGAATCTGTACGACATGCTGATTATGCGTTTAAGTATATGTGATGTGTAATAACATTTGAACCAAGTAGTGAAACGAAGTTGAATCATCCATAGATCACTCCAGGGAAGCGCGCGGGACATGTGCACGAGGAGCTCTTGCGCCGCCCCGATATCATAATCCTTTGTTTTGCAGCGTACCAGCCGTAATACCTGTGTTCTGCTGTGATTCCTTCGCCGCTCTCGAAGACCCTGAGCAACTCAACGTAGGTCTTTATACCAGCTCCTCCTCCGCAGGTGCACCGATGTGGAACCGGCGGGCAGCAGGGCTGAATCGGGTTCCGCATTCGCAAGGGGAGGACCCAGGTAGACTAAGGATCCACGGGCAGCGCCCGCGGCGATTGTGATCTGGTCCCCGGCCGACAGGCCGGCCAGGGGGAAAATCACCTCAGAAGCGGAGGGCTGGGCGGGCCGAGCAGCCTCTGAGGCGACACGGCCAGGGTCGAAAGTTTCGCGTGTGAAGCGGACCGAGTCCATCGCGTACATCGGATTCCCAAGTGTAAAGCGCATCGCCCCCTCGGCCGGCGCGCGATAGAGGCCCTCATTCGTGTCGCCCATAGCTTGCCCGTCAACGTACATCCGCATGAAGTTTTGCCGCTCGGAAAAGACAAAGGCAACGTGGTGCCACGAACCGGCTTTCCATTCCCGTACGGATGCGTCATCGCGGTAGGCGCTGATGTAGACGCCGCCGATCACTGCCTGGGCACAGACGATTCCAGTGGACGCCTGCCTTACCAGGAGCTCGTCCCCGTTCGGAGCCCTGTAGCCGAAGAAAGAGAGATCGGCAGCGTATTCGGAAGACGATTCGTGGAGTACAAGCGAAACCCAGAACTCGATCGTACCCTCACGCAGATCGACGAGGCCCGGCGCCGCGAAGCGATAGTCCGAAGTCGGGCACAACGGAGTCGAGTTGGCCTGGGAGAAGGCCGAACCAGAAGCGACGAGCGCCAGGAAGGCCAAGAGGCAAACCCACGCTGTACGTTCAATACGCACTCCGGCCGCGGCTTGACCGGAGAATTTCTTCCTGCGTTCATGACGGCCACGTACAGATTTAGAGAATCGGTCATGCCGAGAGAATCTGCTGGTAAGATTGATTGTATTACACCACATAGACGTCCGCAAAATGCCCGCGTTCCCGACGTTTCCTGCGGTAGTTACTGAATTAAATCGAGAAATACACGTTGATATGCAGGAAGTTGTGGTCAAAATTGAGCTTCAGGGAAATGTCGTTGACTGGGACCGCACACTTCCCCAATAGAGTATTTATCTGGGCGATACTGGATTTGAACCAGTGACTTCTACCGTGTGAAGCTGCTCTATACTTGCCATATATGCTGTGAGAGAGAAATTTAGACGGAAAGCGTGCCATATATGCCATATCCGCAAAGAAAATGATCAATTATCCGGTCACATTGTTTTTACGGCTTCATTGATTGACCTGCCCCGAAAAACTGATCCAGCGTTATAATGAATCTCGGCGCTGGGAACAACGGGGGGCAGAGCTGCCAAGACAAAGATGAATATACAGTAAGGTGCACAGCCACTCCAATTTCCCAGATATGGTGATTGGTAGTCGGGTGACTCCCGCCAGTTTGGGTATTGATCAGTAGGAAGGCGTATCGAGCTGATAGATCGGTTTAGGTCGCGCCCGATCTATTCTTCCAGTTGGGTGGTTTTGCTACCTTTCAGCCTGATGTATATATGCGAGAAAGCGGAATCCTCAGTGGCACCGTGCCAGTGCTTCTCGCCTGCCGGAAACAGGACGACATCTCCGACTTCTACCCGACGTTTCTCCTTCTCGGTAGCGACATACCCCGTGCCCTCGGTCACGATAAGGATCTGATCGTTCTCGTGCATATGGAACTTGTTCCGCACACCATTTCCGAAGTTGACGATACTCATGTCGAACTCGCCACCATCATCCGGAATCAACTGTTGTATCGTCACATCCGAGCCGGTGAAAAGCGGGGTGTTGAGCGGCTTCTTGGTGACGTCTTTCTGATTCACGACATACATTATGACTGTCCTCCACTAATCATAGATACTCTTCAATAATAGATGAATGTCAGAATGAGTTCCAGTTGATGTGGGACTATGAAGAGGATAATTCAGAAACTCCGATCTATAGGTCTGCCCTGATCCCCTCACCCGAGAAACTTCCAACGGTACCTTCCCTTCCGCCGTCTTGAGCTTCTTTGACTCATAGCCGTTTCGATACCCTCGGCGGCTCTCAGGGTTGCGTTCGAAGTATCCTCGTCCCAGGTAATCGCTGACCTCCTGTTCGAGGATCCTCTGCATTACCATCTTCACCGATTTTTCGATCAGGACCTCGAGCAAATCTCCTTCTTCTCTGCCAAGCCCTGACAGCGCCTCCTCAATCTCCTTGCTCAGTCTCTTTGAAGGTGGTACCTTCTCCATTGGCGTAGTCCTCCTGGTTAATCTTTGATTTTAAACCAATATTAACCGCGGCTACGCCATTTTCATAGTTTGTTTGCACAGGAGTTTACAGACATTACCCTGCTGACGTTACGTATCGCGCTGTTTTATGGCTTGAAACGCATTATACATAAAAACTTACCTTAGCCTGAATAACTGAACAACCTATTTGAACAAGTGAGGGTTTATCCAAAGGAAAAGCTCTTTTTAAATATTGTCAGGTATCGGATCCCCCACCCCCACATTGGAAATTGACCCTCGCCGACCTGGCAAACATCTCTCTTACAATCGCGAAGTATTTCGCTAATCACCTTAAAGCTGTTATGTGTGTTTATATTCTACACGGTAGCTCTTTGCCGAAGCCTGTTATTCCTCTGCTGCTTTCTGGATCAGACCAGAGATCTAAACCCACTTAATGGGATACAAGGATCGGTTCGGACACCTACAATCACGCCTTTGCACCCTGCAGATATTGGAAACTTGAAAATAAAAAGCAAAAAATCTAATCGGAAATCTCTTTTGAAACGCTTTATGAAACGATTGTGAAACACCTTTCTATTAGATTTTAACAAAATAAATTTAAAAGGACGGAGGAAAAAAATGAAACCACCACATCAGATTTGTTTATAAATCCTCGTGGGAGCGATTCTCGTACAGGTCGGATGTGCCTCGGGCCCAACAACTACTGAATCTGACGCTTTCAGAGAGGCAGTCGAAGAAACCTTCAAAACGTTCTCCAGTGCGAACATGAAAGCGGACAAGGAACTAAATATAATGATACAAGGAGGATTTTATGAAAAAGAGATTTTTTATTCTTATCATTTCTTTTTTGTTTCTTATTGTGGTAGCAAATTTATGGAGTGGGGGAAAGCCTGAAACAAAGGCAATCAGATGTGATATTTCGATATCTCTAAATTGGGACCCCGGACTCCCCACGTGGGAGGGAACGATTGACGGAGACATCGAAGGAGAATTCGACATCAATAATATTGGTGCAAACTTTGATTATCCCAAGCCTGATCCTCCTGAAGGCGAACGGATTTGGGAATTCTACTGGGAAGAATGGGTCATCGAGACTGATGAGGGAACGATCACGTCAATTCAAGCGGGAGTATGGAGCTTTAAAACCTTTAAGTTTTTATCTAACGGCCCCGTGGTGGATGCAACGGGGAAATGGGAGTATTTGATTGGATCAACTATGTATGTTAGTGGCGTAACAACTGAGTTTCCCGTTGATCCCCCCACGCCTTTAACTGGCGAAGGAGAAATGTGGATAGACTAAATGTGGATAGACTTCGATGAGTATGATTCGTGCTGCCAGGTGGAAGCTCAAAGACGCGAGAGAGCCTCGTCGAATACCTGGCGCGTCCGCCGATCTCGCTTGGCAAAGTGAGCTTCGAGAGCTTCCACGGAAAAGTCCTCTTCCACACCTCCTACAGACAGTACTTCAAAGAGAATCTCAAGCTCTTCACGGCGGCCTATTTCATCGTCCTTCTCACCCAGCACCTGCCTCCCAAGGGCGTACACTTTCTCAGGTGGTACGGGCTATATTCCTCCCGCGGCAGGGGCAAGTGGAGCCGTAAATCGTATGTGGCTGCCCATGCGCCGGAGGGCTGGAAGCAGAAGCACGCCGATGCTCAGGATTCGCACGAAAAGCACCAGATACCGGACGCCGATCCACCTCTCTACTCGGCCGAGCGGAGAGCCATATAGGCACGCCTGATCGCCAAGGTTTATGAAGTCGATCCGATGGTCTGTCCTCGATGCGGATCACAGATGAGAGTTGTCGCGATTATTCAGGACCCTCATGAGATCAAGGAAATCCTCGCCCATCTAGCAAAGATCGGTCGATCGCCTCCGTGATTCAACCTTACTTCGTTGAACTGGCGCTCACCGGGGAATCGCTCAGAATCCGTAGTTTTCGCGGTGATCGGGGACATAACATCGCGCAGCCTCTGCTTTGGGAACGAGATCCCGCCGGGCACTACTATTATTGCGCCCCGCGACCTTGTGCGTGCTCAAGAAATGCATCTCTGGAAGGAGGACCGGAAAGTCCGGGGGGCAGAGTATCCCCTGGAGCAGGCAGGGAGATAGATAAGGGATTACACGAAGTTTGGATCCAGCCCCGGTGGCGATCGGCTGGGCGCCCCCGGGCATATACGGCCACTTGTCCTTGGTTCTGGCGGTCCGTCGTGCGGAGCATATAGCCTATATCGCTTTATATATTTTTTAGCTTGATAGGGTATCCAACTCAAGGCCTTTCTCCGTATCTATTCTCTACCCCTCAAGGCAGCTTCCCCGAGAACAACTGCTCAAGCTTCCCGGCCTCTCGGTTTTCGGCAACTGTACGCGTTCCACAATTATTATTTAATTCGTAACTATTCAGCTGTCTGAGGAGAAGTGTATAAAAGATCATACAGTCTAGACAGCACCTTCGATCTTTGATATATTTGTGGTAATGGGAGGGGGATCAAAGAAAAAAGATATTCTCAACATCACCAGGGAGCAAATCCTTACTCTGTATAAGGCCGGCCCCGATGCGGTCCTTTCCTTCATTTTCCATATTCGAGATTTGTTTAACAACCTGAGAGCTCAGATCGAAACCCAACAAGAACTCATCGATAAACAACAGCGGCAACTTGAAGGACAAGAGAAACGGATTCAGCAACTGGAAGCGTTTATCAATAAAAACAGCCGCAACAGCCACAAGCCTCCCTCCAGCGACGGGTTGAAGAAGATCCCGAAGGTGCGGAAACCCTCGGGGAAAAAGCCCGGCGGACAGAAAGGCCATAAAGGCACAACGCTCCAAGTGGTAGAGAATCCCGATATCATAGAAGTGCATACTGGCGAGGATTCATCCCGAGTTAGGCTTTACCTCCTTGGCGTATCACATCGACATGAAGTGGCTCTATGAGGCTTACAGGCGGACTCGGAAGGATGGAGCGGTAGGAGTAGACGGGCAGAGGGCGGAGGAGTACGCTCGGGATCTGGAGGAGAATCTTCAGAGTCTCCTGGAGCGTTTCAAGGCCGGAAGCTACAGAGTCCCCCCCGTCCGACGGGCCTATATTCCTAAAGGCAACTCCAAAATGGAGAAGCGCCCGATAGGGGTACCGACTGTAGCTGATAGAACAGCGCAGATGGTGGTGAAAACGCATGTTGAGCCAAAAGTGGAACCAGTCTTTCTGGACGATTCGTATGGATACAGGCCGGGAAAATCGGCCATAGACGCGGTTGGAATCACAAGGAAACGGTGCTGGAGATACGACTGGGTGTTGGAATTCGATATTCGTGGTCTATTCGACAACATAGATCATGATTTGCTGATGAGAGCGATACGGAAGCACAAAGATTGCCGGTGGGAAATTCTGTATATCGAGCGGTGGCTGAAAGCACCGTTCAGAACGGAAGAAG
>CAZKCQ010000193.1:0-5937 GCA_964551205.1 uncultured Spirochaetaceae bacterium
CCAATGAGATCCACGCCAAGACCCTCGGTTCGGTGGCGGGCACGGAGACGATCCTCGAAGTCGGGATCGATCCCAAGCGCAAGGAGAAACTGACCCAGGCCTTGAGACGCAAAGAGGAACTCGAAAAAAGTCTCGAGGAACTGGTCAGGAATATCAGTACTCTGGAAAATCTCAAAAAGGTGCAACGGGAGTTCCCTGAAGAAAAGCAGAAGAACCTCTCCGAGCTCCATGATAAACGATCTGAAATTCTCGGGGAGCTGGAAGAAATCGGCGGGGTGATTAATGAGATAAACACCTATCTGCAGTCCATAAAGGTGAACGGAAAGGTGTCCGCCTCCGACAGGGTCTTTCCGGGGGTGAAGATCTTTATCAAGAATGAAACCCTGGTTGTCCGCAACGAGTTCAAGAACGTGACCTTCAGTCTCGAGGACAAAGAGATCCGGATGGTCAAATACGAGCCGATAGATCAAGTATTTTCGCGGAGACTCGCGCATGCCCCTTCTGCCTATTGATCTGCAGATCATGTTCAGCCAGATGAGTCACGTCGGTAAGGAGCAGGCGGTGCAGCGGGACGTGATGCCTCAGTACCAGTTTGTTCAGGGATCGGAAATGGTGCAGAAGGCGGAGCATGACGACAGTGCAGTAAACCAATCGCAGCAGTTGGGAGAAGGTCCGGAACAGATAAAAGAGCAGGAAGAGAAGAAGAAACGGCAGCACTCTCGAGGACAGCGAAAGGCAGAGAGTGGTGAGTCCGCCGGGGACGAGGAAAAGCAAATTTTCGAAGACCCCGACCTGGGCCACCATGTGGATCTCATTGGTTAGGATGGGATGGATCGCTTTATTCTGTACGGCGCTCTGGCCATCGCCGGGTATTTCATCGTTTATCTGATTCTCAAGGCGAAACTGAATAAATCTGTCGATCCCAAGGCGATATTGGAATCGATTCGCGAGGAGGTAGACAGGATAATCGTGGAGCTCAACTCTACGACGAACAGAAACATCACCTTATTGGAAGATAAGGTCCAGAGTTTGAGCACTCTCCTGGAGCAGGCGGACAAGAAGATAGGGATCTTAAGACGGGAAATAGAGAAGCACGAACTAAGCGGCAAGGTGTATTCAGAGCTGGCCCGAAGCGGGAACCGGGTTCAGGAACCGGAGGAGCAGGATAGCCGTACCCAGGTCCTGAACCTGCACAGGCAGGGGATCTCCCCTTCGGCGATCGCCAAGCGTCTGGGCATCACCCTTGCCGAGATCGACCTTATTGTAACCCTTGCATCGCAGGCGAGCACCGGTGAGCCAGAGTAAAAGATCGGAACAGTGCAGCTGATGGGTGAGAAGTACGTCGTCTTTCAAATTGGGGAAGGCTATTACTCGATTCCGCTCGAAGAAGTCTCTCAGATCACCCGCTATGAGAATGTGACCGGTGTTCCCACCGCGCCCGCCTTTGTCGACGGAGTGATCAACGTCGGTGGAGATGTAATCCCGGTGGTCAACCTGCGAACACGTTTCGCTCTGGAACGCGTGGAGCTTACCAGGAAGAACAGGGTTATCATCGTTCAAAAACAGGACAGCCGCTACGGGCTGCTGGTAGACAGTGTGCGGGAGATACTCGATCTGGACAAGGACAGTGTTGCTCCGGAGGCAGCCTCCGTATTCGGAATGAAATCCGAGTTCGTCCGGGGGATAGCGAAAATCCGGGATTATCTGCTCGTGTTGCTGGACATCTTCAAGGTTCTCTCGACCTCACCGGAAATTCCGATCAAGGAGTAGGGCAACAGGTGTCATTTGCCGGTCTTGATGACAAAAAACTTTTGCGGGCGTTTCTCGAAGAAGCCGAAGAGCTGTTGGAAAAGCTCAACGACAATCTGCTGCAGTTGGAAAAAGATGCGGGCAACCCCGATTCGATCAATGAAGTCTTCCGTTTAACCCATTCCTTGAAATCGGAGTCGGCGCTGCTCGGTTTTACCCGCCTGAGCGAACTTGCGCACAGGCTCGAGGATGTGTTCGACAGTATCCGTGCCGAAAACCTGACTCTCTCCAGACCGCTCATGGATGCCATCTTCTCCGCTTCGGATCTGATCCACGAGATCATCTCAAGGATCTCCAGCGGTCAGACCGACACCCAGATCGACACCCGGTCGGTAATAGGGGAGTTGAAGCAGTTGGCGGGACTCGGGCTTGAAAGTGAGCCCGAGGAACCTGTCGAAACAGCCCTGGCAGTCGCTGCCGCCTCAGCGAGCGGGGAACTGCCCCTCAAGGCTTTCCACCGATCCCTGATTAGCGAAGCCCTGGAGCGGGGAGAGAAGATCTACACGCTGACGGTCAGAGTCGCCGAGGAGGCGGAGCTCAAGTATCCCAGAGCATACCTGGTGTTCAACAATTTGGAAATGATCGCGAACGTCATCCAGACATCACCGAATATGACCGTCCCCCAGGATGATCGGCTGTATGAACGACTCGTGCTTCTGTTGTCCTCGGATTTGCCGGAGGAGAGAATCGTCGCCGCCTGTGATGTGGATCTAATCGAGGAACCGGACCTGGAAGTGCTGGATCAGAAGCGGATCGATGAACTGCTGAGCCGGCGTGAGGACGGCGCCCGAACCGTGGTCCGCACTTCCGGTTCTGCACGCATCGAGAGTACCTCCGTGCGGGTGGACACGAACAAGTTGAATGAGATTTGGCAACTGGTTGGAGAGCTCACCATCTACAAAGCCCAGTTGTCCCGGCTGCATGATCGCCTGTCCCGTCGCGGGGGTAACGAATCGATGAAGGGGGAAGTGGAACGGGCTTCGGATTCCCTGGAGAGGATTACCGCGGAGATGCAGCAGGCTATCATGGGAACAAGGATGGTGCCGATTGCTGTTCTGTTCAATAAATTCCCACGTCTGGTTCGCGATCTTTCCCGTAAACTCGGCAAAATTGTGGAGTTGGAGATTCAGGGCAAGGACACGGAGATAGACAGGACCATTGTGGAGGTGCTCTCCGATCCCTTGACCCACATTATCCGAAATTCCCTCGACCACGGGCTGGAGGAACCGGAGCAGAGGCGAAAGGCGAACAAACCGGAGGTGGGCCGGATTTCGATCAGCGCTCAGCAGCAGGGCGGAAAGATCGTCATAGAGGTTGCCGATGACGGACGGGGACTGGATGTAGACAAGATACGGAAGAAGGCGGGGATTGGCTCCGAGATCACCGACGAGGAGGCGGTTCAATACATCTTTTCCCCTGGTTTCAGTACCAAGGAGGATGTGACCGACCTGTCCGGCCGCGGCGTCGGCATGGACGTCGTGGCCACGCGCATTCGGGAGGACCTGAAGGGCGAAGTAGAGGTGCGAAGCGAATCCGGAAGCGGCACGCTGATCCGCATTCTCCTGCCCCTTACCCTTACGATCCTCCATTCCCTGGTGATATCATGTGCCGGATATCAATACGCCATTCCGGTCCAGGATATCAATGAAACCGTGAAGGTTACCAGGCAGAACATCAGCATACAAGGGGAAAACGAGTTTTACGATTATGAAGGGCAGAAGGTGCCTCTGCTCAGGCTGGATTCCGTGCTCCTCGGCCCCACGGATGAGAACAGCCGGATAGGTCAGGAGAACAACGGGGTTGTGGTCGAACAGAGGAGGGGAAGGGTGTGCCTCCTGGTGGACGAATTAGTCGAAGAGGAGGATCTTGTTATCAAGCCAATCTCGGAGTTGCTCAATCACCGTCGTCTGTTTTCCGGAGTATCGGTGCTGGGTGACGGCAGAATCATCTTTGTTCTCGATACGGCGAGAATCATTGAGATTATCGAATCCGGTGGTTTTGATGGCTTTTAGAGTTCTGCTGGCCGATGATCTGTATTTCATGCGCATGGTGCAGAAAGAGGTTTTGGAGGCGAAGGGATTTCAGATCGTGGGGGAAGCTTCAACCGGAACCGAGGCGGTCGATATGTATCAGGAGCTGAGCCCGGATATCGTGGTCCTGGACATTACCATGCCGGAGATGAACGGCCTGGAAGCCATGAAGCGGATCTTCGCCTTTGATCCGGATGCCAGGATCATCATCTGCTCCGCCATCGGGCAGCAGAATTTGATCGTCAATGCGATCAACTCCGGGATCAAGGATTTTATCGTCAAACCCTTCAAACCTGAAAGGCTGCTCTCGGCGATCAACAAGGCTCTGAAGGAATAAAAAAACGGTATGCCTGGACGTCAGAAAGCATACCGTGTGAGGGTCGAGTATCGAGCCCTCATTGTTTCTATTCGGCGATCTGGAAAGGAACTTTAGCTCAACTTTTACTTCGCCTTCGGGGTTGTAAAGAGATTGGTATTGGTTATGGGGGTGTTTGGGATTCGGTCTTTAATCCAGCCGCTCCAGGCAGTTTTCGAGGAGCTTCCTGTGGTAGGAGGCGGAAGCTGCCAATTCCCGGTAGAGGTTCCGGGAGGTAGCCAGAACCTCCTCGAAATCTCCTCCACCTTCGGGATTGTCTAATATCTCGTGAATCAGGGGTTGAAATAGAAAGCCGGCGATCTGCCGGGATGCCAGGGCCATGATCTGCCGATCCACCTCCGCCAGGGCCGGTACCAAACCGCCGGCCGGCCGATCGCTGCTGGACAGTGTCACGCCTCGACCGGCCACTTCCTCAAGCTGTTCCAGCTCATCGACAAGGCCTCTCAGACTCTGGACCACTGGATCGGTCCGCTGTTCGTCGATCATCTGCCTGCCCCTGCTGCGCAGATCTCGCAGCGCAGCGTCGATCTGTCTTCGCACTGGCGGAAGCCGCTGAAGCTCCGCCGGCTCTACATGTTCCATCCCCTCCACGGCGATTCCGGCGCCCGCCAGGGAATGGGTTACGGCACCGCCCTGGTTTTGCTGCTGCTTGATCTGATTTTCGAACCAGGATTTGTAGATCAGCATACGTCGATCGGTCAGAGTCCGGCCGCCGTCATTGTTCTTGAGGGCCATAGGCTGGGCCTGGTGCAGGTAGTCGAAGTTCATCAGTTCGGCCGTGTAGAATCTGGTGGACCGCCCGTGCATGGATTCCTCGAAGAACGCTCCCCGGGCGTGGGTTCGCATTCCGGGAAATCCCAGGTCCAGGCCGGCCATGTAGATCGGCGAACATCCCAGGTAGCGGCAGAGATCCCAGGCCGTCGTGGCCACCGAACCGCCGGCACCAATAAGCCCGCGCTTCCCGATGAGCTCCTCGATGTAGGCGCCCAGGGGAAAGAAAGAGGATACGAAGTAAATGTCCTCATCCCGGCCGCCTCTAAGACGAAAGACCCTCGGGTGGGCCGAGGACTCGGAGACGAGTATCGATCCGGCTCGGGAAAGCCAGTCCAGGTGACGACTGTTCCAGTATTGGGGATCCACGGTTACCAGGAAATCCGGTTCAACCCCTTGGTATCTGCAGAAACGGTATGAGGTATCCACCGCCACGATCAAACAGCGTTGCCGGAGAGCCTTGAGATCGGGAAGCACCTCATCCAGGGAAGGACCTGCGGCCAGAACCAGGGCCGGGATATCGGGGAATCGTTTTTCCCCGACGCAGATTCCGGGACTCGAGATAAAACTTCCGAGATTGCTCAGGAGATTGCGGACCCACAATTCACCGAAGCGTTTGAGGGTATTGATGTTGACCTTCCGCCTATCAAGAACCGAAGAAAGCAATGTTTCGATCCGCCGGTAGTAGCCGCGTTCTCGCGCGCCCCGGGCGCCGGCGAGTCGAAGAACGGAGAGCTTCTGGAGGGGCAGCTGCTCCACCTGCATCATGATCGCCTCCGCTTCCTCTCCGATACACCAGGTGATCCCGGGGCAGGCGAGCAGTTTCCTCAGGTCCCGGGCCGCCAGAGCCTGGAGAAACCGCGCCGGTTTCTCCTCGATAACGATTAGTGGTTTGTCGGGATGGTGGTCGGTGAAAGCTTCCGCCAAATAGCCCAGGCCGAAACCAAGCAC
>CAZKCQ010000194.1:0-5908 GCA_964551205.1 uncultured Spirochaetaceae bacterium
AACCGGCGACCCACAGCTTAAAAGGCTGTTGCTCTGCCAACTGAGCTAGCGGCCCATCCGCTGGAACATGGGCAATATAACAATCGCTCACGGTCAGTGTCAATAATCAATACAGATCTGCGCGGCTGCTGATCATACCGCAACTAGGCGGTCCCAACGAAACGGCCCCGGCAGGGATCTCCCGCCTCCTCGATAAGAACCTGAACCAGTTTGCCCGCTCTTCCCGCCTCCCCGGAAACACCTTCGACCAGAACCTTCAGATAGTTCCCGCTCAATCCCCGCCAGCTGCCGCCCGCAGCGCTTCCGTCCTTCTCCAGCACGACCTCCACCTGCCGGCCCGCCCAGCGCCGGATGTAGGCCTCATGAAGCTCG
The DNA here is from genome assembly GCA_964551205.1 of uncultured Spirochaetaceae bacterium. GTDB lineage: Bacteria > Spirochaetota > Spirochaetia > SZUA-6 > DRHE01 > JAFGQJ01. Next base: position 373 of record CAZKCQ010000194.1, read on the forward strand.
GCGGACAGGGATAGGAGCTCGTGCACCCGCCGGTCCCGGATCCGTTGCGGAACGGGATCACTCGCATGCTCGGCGGCTGTACCGGGTCTGGGAGAGAAGGGGAAGACGTGCAGCTTGCTCAAGCCGAGGGACTCGATGAGCCTGCGGGTAGCCTGGAAGTCCTGGTCCCCCTCCCCGGGAAATCCTACGATAATGTCCGCAGCCAGGAAGGGATCATCTTTCACGGTACGCAGCAGCCGCACTGCCTGGACGACGCGCTCGCTTCGGTACCGGCGGCGCATCCACAACAGCACCGGATCCGAGCCGGACTGAATGGGCAGATGGAAGTGGGGGCAGATGCGAGGGTCACGAAGCACATCGGAGAGCTCCGGGTTGATCCTCTCCGGCTCCAGGGAAGACAGACGAAGGCGGAGCCTTTCGCTGTTGGCGAGTATCTTCTCCAGCAATGCCGGCAGCCCGGTATCCCCGAAGCGATAAGCCGTCAGGTTCACCCCGGTCAGGACGACCTCCCGGTATCCCCGTCGCTCGATCCCCTGAGCCCGCTGCACCGCCTCCTGCGGATCCAGGCTGACCGAACGGCCCCTGGCCAGGGGCACCCGGCAGTAGGCACAGCGGTAGTCGCATCCGTCCTGGACCTTGAGGAACGCCCGGGAGTGATAGCTGAAGCGATCGACCCGGTAAGCAAAGGGACCGCTCTGTGCGGGCTCTCCGGACTCTGCGGAAGCTACGCGCCCCTGCAGATCCTCCGCGGAGTAGGCGGCGGCACCCCCCTTCCGGAGCAAGCAGGGCAACTCCATCAGGGAGGTCTTCTGCTCCTGGGACACCACCTGCACGTTGTTCCCCAGAGCCGCCAGATCCCCGGCGTTCAGCTGGGCGTAGCAGCCGGTTACGACAAGCAGGGATCCGGGGTGCTCCCTGGAGATCTTGCGGATCAGGCGACGGGCTTTCTGCTCGCTCTTCGAGGTAACCGTGCAGGTGTTGATCACATAGACATTCGCCGGCTGATCCGAAGCGACCAGAGAAAAGCCCTGGCTTCTGAACTCAGAAGCCAGGGCTTCGGTTTCGTATTGATTGAGCTTACACCCGAAGGTATGGAAGGAGGCCGTCATCCCTCGATCAAAGCTGCTGCTCCACCCGGGATCTTCCTCTGACAGCGTCCACGAGATTGGGATTCAAAGCCAGCGCCTTGTTGTACGCCTCCAGGGACCACTGGAAATCCCCTCCCCTCTCCCTGGCATAACCCAGTCGGGTCCACCAGTCGGCCACATTGGGGGAGTGATACAACGCGGTGGACAGGGCTATATCGGCATTGCTGAACTTGCCCTGTTGGATGAAGATCTCCCCCATGAAGTAGTACACCAGATCGATCCTGCCCCCGGTCGGGGATATGGCGGCGTACTCCTCGAAGTAGCGCAGGGCCTCGGCCCGCCGTCCGAGATAGAAAAGAGCCTCCCCGGCGGTTTCAATGATGCGCGGATCGTAGCGGGAGATCTTAAAAGCCACCTGGCTGGCCTCCAGGGCTTCCTGGTAGCGTTCCAGCTTCAGCAGGCTCCAGCCCAGCACGGCATGGGCATCCATGCGATTGGGCATCTCCTCCAGCTCTTTGTGACAGACCTCGATCGCTCCCTGATAATCCCCATTCCTGTACAACTCCAGGGCGTCGTACTTGTCCTGGGCTGTAACGGAGAGGGCACCCACCAGCAGGAAAGGGATGAGCAAAACCAGCTTATTTCTCATGCTTGCCCTCACTCATGGCGCAGGCCCCGTTGTACCTGCAGCCGCTCTCCATGACCAGATCGGGTGTGCTGAGATCCCCCTGCATGGAAGCGGTGGAGGCCAGCTCCACCCGCGTGCGGGCGATAACGTCCCCCTCTATCCTGCCCTTGGTGGAAACGCAGTTGGCTTCTATCTGCGCCTTCACAAACGCCTTTTCTCCGATGTACAGGTCTGAGGAGGCTTTGATCTCCCCGTTGAAGTTACCTTTGATCATCAGGGGTTTCTTGAAGGTCAGCACACCGGTGAAGTCGATGTCCTCGGCTAAAACTGTGTCTATTTCGTTCTCGTCAATCTGATTGATGCGTACTTCTCTCATCCGGTTATCTCTCCCGCGTAAAATGTTATCCAAAGCTCCCGAGCCGTGTCAACAGGCCCCCGCAGACGGGCAGGCAGGTCAGGATCGCCGGTGCTCATCCAGACGTCTCTTTACCTGACTCAGGGAAACGGCCAGTCGCTCCCGCATCTCCCGGGTGTAGGGGTTGTACTGTTGAAGGTCGTAGAACAGCTGCCAGGAGTCGTTGCAGGTCTGTTCGATGATTTCCAACAGCTTCCGGTAGCCCAGGGAGGCGATTGGGGAAGGTTCCAGCTCCAGCTCGGCCAACACCCGCCCCAGATAGTGGGTCAACCCCTGGGTGAAGGCGGCCTGGCGATCGTGGAGCTCCGGCTCCATGAGCTGCACGGATAGCCCCACCCTTTCGAAAAAACCCCGCCACTGATCCAACTCCGAGGAACCGAGGCGTACCGGGTGCAGGATCATGGGCAGCCCATCGATTCCCCCGCGGGCCGAGTCGGGCCCGAACATCGGGTGGGTGGCCAGGATCTTTACAGCGGGGGGAAGCATCTCATCCATCCACTTGGTCGGCATGGATTTCACCGAACAGGTGTCCATGACCAGGGTACCCGGTTTCAGCCGGGGTGCCAGCCTCTGGAGCACTTCCCGCAGCCCGGAGATGGCCACGCAGAGGATGATCACCGGCTGATCGCAGAGTCCCGCTTCATCGACCCTCCGGACTCCTGCCGGAAGCGGGCTTTCAGGATTCCGCGAAAAAGCCGTGATGGTAGCATAACGGGACAGCAGCTCGGCGTAGAAACGGCCGAATCGTCCCAATCCGTAGATGCCGAGATTCACCTGAGGCGGGGAAACGGTGCTAGAGGCCGAATGTCGTCTTGATAGCCCCAACGGCTTTTTCCTCGTCCTTGTGCGGGATGACCAAGGCGATCTTTGTTTCCGAGGTCGTCACGGTTTGAATCGTTACTTTCGCCTCCGTCAGGGTCCCGAACACACGGGCGGCTACACCGGACTGGGTTTCCATTCCCGGGCCCTCCACGGCGATCTTTGTAATTTCGTCCGCTATCTTGATCTCCAGGTTTTTCATCGACTTTTGCAGGGTTTGCACGAGCTCAGTTGTCCGCTCGATATCCTTCTTGAAGACTGTGAAGGATATGTTCACCTCCCCATCCACCGGAGCGGTCTGGCTGATCAGGTCGACGTTTATGTTCGCCTGCCCGAGCTTCTCGAAGATGCCGGTGATGCTTTTGGGATCCAGGGTGATTCGATACAGTGAGACCAGGGCCTCCTCATTGCTGACGAACATGCGGGTGACCGCGCTGGCCGCGGTGATCATCTCCCTCATGCTGTACAGGCCCGGAGGCTTATCCGAGAGGTAGCGCACCGCCTCCAGGGCGCCGAGGGCGAAGATACGCCGGGAAGCTGCCGAATGCCGCAGCTCGACCAGCTCATCCTTGCCGGCAAACACGATCTCGTGCTCACCCACAATGGTGCCGCCTCGTATCGCATGGATTCCCAGTTCCGGGCCCTGGCGCAGCTCTTCCCGTCCGTGACGGCCGTACACGTAGCGCTTTCCCTGGAGGAACACCTCGTTAATGGAATCGGCCAGAAGGAGGGCGGTACCTGAGGGTGCGTCCTTCTTCTGATTGTGGTGTCTCTCGATGATCTCGATGTCGAAACTCTCGCCCAAGACCGTGGCGGCCTTCTGGGCCATTTCGGCCAGCAGATTGACCCCCAGAGACATATTGGCGGATACGAAGATGGGGACAGATTCCGATGCTTGGGCGATCAGGGTTTTGTCCTCCTTCGTATGTCCCGTAGTGGCGATGATCAGGGGGAACTTTTTTTCCTTCACTCCTTTCAGGAGGGATGGAAGTGCTTTGGGGGAGGAGAAATCCACAACCACGTCAGCAGGGGTCGTACAATCCGCAAGGCTGGCAAAGATCGGAAAATCCGCATCACTCTCCGCCGTGAGCTGATCGATTCCGGCCACGACTTCGATATCCGGAGCATCTGCAGCGGTTGCTGTCAGTACCCGGCCCATGCGGCCCATACAACCGTGGATAATGATCCGTATCATGACACCCTCCTAGCCACACGCTTTTCGCCATAGTAGCAGAAGGGTGCCGGCCCGGCAACAGGCAGACGGGACGGGAGCCGGGCGGTGCGTCGCTGCGACGCGCAGGCCGGGGCGCAATAACCACTTGATCGAACACAGCCTGAAAAGGTATGCTGCATATTCATATTTCTGCACAGGAGAGGGAAAGGAGGACGAGTATGTTCCAAGGAGTCTTTACGGCACTGATTACCCCGTTCACTCGGGACGGGAAGATCGATGAGAAAGCCCTCAGGAAACTCGTCGACTACCAGATCGAAGGGGGCATCGACGGGCTGGTTCCGGTCGGGACCACGGGAGAAAGCCCGACCCTCAGTCCCGAAGAGACTGAGCAGGTCATCCGCATCGTGGTCGAACAGGCGGCGGGCAGGGTTCCGGTGATCGCCGGTACCGGCTCGAACTGTACGGACAAGGCTATTCACATGACGGAAACGGCTAAAACGATCGGCGCCACAGCCAGCCTGCAGGTTGCACCGTACTACAATAAACCGACGGGGGAAGGTTTCTTCAGACATTTCACGGCCATCGCCGACGCGGTTGATCTGCCCATGGTTGTGTATAACATCCCCGGCCGGGCCGGAAAAAACATAGAAAACCCGATCATGCTCAGACTGGCTGAGCACAGGAACATCGTGGCCGTTAAAGAGGCCAGCGGCAGCATAGCCCAGATGATGGATCTGATCGCCAAGAAACCGAATGATTTCAACGTGCTTTCCGGGGACGACAACATGACCTTCCCCCTGATGGCGCTAGGGGGTACCGGGGTGGTCTCCGTGGCCAGCAACATCGTGCCGGATCGGATGAAACAGCTGACTCAGGCGTCTTTGAAGGGTGACTGGGATCGGGCTCGCAAACTGCACTACGAACTGCTTCCCCTGTTCAAGGGGATCTTCCTGGAAACCAATCCGATCCCGATCAAGGCGGCTATGGCCATGAAGGGTTTTGTGGAGGAGGTCTACCGCCTGCCGATGTGTGAGATGGGCCAGGACAACAAGAACGCCCTGACCGGGATACTGAAACAGCTAAAGATCCTCTAGCTCCGTCTGCACACGCCGGCTGAAGAGCAGGAGCTCTTGCGGGGAGAGCCGTTCACTGCGGACTGCCGGATCGATCCCCAGCTCCTCGAACAAACGATCCAGCTGCTCCATCCGGAGTGGAGGGATGAGCCCCCCGGCCAGCAGGTTGTTTCTCATGGTCTTACGCCTGCTGCGGAAGAGGGTGCGCAGGCAGCGGAGGACGAAAGGCCACTGTGGGATCCGGGAAACCTCCGGGTTGGGTTCCAGGAGCACGACGGTGGAATGCACCTCGGGCTGCGGATAGAAGGATCCCGGTTTGAGCTGCATCCGCTGCGAGAT
>CAZKCQ010000195.1:0-5871 GCA_964551205.1 uncultured Spirochaetaceae bacterium
CCCCCGGCTTCCTGCCCACACCGGAGTGGAAGCAGCGAACCCAGGCCATGATCTGGTTGGGGGGCGATACCCTGAACACATCCATCGGCCAGGGTTACCTGCTGGTCACGCCGATCCAGATGGCCAACGTTATCGCCGTGATCGCGAATGAGGGCAGGGTGTTCCGCCCCCACGTACTCAGGGAGGTCCGGGATCCTCAGACCGGGGATCTGATCGAGGAGGTCGAACCGGAGATCCTGCGGGTCAGCCCGATCCGCCGGGAAACTTTTCAGACCGTTCAGAAGGCCATGCGCCTGGTGATTACCGAGGGTACGGCGAAGGTGGTTCTCACCACGGATGCGGTGGAGCTGGCCGGAAAGACCGGGACCGGGGAAGCCGGCTACGAGGATCGCTGGCACTCCTGGTTCGCCGCCTATGCGCCCTTTACGACGGATGACCCCGAGGAGCGTGTAGTGGTGGTGGTCATGGTGGAGGCGGAAAACGAGTGGGAATGGTGGGCGCCCAAGGCGGCCAACGTGATCTTCCAGGGGATCTTCGCCGATCAAACCTACGAGGAGGCGGTGGAGACCTTGAAGCCCTGGTGGTACATCCAGCAGCAGCAGGCCCTCAGGGCGGCCGGCGCGGCAGAGCGCACCTCCGGTTCGGAAGATACCACCGCCTATGAGGAGACACGATGAAACGGGTATCCTTGTTTGCCTTCGATTTCATCCTACTGGGCGCGACTCTGATCCTGATGGTCGTGGGCATCCTCTTCGTGTATTCCAGCGGGATGAGCTTCACCGGGATGCAGCTGTCCAACGAGTATGTGAAGCAGCTGATCTGGTCCGGCACCGGTCTGCTGCTGATGATCGGGGTTATCATGATCGATTACCACCGTCTGCGACGCCTGGCCGTCTACCTGTACGCATTTCTGATGCTCCTTCTGCTGGTCACGCCCTTCATCGGCAGGGAGGTGCACGGAGCCCGTTCCTGGATCGGGATCGGGGAGTTCGGGATCCAGCCGTCGGAGTTTGCCAAGATAGCCACGATCCTCTTTCTGGCCGGCTACTTCGCGGGAATCGGCAAAGGCGTGCGGGAGCTTCCCCGCTTCATGCTCGGGCTGGCCATCGTGGTACTGCCGATCGGACTGATCCTCCTGCAGCCGGATATGGGCACCGCTTTGGTGTATATTCCGATCTTCGTGTTCATGGCCTTCGTTGCCGGGGCCAAACTGCGGCATATCTTCTATCTGGTCGCAGTAGGCTTGCTGATGATCATCCTGGCGGTAGCTCCCCTGTACGAGCAGTGGATCGTCGGCCGCGAGGCGACCCTGCTCTCGATAATCACCGACTTTCAAATTGCCCGCTACTTCCTGGCGGCTGCGCTGCTGGTTACGCTGCTGTCGGCCTGGGGTTTCTGGGGTTTCAAGCGGAGGTACTTCTATTGGATCCTCTACGCCTCCTCACTGCTGCTGATCGCCGACGCCGGGGCACTGCTGGTCGTGCGGGTTCTTCGGGAATATCAGATCATGCGTTTCATAGTGTTCTTGAATCCCCGCATCGATCCCCAGGGTGCGGGGTGGAATTTGATCCAGTCGGTGACCGCCGTGGGTTCCGGCGGGTTCGCGGGCAAGGGCTTTCTCCAGGGTACCCAGAGCCACTACCAATTCCTTCCTCAGCAGAGCACGGATTTCATCTTTTCCATCCTGGCCGAGGAGTGGGGATTTCTGGGTGGATTGCTCGTGTTTGCCCTCTTTCTGATTATCCTGCTCAGGGGGATCCGGATCCTCTACATAGCCCGGGACGAATACGCCTCCTGCGTCGGAGCAGGAATCGTGGCCATGTTGTTCTTTCACGTCATCGTGAACATCGGCATGGCCATGGGTATTATGCCGATCACGGGAATCCCATTGTTCTTCCTCTCCTACGGCGGATCCTCTCTCTGGACCGGGCTGGTCTGTGTCGGATTGCTGCTCAACATCTATTTCAGACGTTACGGCAGCTGAGAAGCGGCTTTTAAAAAAAGAGTTGAGAAACAAAGGGTCTAACTGCCGAGGGGAATAGATAGAGCTTAATGGAGAATCCCCTTTTAGCAAAAATCGAGACTTCCAGATCTCTGCCTACGCTGCCGCACATCCTGCTGCAGTTGATCGATATTTGCAACCAGGAAGAGAAGGGGATCAGGGATCTGTCCAAGGTGATCAACAAGGATCCGTCGATCAGCGAGCGGCTGCTTCGTCTGGTCAACTCCGCCTACTACAGCCTGAAACAGAAGATTACCTCCATCGACCAGGCCCTGCTGCTGCTGGGAATGGACGCCGTGAAGAACATCGCCCTGAGCTCTTCGGTGTACCAGGTCTTCCACCGACCCGGCAGGAAATCGGCTTTCAACCTCAAGCTGTTCTGGTGGCATTCCCTGTCCTGCGCAACCATAGCGCGCCGCCTGGCGATCCGCATCCAGCATCCCGGCCCGGATGAAGCCTTCCTGGCCGGGCTGATGCACGATATCGGGAAGATCGTACTCTGGAACAACTTCGAACAGCTGTATGAAAACATACTGAAAACTTCAGCCTACCGGACCCCCGAGCTTCTGGAGGGAGAGCAGGTGTTCGGACTGGGCCATGCGGAAGCGGGGGCCTGGTTGATCCGCCGCTGGGATCTGCATTCCTTCATGCCCGACGCGGTTCTTTACCATCACGATCAGCCGGATCGGATCGTCCACGCTTCGCCGTTGGTGCAGACGGTTTACGTAGCCAATCGTCTCTGTCCCATCCTGGCCGAGGAGCGGGAGGAGGGGATCTCCGTCGGTGAACGGATTCTCGGGCTTACTCAGGCGGAATTGGAAGAGCTGATCGGCGTAGCCGAGGAGGAGGTCCAAGGCATAGCCCGATCGCTGGATATCGAGATCAGCGCTCCGGAGGCGGAGCCGCAGGGGTTGGATCCGCAGGACCGGAAGAAGTACGAAGAGCTTGCCGGATGGGTCCGGGATATATCGCTGCTTCAGAGCTTCTCCGAGGCCTACCTGGGAGCTGAGGACGCCCAGGGGATACTGCGGATCATACGTCAGGGTTTCCAGCTGCTGTTGGACCTGGACTCCCTGTTCTACTTCCAGTACCGGGGAGACAGCCTGAAGGGCCTGGCCATGGGCGGCGAAGAGCAGGAGGATGTGATCCGGGAGCTGACCATCCCGTTTCGGGAGGAAACCAGTGTCCTGGTGAAGGCCCTGATGCAGCGGAGGATTCTCGATACCTTCGACAACAAGCCCGTGTTGAGCATCCTGGACGAGCAGCTGGTCCGCTTCCTGGGGGCGGAGGGGATGATCGTTCTTCCCATGAGGGTGGGAGAAGACAGCCTGGGGGTCCTGGTTGGCGGGATCCGGCGCAGCGAACGGGAGATGCTGCTTTCCAAGAGAAAGCTCCTCACCATGTTTCTCAACCTCGCCTCTCTGGCACTGCACCGCTTCCGGGTGAGGGAAGCGCAGGTCGAGCGCATCAGGGAAGAGAGGATGTCCGCCACCTCCATCCTTGCCCGAAAAGTGGTTCACGAAGCGCACAATCCGCTGGGCATCATCAACAACTACCTCAGCATCCTGGCGGGAAAGCTTTCCGACAATGAATCCGCCCAGGAGGATCTGCGCATAGTGAGGGAGGAGATCCGGCGGGTGTCCCAGGTTATCGGGGAGCTGTCCAGCTTCTCTCAAGCCGGGCAGGGTGTGCGGGAACCGGTGGATATCAACGGCGTACTCCGGGATCTGGCCAGAATATCCCAGGAAGCGCTGCAGCAGCATTCCGGAATCACCCTGGAGTTGAGTCTGGACGAGAATATCCCCCTGGTGAGCTCCGATTCCAACAAACTCAAGCAGGTATTCATCAACCTGCTGAAGAACTCCGTGGAAGCCATGGCCAAGGGGGGAACCGTGGGCTTCGAATCCCGCTACCGGGACGGGGAGCCGCCGAGTATCGAAGTGCTGATCAGCGATCAGGGCGGCGGTATCCCCAAAGCCGTGCAGTCAACGCTGTTCGAACCCTTCACCAGCTCCAAAGGCCACGAAGGTCTTGGCCTGTCCATCGTGCACGGCATAGTCAAGGAGCTGGGCGGCAAGCTGAGCTATGAGACGGGGAGCAAGGGCACGACCTTCCTGATCCAGCTCCCCCTCTGATGCGTCGGGATCGCAGCAACGTGCAGCAGGTTACCGCGGCCCTCATCGAAAAAAACGGCAAGATCCTCCTGGCCCTGCGCAAGGCGGGCAAACACATGGGCCGGAAGTGGGAGTTTCCCGGCGGCAAGGTGAATCCCGGGGAGGATCCGAAAGAGGCCCTGCGCCGGGAATTGGAGGAGGAGTTCAGCATCTGCGCGGAGATCGGAGAGTGCCTGGGCTCGACCCGCTTCCGGGCCAACCGCCTTGACCTGCAGCTCCTTCTCTTCCGGGCCGCCCATCTGGCGGGCACCTTCGTCCTGCGGGAGCACGAGGCCATTCGCTGGGTGAAGCCCGATCGGGTAGAAGCCTACGATCTGGTCGACTCGGACCGCAAGCTGTTTCGAAAGTTCCGCAAGAGGTTGACCTGAAATCTTTATAATACTATACTTATGTATAGTATTATGGAAACCGGTGAATCCTATACACCCCTGCATATCGGCTCCTGCTTCTCCTTCGGGTTCGGCCTGCTCACCCCTGAAAGGATCTGCCGGGAGGTGAGGCAACGGGGGCATCGGGCCCTGGGAATGGTGGATCGGCACAACTTCTACGGGATGGTTCGCTTTGTCCGCGCGGCCGAGCGGGAGGGCATCAAGCCGATCCTGGGGATGACCCTGCTTTGGAGGGGAAGACCGGCCTGCACTGCCTATGTGCTGGAGCGGCGGGGATTCATCAGGCTGAATCAGATCGTCTCCGGGCGCGCGGAAAGTGATCCGGTTCAGGATCTGCTCGACAGCGGCTGGGAGGGCCTGGCCCTGATGAGTGAGGATCCGGCGGTTCTCCGTTCCCTGCGGAGTGCGGGCAGAGGGGGGGTGTACGTTCAGCTGACCTACGGCCGTCCTTTCCGGGATCTGCTCCGGCTTTCCCGTGAGCTGGGCCTGAAGCCTCTGGCGGTGAACCAGGCCCTGTTCTTCGAGCCGGAGGAGGCTGTTTTGGGGGATCTGCTGCGCTCGATCTCCCTGCGCTGCACCCTGGAACGGCTCCCCGCCGCCCTGAGGATCCGGCCCGAGATGCGCCTTGTCGGCCGGCCGGAGATGGCGCGGTTCTTCTCCGCCGCGCCGGAGGCCCTGGACTCGGCCAGGGATCTGGCCGAAGAGGCCGGCTGCGACCGGCTGCTGCCCCGGGAGCACGTGTTTCCCGGCTATCGAGGCTACAGCGAGGAGGAATCCTTCCGGCTGCTCCGCAGGCTCTGCTACCTGGGCGCCAGGCTGCACTACGGCGGGAATTCCGCGGGTTGCGGGAATTCCGCGGGTTGCGGAGTGCCCGTCGGCGGCCCGGCCCCGGAAGGTGCCCCGAGCCGACGGCCCGCCTGGCAGGCTCGACTGGAACACGAGCTCACGGTGATCCGCCGCCGTGGTTTTTCCGGCTACTTCCTGGTCGTGCGGGAGATCCTGCGCGGCTGCTCCCGCATCTGCGGCCGGGGAAGCTCCGCTGCCAGCCTGGTGAGCTACCTTCTGGGGATCACCCACGTGGATCCCCTGCGCTACAACCTGGACTTCGATCGCTTTCTCAACGAACAACGGGTCGACCCTCCGGATATCGACGTGGATTTTCCCTGGGACGAACGGGACGCGGTGCTTCGCCGGGTTTTCAGCCGCTTCCAGGGCCGGGTCGCCATGGTGGCGGATCACGTAACTTTCGGTCCCCGTTCGGCCATGCGGGAGGCGGCCGGGGCCTACGGGCTTCCGGAGCGGGAGA
>CAZKCQ010000196.1:0-5864 GCA_964551205.1 uncultured Spirochaetaceae bacterium
ATCAGATCTGTGCCAGTTCTTCGAACCGGAACTTCATCGGCCGCCAGGGTTCGCCAAAGGGCAGGACCCTGCTGATGAGCCCGGCTATGGTGGCAGCAGCCGCGGTAGTCGGAGAGGTGACGGATGTTCGACAGTTCTTCCAGGGAGGTGGGGCATGAGCACAAGTACCGCAAAGATTCGAGAGATTTCAGGCCGGGCCGTGGCTGTCCGGGGCAACGACATCGACACCGACCGGATCATTCCTGCGCGCTACATGAAGGAGCTGACCTTCGACAGCCTGGGCCGGTACAGCTTCCAAGATCAGCGCTTCGATGCTGCCGGCAAGAGCACGGATCATCCCTTCAACGATCCCCGCTATCAAGGAGCCTCGGTCCTGCTGGTCAACAAGAACTTCGGTTGCGGCTCCTCCCGGGAGCACGCACCTCAAGCACTAATGCGCTGGGGGATCCGGGCTCTGATCGGGGAGAGCTTCGCCGAGATCTTCGCCGGCAACTGCAGTGCCATCGGTGTTCCCACGCTGACGGTGGGCCATGAGGAGATCGAGCAGCTGATGAAGCAGGTGGAGGCTGATCCGGCCACACTTTTGCACCTCGACCTCGAGTCGCGCACCCTACAGGCCGGCGATTCCCGCCTGTCCTTCTCATTGCCGGAAAGTCAGGCCCGGGTATTACTGAGCGGCACCTGGGACAGCACGGCCACGCTCCTGGAAGATCAGAAGGAGATACGGGCCACGGCGGCCCGCCTGCCCTACCTGAAGGATTTTCCCTACGACCGGTCCGGCGATCAAGCCGACGGGGATCGATCCGGCCGGGCTTGAACGGTAATCGGGAATAAGGGATGACGGATAAGCCGACGGAGCAGGAAGCTCTCAACCGGCAGAGCCGGGAGATGACAGAGGGGGTGGCCCGCACGCCCAACCGCGCAATGCTGCGGGCTATCGGCTTCCGGGATGAGGATTTTCACAAACCGCTAGTCGGGCTGGCCAGTGCCGGCTCCGAGGTCTCCCCCTGCAACGTCCACCATGACGAGCTGGCCGCGGCGGCCAAGGAGTCCCTCAAACGCTCCGGCGCAGCCCCGCTGAAGTTCAACACCTTCGTAGTGACCGACGGCATGGCCATGGGCCATGAGGGCATGAAGTGCTCCCTGGTCAGCCGGGATGTGATAGCCGACACCATCGAGCTGGTGGTCCGGGGGCATCGCCTGGACGCCATCTTCGGCATCGGCGGCTGCGATAAGACCATCCCCGGAACACTGATGCCCATGGCCCGGCTCAACCTCCCCAGCATCTTCGTGTACGGAGGAACGATCCTGCCCGGAGAGTACCGGGGAAAGGCCGTAGATATCGTCAGCGCCTTCGAGGCGGTCGGAGCCTACAGCAAGGGTCTGATCGACGAGGAGGAGCGCTACGGAATCGAGTGCAACGCCTGTCCCGGACCCGGAGCCTGCGGCGGCATGTACACCGCCAACACCATGGCAGCGGCCGCCGAGGCCATGGGCATGAGCCTGCCCGCAAGCGCCTCGATCCCCGCGGTGGACCCCCGCAAGCGGGAGGATTTGGCCCGGGCCGGGGAAGCCCTGATGCTGCTGATCCGCAAATCGATTTTGCCCCGGGAGATCATGACCCGGCAGGCATTGGAAAACGCCATCCGGGTGGTCATGGCCGTGGGTGGATCCACCAATGCGGTGCTGCATCTGCTGGCTCTGGCCAGAGAGGCGGAGGTGGATCTGGATATCCTGGATTTTAACGGCTTTTTCGATACCACGCCGATCCTCTGCGACATGAAACCCGCCGGCCGCTTCGTGATGAGCGATCTGGACCGGGCAGGGGGCATACCCGTGGTGATGAAGATGCTCCTGGATCAGAGGCTGCTCCACGGCGACTGCCTGACGGTCACGGGAAAGACCGTGGCGGAGAACCTGCGGGATGTTGCCGTCGATCTGACGGGCCAGGAGGTCATTCGCCCCTTCGAGGATCCGGTTAAAAGCAACGGACCGATCGTCGTTCTTAGAGGCAACCTGGCGCCTGAGGGGGCGGTGCTGAAGACCTGCGGCCTTCCGGAGGTCGTGCACACCGGACCGGCACGAGTCTTCGAAAACGAAGAGACCGCGCTCCAGGCCATCCTCGAAGGCCGTATCAAGAGCGGGGACACGGTGGTGATCCGCTACGAAGGCCCCAGAGGCGGGCCGGGGATGCGGGAGATGCTCTCTCCCACCGCGGCCATAGCCGGAGCCGGCATGGCCAAGGAGGTAGCTCTGATTACCGACGGACGCTTCTCCGGTGGAAGCCACGGCATGGTGGTAGGCCACGTGGCCCCAGAGGCCCAGGAGGGCGGCGCCATCGCCCTGCTCCGGGACGGTGACAGGATCACCATCGACTCCCGCCGGAAACTCCTCTCCGCAGAGCTGAACGAACAGGAGTTCGAGCGCCGTCGAGCCGCCTGGAAGGCGCCACCGATCTCCTACTCCACAGGCGCTTTGGCCAAGTATGCGCGGCTGGTTTCCTCGGCCAGCCGGGGGGCGGTCACCCACTAGGCGGCTGCCGGCCGCTCAAACGGTTTATGAGCTCGAGCTGAGATTTTAACTCTTTGGTCTGACGGGGTTCCTCCTCGAGGGGAGTGTAGACGGGAAGGTAATGGCAAAACACAGCAATCGTGTAACACACGCCGACACAATACTGCATCGCTTCGACAACTCGCTTGCCGTGCAATATTCCGCCGGATACGATGCTGCGCTTCTCGTGAGGAATCGAAAATTTCTTTCCCTGAAGGATCATCGGATCCAGGGTTTCGGGGGGATTACCTCTGCTTTTTTTACGGGTGTTAAGAACCGTCTCGACCTTTTTTGCCATCCCCAGGAGGACTTCGATTCCCTCATTGACCTTTCTGAGGATTTCTGCTTCGAGATTCTGGATGCCCTTGGCTGAGTGCTGCAGATCGAGGAAACGGGAAAGAGGAAATTTTTCTTCTCCGCCGTCCCAAACCCGACCGGTAATTCTCCGCAATCTCAGGAACTCGAGCTGGAAGAAATCGTGGGTGAATAGGGTGACGGCACCGACTTCGTCGATATCGATCTGGCTGTTAAGCAGAGGCGCGAAGGTGCGGTCCAGAATGTCGAACAGCCTCGGTGCGAAGCACGCCATGTCTTCGCTGTCTGCCGCGAAGGAATACCCGTTCACACCTATTTGCTGCTGCTCGTACAGGCTCTGAAGGGGTGTGAAACTCACCTCACCGGATTCATCCAGGGATAGGAAGGTTTTTATTTTGTTCGTCTCCTCGAGTTGGCCGCGCAGTTCCTGCAGTCTGAGCATGCCGTCGGCTACAATCGCTCTGATTCTTTCCTTGACCTCAGGTGGGCAGGCGAACTCTTTCGTATTGATCAACTCACCCAGATCCGTGCAGAGCAGATCACTCATATTGAGGTGGCGTCGGTATTTGAGCATATTGAGGCCCAGGATGATGTTGTACAGTGACGGGTTACTGCCATCGAAATGCAGGATTTTATGCATTAGAGCGATCGCCGCCTCGTACTTGTCCCCCACTCTCGGATCGTTGTTCCCGATCTGCTGCAGGGCCAGTTGAAGCATCTGCTGATAGTTCTCGCGATAGTAGAACACCAGGAACAGGGTTTCCAGTGATCGCAACTTGTTGATTATATAGGGATCTCTGTAGTCGAACAAATTGAAATTGACGGAAGAAATCTTCTCACACAGCTGCTTCATAACCACGAGAACGTTGTACTCGATCTTCCGCAGGTAGTGCCAGCTGTCTTCCAGACCCTCGGAAATGATTGCGGCAAATTCCGCAGCCCACTGCCGGAGGTCCCGATTGAGGATCAGAAGCACCGTCCGGGTGAGTCTCACATTCGGCGGAAAGTACACCTGCTCGAATACTCCGGCGAACTTTCCGAAGTTGTGGATTTTCAGATAGTCTCCGAACAGAAAGGACAGGTAAGGGGTGCGGGAATAGGGTCTCTTGATTATATCCGCGAGGGCGGGAAGGCGGTATCGCAGAGGTCTAGTCCTTTGGGACCCGTCTTGTGCCGCCTCCGGGTGCTTCGCTTTATCGGCGTCGAGAATTTGAATTTCCTGGATTTTTTCTCGGACTGTCAGGCTGCTGGCAACGATACCGTCAACGACGCGGCGCTGCTCTTCATTCCGGGGTCGCTTCAGTAGCTTCCCCAAAGTGATGATTTCTTCAGCCTCAGGACTGAGCCGACCGGAGGATTCGGATTTTGCCATAGTTGGACCTATATGGTATTATTATCAGCCGGGCGGAAGATTTCAAGTTACAGAATTTGCATCAATCCGGCGGATGGATTAGCATTGGTGTGGGCGCAGTAAAAAATTGGGAGAGGAGGAGAAAAAGTGGCTACCTATATCTTGCTCAGCAACCTTACAGACGAGGGAAATCGAACACTCAAGAAGAACCCGGACCGCATCAAAGAGGTCAACAAGGAACTGGAGAAAATGGGCGGCAAGGTCACGGCCCAGTACGCAACTTTGGGATGCTACGATTTCGTCAACATCGTAGAAGCCCCGGACAACGCGACCATCGCCCGCATCTCGGCGGAGTTGGGCTCCAGGGGCAGCGTCAAGATCATGACCCTGCCCACCGTTCCGATCGATACTTTCATCCAGAGCCTGAAATAGCTTGTTCCTGCGAGAAGTATTCGACCGGGCGGATCTCGATCCTCGCTTGAAATGGATGAATCCCCCTCCGACCTGGCAGGCCGGGGGGAGCGAATCCGTCCTGGTTGTGAAACCCTGCGGGAGCAGTGATTTCTGGCAGAGAACACACTACGGGTTTCGGGTGGACAACGGCTCCTTTCTCTACGTTGGTGTGGAATCCGATTTCCGCATGAGCACGAGAGTTCATCTGTACCCCCGGCATCAATACGATCAGGCCGGGCTGATGGTGCGGATCTCAGCGGACTGCTGGATCAAGAGCTCGGTCGAACATGAGACGGACAAACCCAGCGTGTTAGGAGCTGTTGTTACAAACGGGGGGTACTCGGACTGGTCCACCCAGGAGTTCGAGGGGGACACGATCGATCTGCAAATAGTTCGCGCGGGAGCGGATTATGCCATACACTGGCGGGAGCCGCAACAACCATGGCAGCAGCTGCGCATATGCCATCTCCATGAGGATGACGGCCGCAAGCCTGTTCTGGCGGGTCTTTACGCCTGCTGTCCCAAGAAGGCCGGACTGGTTGCGAAATTCGAGCACCTGACCATAGATCCTGCGGCTCAGTCGGGGAATTTGCCGGTTTAAGCAGCCAAGATTATCGTCAAAACAGCCGATTCTCAAAGAAACGGTGCGCTCACCTGAGGGAAGAGCCAGAGACGAGCAGTCGAGCATGAACAGAGCAACGGGTAGGACTGTCCAGTACTCCAGGAAAACCGGGGAAACCGAGATTTCTATTGAACTCGCATTTGATATGGCCGGAGAGATCTCCGTCGATACGGAAGTACCCTTCTTCGACCATTTGCTGCAGGCCATGGCTTTTCACGGATGTTTCGGCTTCAAGCTGCGTGCCCGCGGGGACATCGAGGTGGACGAACACCACCTGGTCGAAGACACCGGGATCGTGTTCGGGGAGGCCTTAAGCCGGCTTCTCCAAGAGCACGGGCCTGTGCGGCGCTATGCACAAGCGGTAATCCCCATGGATGAGGCCCTGTCAGAGGTGGTGATCGACGTGTCGGGCCGATCGTACCTGGTGTTTACCGGCACCTTTCCTCAGGAACGGGTCGGGTCCTTTCAGGCGATCCTGCTCCGGGAGTTTCTGGCGGGCCTATCCAGTCGCGGCCGAATGGCGATCCACGCCCATCTGCGCTACGGCAACAACAGCCACCATATGGCGGAAGC
>CAZKCQ010000197.1:0-5848 GCA_964551205.1 uncultured Spirochaetaceae bacterium
GAGCTGATCGCCAGGATGCTCGGAAAGGAATTGTCCGAGTTCAGCTACGACATAATGGTCGGTGAGAGCAAGAAGGAAAGCGCAAGGGCGGACCAGGAAGCGAAGAACCTCCTGCAGGTCAAGGGGCTCGGATTGCGCGGCAGGATCGCTCCCTTCAATCTCGATCTGAATGAAGGGGAGGTGCTGGGATTGGCGGGCCTCCTGGGCTCCGGCAGAACCGAGATGGCGCGCCTGATCTTTGGAATCGATGTAGCCAACCGGGGAGAGATCCAAGTTAAAGGCAAGAAAACGAATATCAACGCCCCGAGGGCTGCCATGCTGGCCGGTATGGGTTTTTGTTCGGAAGACAGGAAGAACGAAGGGGTCTTCTCCGAGCTGACCGTCCGGGAAAACATCATTCTGGCTCTGCAGGGCGCCAGGGGAACCTTTCGATACATCCCGAAGAAAAAACAGCTGGAGATCGCCGATGAGCTGATCAAGTCCCTGGAGATAAAAACACCCAGCGCAAACAACGAGGCCGGCCAGCTCAGCGGAGGCAACCAGCAAAAGCTGATGCTGGCGCGCTGGCTGGCCACCAACCCGTTCATACTCATCCTGGATGAACCGACCCGCGGCATAGATGTGGGGGCCAAGGTGGAGATCATGGAGCTCATCCTGAACCTGAGCAGACGGGGAATGGGCGTGATTTTCATCTCTTCGGAGTTCGAAGAGCTCATCCGCTGCAGCACAAGAATCGCCGTGCTCAAGGACAAGGAGAAAATCACAGAGCTCAGCGGCGAGGAAATGAGTGAGACCGGTATCATACACGCGATCGCGGGAGGGAAATGAAAATGTTGAAAGCTTTGAACCGCAGCAAGATTTTGTGGCCCCTCGTTGCCCTGGCTATTCTGTTGCTCTTCAATCTCTTCTTCACCCCGAACTTTTTTCGCATAGAGATCATGGAAGGGCATTTGTACGGCAACCTCATCGATATCATCAAGAACGGCGCCCCGATCATGCTGCTGGCGATCGGGCTGACCCTGGTCATTGCCACGCACGGAATCGACATATCCGTCGGATCCGTAGTGGCCATATCCGCCGGAGTCGTGGCCATGCTGATCGGTGGTGACCTGGAGGGTAATACCAGGTTCCCCATCGCCTTCGCCATGGCGGTCGCTCTGTTGGTGTGCACATCTGCGGGAGTGTGGAACGGGATGCTCGTTTCCCGGATCGGCATGCAGCCCATCGTGGCCACCCTGATCCTCTTCGTCGCCGGCCGCGGGATCGCCATGGTGACCACGAACGCTATGGTAATCTGGCTGTATGCAAAACCTTTCGCCTATTTGGGCCAGGGGTACCTGCTCGGCCTGCCCTTTTCCATATACATCGTGGCCTTCCTGCTCCTGGCCACTTTTCTGGCGACAAGGAAGACGGCCCTGGGCATGTTCATCGAAGCGGTGGGCATCAACCCCACCGCCACCCGCTTCTCCGGCATCAACTCCAAGAACATCCTACTCGGGGTCTATGCCTTTAGCGGGTTCTGCGCGGGGGTTTCCGGATTGATCGTCTGTTCCACGGTGATGAGTGCGGACGGGAACAACGCGGGGAATCTGTTTGAGCTGGACGCGATCCTGGCCGTGGTGCTGGGCGGCACCTCTCTGAACGGCGGCAGATTCTTCCTCCTCGGCAGCATAGTCGGCGCCCTGATCATTCAAACCCTGACCACGACCATCTATGCCTTCAACGTTCCACCGGAAATCTCCCAGGTGGTTAAGGCGCTGGTGGTGTACGGCGTCAGCCTGCTGCAGTCCGACAGGCTGCAGACGGCGGTTGCAGGGGTGCTCGGCAGGCGGGAGGCGGCGGCATGAAGGCGAGAAGACCCGTCATCGACCCGAGAAACCTCCCGGTCCTCATTACCCTGATTCTCTTCCTGGTCATGTTCGGCGCCGGTTCGATCGCCTTCACGGGCTTTTTCTCACTGCAGAATTTCCTGAACCTGTTTATAGACAACGGCTACCTCCTGATACTGGCCGTCGGCATGACCTTCGTGATCATATCGGGAGGAATCGACCTGTCGGTCGGTTCCATGCTCGCCCTATCCACGATGGTCGCTTCGAGTTTGTTGGAGAAGTCTCATCTCAGCCCGGTCTTCGTGATACCGATCGTCCTTGCGATGGGAACGGCACTGGGCCTGTTCATGGGTTATCTTATCCAGGCCTTCAATCTCCCGCCGTTCATCATAACCCTGGCCGGTCTGTATCTGGCCAGGGGTTTGTGCTACGTGGTGAGCATCGACACCATCGCCATTAACAACCAGTTCTGGCAGAACGTGGCCTACTCCCGGATCGATCTCATCGGCTACAACTCCCTCACCCCCGGCGCCCTCATTGCCATCGGCATCGTGCTGGCAGGGCTGTACATGTCGCGGTTCACGAAATTCGGACGGACCGTGTACGCCATCGGCGGAAACGAACAATCCGCCCTGCTGATGGGGCTTCCGGTGGCCGGCACCAAGATCGCGATCTACGCAATGAATGGGTTCTGTTCCGCCCTGGCCGGGATCGTCTTCACCTTCTACACGCTTTCCGGCTATGCCCTGAATGGAAAGGGTATGGAGCTGGACGCCATCGCCACGGTAGTAATCGGCGGCACCCTCCTGACCGGCGGAGTGGGGTCCATCCTGGGAACGGTGGTGGCCGTACTGGTGTATGGGACCATCCAGGTGCTCATCATGTTTCAGGGGACCCTCAACTCGTGGTGGACGAGAATCGTGATCGGCTTCCTGCTTTTCCTGTTCTGTTTCCTGCAGAGGCTGTTCGAATCCGGCAAAAACGCCCTGGTCTGGAAAGAGCGACCTCAAGAGACTCAGGTATCCTCGGCAGATGTATGACAGCGAGCAGACTTGTCGTAGGAATCGATTTCGGGACCGACTCGGTACGTTCCGTGATCGTGGACGCGGGAGACGGGAAGGAACTGGCCAGCGAGGTCTCCTACTACCGGCGCTGGGCCGCCGGCCTGTACTGCGATGCGGCCAGAAATAGGTTCCGCCAGCACCCCCTGGATTACACGGAAAGCCTGGAGGAGTCGGTAAGAGGGGCGCTGCACAAGCTGGGAAAAAACGCCGGCAGGAGGGTCGTGGGCATAGGAATCGATACAACGGGCTCCACCCCCTGCGCGGTAGACCGAGCCGGTACCCCCCTGGCTCTCACCAAGGGATTCGCAGAGAATCCCAACGCCATGTTCGTGCTTTGGAAAGACCATACGGCCATGGAAGAGGCGGCGCTCATCAACCGGGTAGCCCACGGGTGGGGAGGAGCGGATTTCACCAAGTATGAGGGGGGGGCGTATTCCTCCGAGTGGTTCTGGTCGAAGATCCTTCACATCCTGCGCGCGGACCCCAAGGTGCGCAGGTGCGCCTTCTCCTGGGTGGAGCACTGCGACTGGATGAGCGCGCTTCTGACCGGAACAACCGATCCCCTCACGATGAAGCGCAGCCGCTGCGCGGCCGGACACAAGGCCATGTGGAACGCGGAGTGGGGCGGGCTTCCCCCCCAGGAGTTCTTCATGAAGATCGACCGGCTGCTGCGGGAAGCGCGCGGGCGATTGTACCAGGAGACCCACACCTCTGAGGTGTCAACCGGCGGGCTCACGGGCCAGTGGGCGAAGCGGCTGGGTCTGGAGCCGGGGACCGCCGTCGCGGTCGGCGCCTTCGACGCCCACATGGGCGCGGTGGGCGGGGGGATACGGCAGGGGGTCCTGGTGAAGATCCTGGGTACGTCCACCTGCGATATGCTCGTAGCCCGGGCCAGGACTCTGGAGGGCAAGTGTATCGAGGGCATCTGCGGCCAGGTGGACGGCTCGATCATCCCGGGCATGGTGGGTCTTGAAGCCGGACAATCGGCCTTCGGCGATGTGTACGCCTGGTTCCGGGAGCTCCTTTCCTGGCCCCTCACCGACGCCCTGCGGGGCACCGTCGCCCTGGCCGGTGCGGCCAGCGCCGGGATCGCGGGCGGGGTAGCGGGTGGTGTGACGGGCGCCGCTAAAAGCGGCGTGCTCGGTAAGTTCAGGGGAGAGATTGAGCGCAACATCATCTTCCGGCTTTCCGCCGAGGCTGAGAAGGTGGAGCCGCTGGACTCCACCGTCTTGGCCCTGGACTGGCTCAACGGCCGCAGGACCCCCTTCGCCGATCACGCGCTCAAGGGGGCCATCATCGGGCTCACACTGGGCACGGATGCGCCGAAGATCTTCCGTGCCCTGGTGGAGGCCACCGCCTTCGGCTCACGGGCTATAGTCGAGCAGTTTCGCCGGCAAGGGCTGCCGGTCAACGCTGTGATCGCCCTGGGCGGCATCGCGCGCAAGAGCCCGCTGGTCATGCAGGTGATGGCGGACGTTCTGGAAATGACCATCCGGGTGGCTTCCTCCGAGCAGGCCTGTGCGCTCGGCGCCGCCATGTTCGCCGCTGTGGCCGCCGGGGTCTACCCCTCGGTCACCGAGGCGCAGAAAAGGATGGGAAGCGGCTTCGACATGGTCTTTGCGCCGAACCGGCGGCGCGCCGGGGTGTACGCGCGGCTGTACCGCAGGTACGCGAGTCTGGCCGCCACTCTCGAGGGTTTCCTGAGAACCGCCTGAAGAGAGATTCTGTTAGAGCTTTCTCAGGCAAAGGCCATAGCTCTCAGCATTATCGCCGATCGCCTCCAAAACGGGGTGAGGTTCCCGATCTCATCCAGCTATTTCCCGCTCCAGCAGCCCGAACGGGCCCAAGACTATCGTCTTGACTACTTGTACAATTTTATGTACAAGTAGTAATAGCGAGGAGGATAATGCATGAATGCGATCAACTATAGTGAGCTACGTAAAAACCTGAAATCTACAATGGATAAAATCATTTCGGACCATGAACCCGTTATTGTAACTAGAAAGAATGGTGGAAACGTGGTCATGGTTGCTTACGAAGATTACTCTGCAATCGAGGAAACCGCTTATCTCTTGAGGAGCCCTAAAAATGCAAAACGGCTGAGGGAGAGCATCAAGAGTTATCAGGAAGGTACGGGAAGTGAACAAGCGCTAGTCGAGGATGAATAGTGAAAGTCATTTTTCATCCCAACGGTTGGGATGACTATCTCTACTGGCAGAGATCCAATAAGAAAATGTTGAAAAAGACCAACTCTCTAATCAAGGAAATATTGAGGACGCCATATGAAGGCACCGGTAAACCGGAATCTTTGAAGTTCGACTTGACTGGATTTTGGAGCCGGAGAATAGACCGGGAGCATCGAATCGTATATGGGGTAAACAATGATGAACTCCATATATTGGCGTGCAGATATCATTACTGAGCCAATGAGAGCAGGTAAACTCGAGAGACGGATACTCCGCCGGCTCCCGGAACCGGCCCGCCTTGAAAAGGCTGCTGTTCGACGCCGCCCTGAAGCGATTCGATGTGGTTCTGGTCTACAAAATTCATATGTTCAACAGACGATCAGGCATGCGTCGGCCGAGACTGTAGTTCTTCATAAATGGACATGTGGAAGCCACCTTGTCGCAGAAGACAGGAAAATGTAAATTACAATTGCGAGGCAGCTTATTGTGACGATAGAAACAGAGAGAGAAGAGGATGGTCGCTGGATCGCTGAAGTTCCCGATTTGCCCGGCGTGTTGGTCTATTCAGAAACACGTGCCGGAGCGATTTCTCAGGCAAAGGCCATGGCTCTCAGGGTCATTGCCGATCGTCTTGAAAACGGGGAAGAAGTACCCGAGCTCAGCAAGTTATTTCCCACTCCCGCATGACGAAATGGCGGTCCGTCAAAGCACGTAGCGTTCTCAGTGCTCTGTATCGGTTGGGCTGGGAGATCAAGCGTGAGAGAGGATC
>CAZKCQ010000198.1:0-5783 GCA_964551205.1 uncultured Spirochaetaceae bacterium
TTCTGATCGGCACCAGCGGCTATTCCTACGCAGACTGGGTGGGACCGTTCTACCCGCAGGGGCTGCCCAAGCGGGAGTACCTGAGCTTCTACGCCGCCGAGTTCCCCATTGTGGAGCTCAACTTCTCATACTACACCCAGCCCGGCGCCGCCGCCCTGGAGCGGATGATCGAAAAAACGCCCCAAGAATTTCGTTTCGCCATCAAGGCGCATCAGAGCCTGACCCATAACATAGGCGAGGGTTTCCCCGAGGAGGTCGAGCGCTATAAACAGGGGATCCGGCCCCTGGTGGAGGCCGGCCGGCTGGCCGCCATCCTGCTGCAGTTCCCCTACAGCTTTCACTACACCCCCGAGTGCCGCCGGCATCTGCAGCGGCTCTGCGAGTCCTTCGCCGACCTTCCCAAGGCTGTGGAGTTCCGCGGCAGCGAGTGGCAGCGGGACTCGGTCTACCGGGGGCTGAGAGAGGCGAAGACCGCGCTGGTCAACGTGGATGAGCCGCGGCTGCCCAGGCTTCCCGCTCCCACGGAGGTGGTCAGCTCGGATCTGGCCTACCTGCGCTTTCACGGGCGAAATGCGGCCAACTGGTGGAAGGGGGACAATGTCAGCCGCTACGACTACCTGTACAGCTCCGGGGAGTTGTCCGAGTGGCTGCCCATGATCGAGCGGATGCTGGCCAAAGCCCGGCTGCTGCTGGTGATCTTCAACAACCACAGCCGGGGCCAGGCTATTCAGAACGCGCGGGAGCTGCAGGGCCTGCTGTTCGGTTGAGGGTCTGCCGTCCGGTTGAGGTAACGGCGCTACAGACCGGTAAAAAACGGGCGGGGTCTACTCGATGGGCTGGCGGATGATCGTCCTGAGCTTCTCCGGTGCCGCCCGCCTCAGATCGCTCAGGTAGATCTCCCGGTGTTTGTACCGCCGGTGGTAGCCGTTGTCCTCTATGAAGCGATGAAGCCGCTGGATGGTCGGTTCTTCTGCGGAGTAGGGGCCGACGTGCAACAGCTGGGCGCTCAAGCCCTCGTGAAAAGCTTCCAGGCGCAGCTGATCCACCGCCGACAGATCCTTCTTCTGCCGCACCTGCTCCAGGGCCTGTTCGAACAGCTCCGGAGTCACGTACTCCGGCTGCATGATCATCAGGGTCCACTTCCAGGACGCCCTGTCCCCGGCTGCGAAGGCGGACATGTCATCGGCCCACCAGACCCCCTCCAGGGGAAGCACCCCGTAGTCGATGGCCAGAGGCCCCTTCTTGATGAGGAATTTGAGGGTGTAGGATGTCGAGAACAACGCTTCCACGGACCGTTGAAACTCCTCCGAGGTGTTGGGGTCCCCGGTTCCGTCGATCATCATGAAGTTCATCCGCGGCACCTCTACGATAACCGGCGCCTTGGCCGGTGCACTGTACAACTGTTTGAGTCTCTGCTTGAAGTCGATCGTCTGCATGCCTTCCTCCCTCGCAGACAGGTTACACCGAAACGACGATTTTCTTCTATAATGCAGGGGCGGTCGTAGGGGCGCCCGGCAGGACGTGCGAAGAGGGGGGATGAGATCCTCGGGGAATTCAATCGAAACTCGTGGCAAAACAAGCAAGATAATATTAAAGTAAAACGAGGAGGACGGTATGGCGAAAGCGCATGAACTCGACTACCAGCTGGTGGGAGACGATATGCAGGCGGTGATCGTCACCCTGGATCCCCGGGAGGCCATCCAGGCCGAGGCCGGGGCCATGATGTTCCTGGAAGAGGGGATCCGGGTGAACACTGGAACCGGCGGCGGCTTCATGAAGGGTCTGAAGCGGGTGCTGGTGGGGGAATCCTTCTTCATCACCACTTTCTACAACGAGAGCGGGGAAAAGCGGAAACTGGCGTTCTCCGCTCCCTATCCAGGCAAGATCCTGGCTGCCCCGCTGCACGAAACCGGTCCGCTGCTCTGCCAGAGGGATGCCTACCTCTGCTCGGCCTACGGTATCGACATCTCCGTAGCCTTCACCAAGCGGCTGGGGGCGGGCTTCTTCGGTGGGGAGGGCTTCATCCTTCAACGTCTGAGCGGGGACGGCCTGGCCTTCATCCACGCCGGAGGCACCCTGCTGAAGAAGACCCTGCAGAGCCGGGAGAGCCTGCAGGTGGATACCGGCTGCCTGGTGGCTTTCGAGGAACAGGTCGACTACGACATCAAGTTCGTCGGGGATTTTAAAACCGCCCTGTTCGGCGGGGAGGGCCTTTTTTACGCCACCCTCATCGGACCCGGAATGGTGTACCTGCAGACCTTGCCCTTCTCCCGCCTGGCAGACCGGGTGATCGCCGCCTCCGGGATTAACCGCGGCGAGAGCCGGGGGGGAGGGTTCCTCCAGGGTTTGAGCGGCCTGACCGGGGGGGACCGGGGCTTTTAGGGTACCTCATCCGTTCTTCCACTTGGCCGCAATCTCCCCCATAGCCCCGAGCAGCATGTTGATATCCAGCTTGCTCATGATCAAACGCAAGCCCTTGGCTAGATAGCGCTCCATCAGGATTTCCGGTCCGTGCATGCCGAAGATCTTGCCGTGCCGGTCGGCCGCCGCGGCAACTGTGTCGATCGCGGTCAGTACTTTGGGATTCTGAAGATCCCCGGTGTGTCCGAGCGATACGGCCAGGTCGTTGGGCCCGATCAGCAACGCATCGATTCCCGGGACCACCGCGATTCTCTCGATCTGCGCGACAGCCGCAGCAGTTTCGATCTGGGCGATGGCCAGCACCTGTTCGTTGGTTGCGGACATGAATCCAGGCACCTCAGCGCCGCTCACCGCGGCAAAATCGGTGTGGGTGCCTATACCGCCCAGACCTCTTCTTCCCGCCGGCGCAAACTTGCACCAGCCGGCCAGCTGTTCGGCCTGCTGTCCGGATTCCACCATGGGAACCATCACGCCGGTGCAGCCGCAGTCCAAAGCCCGGGACACATAGCCTTTTGCCAGCTCCGGGACGCGTACGAAGACCTCCATACCTGCCCCCCGCCCGCTTGCTGCCACGTCGGCCAGGGTTTCCAGGGAGCTGGAACCGTGCTCCAGATCGAGCATGATAAAATCCAATCCCGCCTGCCTGGCGATCCAGGCAATTCCGGGATTTCGAACCAGCCGAACCATGGTTCCCACCGCCCTACCTCCGGCACGCAACTCTTTGACTGCCACCTGCCATTCTCCTTTCACCGCCCTGTAATGTGAAACCGGCAACCCGCCGATCCTGACCGTTTTTGATTCGCTTGATCATTAATAGCAGAAACAGCGAGTTTCAGCCAGTGAATCCGTGGGAACGTAGAGCTATTGCTGTTCTTATGGGAGTGCCGCGGGGTTGTCTGGTACTCCGCTTTGGGCAACGCACCATCCACCTACAAACAACCGTGGGGATGTGCTAAAATTCCTTGCGACTTCGAGCGCGAACAGCAAGGAGTGATTCAATGAACGAACAGCCTGCCGGCGGCTACAACTTCAAACTCTTGCGGGTCGATCTGAACAAGGGTGAAATTTCCACGGAACCTCTCGAGGAGCCCTTCTGCCGGAGATACATAGGCGGCACGGGTTTCATCATCTACTATCTTCTCAAGGAGGTAAGACCGGAGATCGATCCGTTGAGCCCCGAAAACAAGCTGATCTTCGCCGCGGGCCCGCTGACCGGGATCTCCCTGGGCGGAGCCGCCCGTCACGCCGTGGGCGCCAAGTCCCCTCTGACCGGGGGCATTGCCAAGTCGGAGGCCGGCGAGTGGTGGGGAGCGCAGCTCAAGCGCAGCGGATTCGACGCCCTGATCGTAGAGGGAAAGGCTGAAACGCCCGTGTATCTGTGGATCCACGACGGGGAGGTGGAAATCAAACAGGCCGGACACCTGTGGGGTAGAATGACCAAAGAGACCCAGGAGACGATCCGCTCCGAGGTGGGGGACGAGAAGGCCAGAATCGCCCTAATCGGGCCGGCCGCCGAAAATCTGGTGAGTTACGCCTGCATCATGCACGGGACCCACGATGCGGCCGGACGGGGCGGGCTGGGCGCGGTCATGGGCTCTAAGAATCTGAAGGCCGTGGCGGTGCGGGGGAACAACCCGCCTCCGGTCGTGGACCGGGAAGGTGTTCGGGTGGTGAGCACCTGGTTGAAGGAGAACATGGACCTGGTGAAAGGCTACCGGGAGCTCGGCACCGGTGGGGCCATGGAGTTGTTCGAGCAGGCTGGAAATCTCCCTTCCCACAACTTCCGGGAAGGCCGGTTCCCCGCGGTCGGCAGCATATCACCGACCCGGATCAGGGAAACCATCCGGGTGGGCATGGAGGCCTGCTTCGCCTGCCCGGTCAAGTGTAAGAAAGTCGTGGAAGTGCATGAACCCTACATCGTGGACAGGGCCTACGGCGGGCCGGAGTACGAGACGATCGGGGCCTTCGGTTCCTGCTGCGGCGTCGATGATATGAATGCCGTAGCCAGGGCAAACGCCCTCTGCAATGCCTATTCCCTGGATACGATCTCAACAGGGGTGACCATCGCCTTTGCCATGGAGTGCTTCGAAAAGGGGCTGCTGAGCAGTGAAGACACGGGTGGGATCGAGTTGAGCTTCGGCAATGCCGGGGCCATGCTTGAGGTGATCGAGCTCATTGTCCGGCGGGAAGGGATCGGTGAGCTTCTGGCCCAAGGTTCCGCCCGGGCGGCCGAACGGATCGGGCGGGGAGCACAGAAGCTGGCCATGCAAGTCAAGGGTTTGGAGATTCCCATGCACGAACCGAGGCTGAGCAAAGGCCTGGGGCTGGGATACATGGTGAATCCCCACGGGGCGGATCACATGGACAACATGATGGATATTCTGATGAGTGGCTACGGAACCAAACTAGCCATGAGCCTGGACGATGCCCTGCCGTTGGGACTGGAACCCACCACCCTGGAGGATGGGGGGCCCAGAAAGATCGCCTATTTCAAGGCCCACCATTCCAAGAGAATCGTCTGCGACTGTCTGCTGCTCTGCCACTTCCTCCCCTACTCTTTTGCCCATATCGTCCAGCTGACAGAGGCGGTGACCGGATGGGAAACCACCGTGACGGAGCAGATCAGGGTCGCCGAACGGGTGCTCACCCTCTGCCGGCTGTTCAACATCAAGGCCGGATTCACTGCGGAGCACGACAAGCTCCCCGAGCGGTTCTTCCGGCCGACACCCGACGGCGCCCTTAAGGACAAGGCTCTGAACCACGAGGAGATGGAGGCGGCCAGGCGCTACTACTACGATCTCATGGGCTGGGACGAGAAAGGGAGACCGAAGGCGGAAAAGCTGGAGGAACTGGGCATCGAGGAGTTTGCATAGGTGGCCAGATAGAGCAGGCTGATCGAATCGCGATCCACTACTCCCCTTTTCTGCTTCTCATCGAGCGCAGATCGCCGGAAGTTGCGTCGATCTGAAAGACCTTGTACTCCCGCTTGAACTCCGCGGACTGGCCGATCAGAATGGCCATGGGTCCGCCGGAGGTAGATTCCTGGCCTATGGTGAAGCCGATTGTCACGTTCCAGAACTTGTTGTCCTCCGACAGATCCACCTCTTCCAGCAGCACATCCTTGAACTGATCGGTCTGGTACATGTCCTTGAGATAGGCCATGGCCTTGGCGACAGCCTGTTTTACATCCACCATCGTCTCACCCCCATTACCGCGGCGGCAGGGCCACGAGGTCCTCGCTCTTCCACTGGTAATCCGAACCCCAGAGCAGCCGAAGCAGCCCGATCTGCCCGGAGTGATAGGTCCAGTGCCAGGCGAGCTGTCCCATAACGCCCCGTACGGAAAAGGTGACGCCCTCTTTT
>CAZKCQ010000199.1:0-5767 GCA_964551205.1 uncultured Spirochaetaceae bacterium
AGCTCAATAGCCGTTCGCTCGCCCGCCACAGCCGCCTGCCGTTCTGCTCATCCATGGCCGTTGCCGATGGAGCTTTTTCGGTCATGAGGTGGAGGTAGATTCCGCTTCGCCCCTCGATGGCCCGGGAACAGCACAGGAACACCACCGGCTCGGCGGCACGCCGCGGACTGCGAAAGAACAGCCGGAATAGCACTTTCAAAAGCGGCTTGACCCATACGGGGGCTTCGCGGGCGATATCGGAGTTGATGGGTCCCGGGCACAGCTGATGGACCGCTGCACACGGTCCCCCATCGCCCTGCAGACGCCGTGACAGCTCCACGGCAAAGATGCTCACCAGCAGCTTGTTCACGGCGTATTCGGTCATTGCGCCCTTCATCCCGTACTCGTGGAAGGCTCCCAGCCTGTCGAAGTCGACCGGCGGCGCCGAGCGGTGGACCTCGGAGGTCACGAAGACGATGCGGGGGATAGACCCGGCCGGCCTCCCCTCCGCGAAAGTCCCGGCACTGGTCGGGGGGCGAACGGGGATGGTTCCATGCTCCAGCAGCCTCTCCAGCAGGAGGAAGTTGGCAAGATAGTTGACGGCGAACATCTCCTCGAATCCCTGTGCCGTCCTGCGGGCGTGGCTGGGTACGATCCCGGCGTTCAGAACCACGATGTCGAAGCTCCAGCCGGCGCTCTTCATTCCCGCGGCGAAGCGTTCGATCGATTCAAAATCCGCCAGGTCCAGGTAGGCCATCTCCACCTGGACGCTCCCGCTGCCCGCCTTGACCTGATCGGCCGCCTGAGGGTGTCCGCTCCTGCAGGCCATCACGACCCGGCCACCGCGACGGGCCAGTTCGATGGCCACGGCCTTACCCAGGCCGCGATTGGCACCGGTGACCAGACAGGTCTTGCCGTCGATGCGCTCGCCCTCCTCGAGGCGGCCGATCCGCTCCGGCCTGCGAAACAGATCCACTATGCCGCTCAGGGTTGCACGGGAGGCACCGTCGTAGCGGGAATCCCCGGCGCTTGGGCTAGGCATCGGTCTGCTCCGACACGCTGAAACGCCCCCGGTACTCGGCAAATTCCGCCGCCACCATTTCCCTTGTCAAACCGAAATCTTCCAGCCGGTAGTTGTGGATGCCGTACCTGTGCCTGACATTGACACGTCGGGCCAGTTCGATCTGCTCCCGTGCCTCCGGCGTAAGAGCCACCCCAAGGAAGTCGTACACCCGCTCTATCTGTGCCATCGGATCCCGCACCAAATCGCGATAGTACACATCCAGGAAGCGATCGTCGCCCCATCGCCGCCGGGCGTCCAAAGCCCGTTTGACCAGCCGGCCGACCTTTCGCAGCCATTCCCGACCGATCTCCTCGGGATCCACCGCATCGCTGAACACCCCTCTGCCGTGGGCGATCATGCTGCAGAAGGAAGCCAGGGTGACCGCCGGGTCCCTATGCGTGTGAAGGATCCTGGCCTCGGGAAATACGGCGAAGAGGGAATCAAGATACTCCAGATGATGGGGACTTTTCAGCACCCAGCGCTTGCCCGGCCTCTGCCACTGGAGCAGCTGGAGCAGCTTCTTCAGGTAGCGGTAGGCCGGCAGGACATCCTGGGCTTCGAGCCAGCGGGAGAAGCTCGGAACCCTCAGGGTCGCTTCCGGGACCGTGCTCAGAAATGAATAGTCCAGCAACAGGACGTCCTCTTCCGGGGCCCGGGCCTCCACCGGATGCACGGCAAAGAAATCCGGGGCCATGAGGGCGAGAGCACGCTGGCTGAACCGGGCAGCACGGATCCGCGGGTCCCGGCGTCCCCGGTCTCGGCCCCTCCTTTGGGCGGTGAGGAAGGGAGCGGGGTTGAGCGCCTCCCAGGCCAGCAGAGCCCTGGTGTCGGGATCGGCGGCCAGCAGCCGGTGCAGCAGCGTCGTGCCGGTCCGCTGCATGCCCGTGATCACGATCGGCGGCCTGATTTCCAGATCCAGTATCTCCGGATGATCGCGGAACAACCTCTCCGACCGCAGGCGGTTTCTCAGGCTGCCCAACAGCCGCTTGCGAGTGATCCAGCGCCCCACGGGGGTAAGCCGCGCCTCAGACTCGACCGCACACACTAGCTGGTGCAGCCCCGGACGGAACGACTGCTCGCCGAAATCGGCGAGTCCCTCCAGGCGGCTGGCCTCGGCGAGCAGGTAGGTTTCACTTATTCGGCGGGGGGATTCCGGGCGGGGGGATCTCGAGCTGGAGGATCTCGTGCTCGGGTATCCCGACGAGGCGAAGCCGTCCCCGACCCGATTGATCACCCGGATCAACAGGGGCCTGTGAGGGTGACGGTACTCGGTGTGGGTCCCACGCTTCGTGTTAGCCATCCGGGTCCCCGGCGCAGCACTCAGCGCTCATCGTCCCCTCGGGCCTCCTGCCTCTCAGGCTCCAGGTCGGCCAGCCTGACCACCGTGGTCCGCGGCTGGGGACAGGCGTCGGCTTTGACCCAGCGCAGGCACATCGTCCCGCAGGTGTGTCCGGCCGTCGTTATCCAGTTGGGCAGGCCGGGATTCCGGTGCGCTACGATGATGCGCACCGAGCCGGCCTCAGCGTATCTTGCCGTATGCTTGTTCAGGTGTATGGTGTAGTGGCGATAGTCCAGGGATTCCATCCAATGGTTGTTGAGCTGGAAGTTCCAATACTCGCAGCGGGGGGGTCGGACATCGATCACCAGCGCCTCCTCCGCATCCAGCGCCCAGTAACCGTGATAGTAGGCGATGTCGGGATCCCCTCCGGCGGCGGTCGACACCTCGGGCTTCATCCTCGGGAGCTGGTTCGTGTGTCTGCGAAATCCCCGCACCCAGCGCCCGAACAGGAGCGGCACCCCCACCACCATGTTTGCGGT
Organism: uncultured Spirochaetaceae bacterium; assembly: GCA_964551205.1. Lineage (GTDB taxonomy): Bacteria > Spirochaetota > Spirochaetia > SZUA-6 > DRHE01 > JAFGQJ01. The sequence continues at coordinate 2,861 of CAZKCQ010000199.1, forward strand.
CATCCGCAGTCCCCGTTCCAGGCGCTCCGAGCTCAGCGGAGTCGGGAGCCCGTCCCCGCCGACAAGCTGGATCGTCAACTCACAGGGGGTTTCACGGCGCTTGTCCTGGAAGGTTTGGCGCACGATGAGCATGGTCGTTGCCGGCTCCATGGGCAGCCAATTGCCCTGCTTCCGGCTGCAGCTGACCAGAACCTCGAAGGACCCGTCCTCCCGGATCGCCAGCTCCGTGGAGTCCAGACGGCCGGTCAAAGGCAGGCCGCCCTTCTGGTAGTTTCCGCTCTGGGTGCTGAACTCCAGAAAGTGGACGGTACCCCGTCTTCCTTGCAGCCGGTACTCGCAGGCGCCGCTGATCGCGGCGTTGAGGTAGTAGTTGTCCGGATTGTCGGCGCCGATCTTGGCGGTCTCATGGATCATCCGCCGCAGAACCGGCGCCTTTGGATCGTCGTATTCCACGAATGCTTCCAGCCCGGCGCGCACCAGGCGGCTAAGATACCGGTAACCTTCGGCCTGGTTGAGGGCATCCCGGGGCGCCCCCGAGGCGGCGACCGCGCTCCCGGCTGCCTTCAGGGTGTCGCAGAACTCGGCCCAAGTTCGTCCGCTCAGGATCCTCCGCGCGGCTTCCTCTTCCGCCGTCGAACCTCTGAGGCGCAGGAGCGCCAAAGAGAGCTTCCTGTAGAGCTGCAGCAGGGCGATGAGAAGGCGTCGAATTTGGAGACCTCCCGTGTTTGTTCGATTCAGCTTCGACCAGTCGATCCGCGGCTGCTGTGGTTATTGCTGTGGTTATACCCGGAAAACTCGAACGAAGCAACACGGCTGCACCCTTGCGAAAAACACCTGCTGACTGTAGTGTAACTTCCGTGAGCGACCATCTCAACCAACCTCACGGCGAGGGGCTGGTGAACCTCCTTGTCGACCAGTCCATAACACGGGAGATCAAGCGGAAATCCCGGGAGTGGCCCAGTTGGGATCTCTGCCCCCGGCAGCTCTGCGACCTGGAGCTGCTTCTTACCGGGGGATTCTCCCCGTTGAGGGGTTTCATGGACCGCCGGAACTACGAGAGTGTATGCTCGGAGATGCGTCTTGCCGACGGTACCCTGTGGCCGATCCCTGTTGTCCTGGATCTTCCCGACGAGGCGGCCCGGCAACTGAAGGAGGGCGACCGGCTGGCACTGCGAGATCCCGAGGGAGTCCTGCTGGCCGCTCTGACCGTTCGGGAACTCTGGCGACCGGAGCGCAAAGCAGAGGCCATGATGGTGTACGGCACCTCCGGCAAAGAGCATCCCGGGGTACGCTACATCCTCGATGACACCCACCCCTGGTACGTGGGAGGAGAGGTGCGTGGGGTCCAGCTTCCTTACCACCACGACTTCCGCCGGCTCAGGTTGACACCGTCTGAGCTGCGCGGGACCTTCCGCCGCCTGGGCTGGCGCAGGATAGTCGCCTTTCAGACCCGCAACCCCATGCACCGGGCCCACTTCGAGCTCACCCTGCGGGCGGCCAGGCAGCTGGAGGCCAACCTGCTCATCCATCCGGTAGTGGGTATGACCAAACCGGGAGACCTGGATCACTACACCCGTGTGCGTTGCTATGAAGGAATCCTGCCCCACTATCCCGCGGGGACGGCGCAGCTGTCCCTTCTTCCGCTGGCCATGCGGATGGCCGGACCACGGGAAGCCCTCCTCCACGCGATCGTCCGGAAGAACTTCGGCTGCACGCATTTCATCGTAGGCCGCGACCACGCCGGACCCGGGGCGGACAGCAAGGGGAAACCTTTCTACGGAGAATACGCGGCCCAGAAGCTGTACCTGGAGCACGAGGCCGAGCTTGGAATCCGCATGGTGCCCTTCTCCAATATGGTGTACGTCGCCGAGCTGGACCGCTTCCTTCCGATTGACGAAGTACCTGCGGGGAAAACGACATTGAGCATTTCGGGCACCGAGCTGCGCCGGCGGCTTCTTGACGGAGGGCAGATCCCACCCTGGTTCACCTTCCCCGAGGTCGCCGAAGCGCTTCGGAAGACCCATCCCCCGAAACACAAACACGGCTTCACCGTGTTCTTCACCGGGCTCTCAGGGGCCGGCAAGTCAACGATCGCCAAGGCTCTGCTGTCGCGCTTTCTCGAGCTTGGAGGCAGACCGGTGACCCTCCTGGACGGGGATATAGTCCGAAAGAACCTCTCCTCTGAGCTGGGCTTCTCAAAAGAGCACCGGGACATCAACATCCGCAGGATCGGCTTCGTGGCTTCGGAAATCACCAAGAACGGCGGTATCGCCATCTGCGCCCCGATCGCCCCGTACGACGCGGTCCGACGGGAAGTCCGAGGGATGATTGCACCTGTCGGTGGTTTCGTGCTGATCCATGTTTCCACCCCCCTGGAGGTATGCGAGCAGCGGGACCGCAAGGGCCTGTACGCCAAAGCCCGGGCCGGGATCATTCGTGAGTTCACGGGAATTTCCGATCCTTACGAGGTCCCTACTGATGCAGAGCTGGTCCTCGACACGACGGACATGTCCCCGGATGAAGCGGGGCGGCGGATCTTCCTTCACCTCGAGAAAGCGGGGTATTTCGGGGCCGGATAGAAGTGGGAGGCATTTTCAAAGCGACCCTTCTCATCGTCTCCACCTTACCCAGCCAGCCGGGGAGAAGTTTTTCCGGGCTTCTCCCGTTGGCGCTTCAGCAGGCTTCTGTCGCGCAGCGCCCGTATATATCCGGGAAGCATGATGGCAAAGATCAGCAAAAAACCGATCACGATATTCATCACCTTGCCCGGGACGTTGATCAGGCCCATCCCAAACTTGAGGAAACCGATCAGGAAAATCCCGATAATGACGCCCAGGATGTTGCCCTTGCCTCCGGAAATGGCTACGCCGCCGAGAACGACCGTCGTGATGATCTCCAGCTCCCAAC
>CAZKCQ010000200.1:0-5703 GCA_964551205.1 uncultured Spirochaetaceae bacterium
TTCCGCTGTGACGATATCTGCAGGAGGATGAACATCCACCGCGGCTTCAGTGACGACGGGATCAGCTGGACCCTGGACAACGGGCCGATCGAGTTCAAGGATGCCGAGCCCGATATGCCGGAGTCTGACTACAAGTACGACCCCAGGGTGATCGAGATCGAGGGGCGGTTTTACATCGTCTGGTGCAACGGCTATCACGGCCCCTCCCTGGGAGCGGCCTACACCGATGACTTCGAAACCTTCCACCGGCTGGAGAACATCTTCATGCCCTACAATCGCAACGGCGTGCTTTTCCCGGAGAAGATCAACGGGCGCTACGCCCTGCTTCACCGTCCCAGCGATGCGGGCCACACGGCCTTCGGGAATATCTTCTACAGCGAAAGCCCGGATCTGACCTACTGGGGCCGACATCGTCACGTAATGTCTCCGTGCGGGAGCGACAGTGCCTGGCAGAGCACAAAGGTCGGCGCAGGCCCCGCGCCGATCAAAACTTCGGCGGGCTGGCTGCTGTTCTACCACGGTGTCCTGACCAGCTGCAACGGCTTTGTCTACTCCATGGGCGCCGCGATTCTGGACCTGGAGGAGCCCTGGCGGGTGCTGTACAGGACAAGACCCTACCTTCTGCACCCGCGAGAGATCTATGAACAGGTCGGGGACGTTCAAAACGTGGTATTCCCCGGGGGCGCTCTGTGCGACGGGGTTACGGGAAGGATCGCCATCTACTACGGGTGCGCCGATACCTGCACCAGCATCGCCTTCACCACCGTAGACAGGGTGATCCCCTATATTCAGGAAAACAGTCTGTAGATAGATGTGCCGACCAACTGGGCGGCGCCTGGAAAAACACATGAAGTACGGCTATTTCGATGATACGGCCAAAGAATACGTCATAAACGATCCCCGGACCCCCTACCCCTGGATCAACTACCTGGGCTGCCAGGATTTCTTTTCCCTGATCTCCAACACCGCGGGGGGGTACTGCTTCTACCGGGACGCACTCCTGCGGCGGATCACCCGCTACCGCTACAACAACGTTCCCCTGGATACCGGCGGCCGCTGCTTCTACATCCGGGAGGAGGACACCGCATGGTCACCCTGCTTCAAGCCGGTAAACGCGAAGCTTGACACGTATCAGTGCCGCCATGGTCTGGGCTACAGCCGCATCTGCGGCAGCAAGAACGACCTGGCCGCGGAGCTGCTGTTCTTCGTTCCCCTGGAGGTCAATGCCGAGGTCCACAAGCTCACACTGGAGAACCGGAGCGACCGAGAGCGAACTATCCACCTGTTCTCCCTGGTCGAGTTCTGCCTGTGGAACGCCCTGGATGATATGACCAACTTCCAGCGGAACCTGTCCCTTGCCGAGGTGGAGGTGGAGGGATCGGTGATCTACCATAAAAGCGAGTATCGGGAAAGGCGAAACCACTACGCCTTCTACTCGGTCAATAAGCCGATCGCCGGCTTCGACACCGACCGGGACAGCTTTCTGGGGCCGCACAACGGATTTGACTCACCCCGTGCTGTCCTGAAAGGCGAAAGCGGGAACTCGGTCGCCCACGGCTGGGCTCCGATCGCCTCCCACCACCTCGAGCTCCGCCTGGCTCCCGGTGAGAGCAAGTCCCTGATTTTCCTACTGGGGTACGGGGAAAACGCCCCGGAGGACAAATGGGAGGCTGCGGGAGTGATCCGCAAGGATCGGGCCAGGCGGATGATTCAGCGTTTCCAAACCGTGGAGTCGGTGGATCAGGCCTTCAACGAGCTGGCCTGCCACTGGCGGGAACTGCTCTCCCGCTTCCACCTGGAAAGCGGGGACGAGCAGCTGGACCGTATGGTCAACATCTGGAATCAGTACCAGTGCCTGGTGACCTTCAACCTGGGCCGCAGCGCCTCCTACTTCGAATCGGGCATCGGCCGGGGCTTGGGATTCCGGGACACCAACCAGGACCTGCTGGGCTGCGTGCATCAGCTCCCGGAGCGCGCCAGACGGAGGATCCTGGACGTGGCCGCCATCCAGAAGCAGGACGGCAGCACCTACCACCAGTATCAACCCCTGACCAAGAGAGGGAATGAGGCTATCGGGGGAGACTTCAACGACGACCCCCTCTGGTTGATCCTGGCCGTGAGCGCCTACCTCAAGGAGAGCGGAGATTGGTCGATCCTCGAGGAGGAGGTACCCTTCGACAACGATCCCGCTCGGACCGGCAGCCTATTCGAACACCTGCACCGCTGCTTTCGCCACGTGGTCGAGAACCTGGGACCCCACGGTCTTCCCTTGATCGGCAGGGCGGACTGGAACGACTGCCTGAATCTGAACTGCTACTCCACCGATCCGGACGAATCCTTCCAGACTACGGAGAATAAAGAGGGCGGGATCGCCGAGAGCGTGTTGATCGGGGGGATGTTCGTCTATATCGGTCGGGAGTTCCAGGAGATTTGTAGGCGCAGCGGTCATCGGGAGCTGGCGAAGGAAGCACAGGCAGCACTGCAGTCGATGGAAAAGGCGGTGGCCGGGCACGGCTGGGACGGAGCCTGGTTTCTCCGGGCGTACGACCACAGCGGGGCCAAAATCGGCAGCCGGGAAAACGAGGAGGGACGGATCTTTATCGAAACGCAGGGATTCTGCTCCATGGCCGGGATCGGGATGGAGAAAGGCTATCCCCCCGCGGCCCTGGACGCTGTCCGGCAGCATCTGGACAGCGAATACGGGATCGTGCTGCTCTGGCCGGCCTATTCCCGCTACTACCTGAACCTCGGGGAGATCTCCAGCTACCCGCCGGGATACAAGGAGAACGGGGGGGTGTTCTGCCACAACAATCCCTGGATCATGATCGCCGAAACCATGCTCGGACGGGGAGAGCGGGCCTTCGAGTACTACCGCAAGATCTGCCCCGCCTATCTGGAGGACTCGAGTTCCCTCCACAAGACCGAGCCGTACGTGTACGCTCAGATGATCGCCGGCAAGGAGTCGGTGCGGCCCGGAGAGGCAAAGAACTCCTGGCTGACCGGAACAGCGGCCTGGAATTTCGTCGCCATCTCCCAGTGGATCCTGGGAATCCGGCCGGAGCACGAGGGCTTGAGGATCGACCCCTGCATACCTCCGGACTGGGACGGCTTCACTGTGCAGCGCACCTTCAGGGGTGCCCGCTACCGCATCGAAGTGAGGAATCCCGATCATCTGTCAAAAGGTGTGGCCGAGATCCGCCTGAACGGCCGGTCTTTGAAAGACAATCTGCTTCCGCCGCTGGACGACGCCGGAGCACACCGGGTAGAGGTAACCATGGGAGTCCCGGATTCAGGAGGCCGGGGATGAAACCATGAGAGATCCTGTTTTGGTCCCCGCGCCGAGGAAGATCGTCCAACTCGACGGCCTGTGTACCCTGCCCGCAACCCTGGAGGCGGAACTTTCCCGCTTTGCAATCGGAGCGGAGAACCCGAAGGGCGTGACGGCCCGGATTGACTCCGGACTGGTCGCGGGCGAACAGAGCTACCGGCTGGAAGTCGGCCCTGATGAGCTGAGCCTGATCGCCGGGGGCAGGTCCGGTTTGTTCTACGGATTCATGACCCTGCGCCAGCTGGTCCGCCAGGCCGATGAAGCGGGACGCATCCCCTGCCTCAGCATCGAGGACAGGCCGGAGTTGCCGGTTCGGGGGGTGATGCTGGACATCAGCCGCGACCGGGTACCGACCATGGAGACCGTGAAACATCTGATCGACCTCTGGGCGGAACTGAAATACAACCAGGTTCAGCTGTACACCGAGCACACCTTTGCCTACGCCGCCCACAAAACCGTCTGGCAGGAGGCCTCCCCCATCACCCCGGAGGAGGCGGAGGAGCTGGACCGCTACTGCACGGCTCGGGCCATGGAGCTGGTCCCCTGCCAAAACTCATTCGGTCACATGGAACGCTGGCTCATGCACGATCCCTACAGCCGCCTGGCGGAAGTTACGGGCAGCTTCGTTGATCCCTGGGGAGGAGTCCGGCACCAGCCCACGACCCTCAATCCCCTGGATCCCGGGTCTCTCGATCTGCTGCGCACCTTGTACGACGAACTGCTCCCCCACTTCACCAGCAAAATGATCAACGTGGGCGCGGATGAACCCATCGAGCTGGGACTTGGCCGGAGTAAGGAGGCTTGCGAACACAGAGGGGTGGGACGGGTGTATCTGGAGTTTATGCTCAAAATCCACGAGGAGCTGTCTGGCCGGGGCAAGATCACGCAATTCTGCGGCGATATCATCCTTCACTATCCCGAGCTGATCGAAGAGCTCCCACAGGATGTGATCGCCCTGGATTGGGGATACGAGGCCGACCATCCCTTTGCAAAGGAGAGCCGCCTGTTCGCCCGCGCGGGTGTTCCCTTCTACGTTTGCCCCGGCACCTCCTCCTGGAACACTCTGGGCGGCCGCTGGAACAACGCCAGGCGGAACATCCTCAACGCTGCAAGGGAAGGTCGAGCCGCAGGAGCTTCCGGACTGCTGCTCACCGACTGGGGTGACAACGGGCATTGGCAGCAGCTCCCGATTTCCTATCCTCCCTACCTGCTGGCCGCCGCAGCCGCCTGGAATCCTGATGCTGCTGCGAATCTGGACATCGAAGCCTGCCTGTCCGAGCATGTTTTCCGGGATGAGACCGGGAACGCAGCCAGGGGGCTACTGCTTCTCGGAAATCTCTACGACGACGGGATCGTGCGCCTGCACAACGCCGCCGTGCTGGCGGCACTGCTGCTTTTAGATCTACAGCAGTACCACGGGGAAGCGCTGAAGCGATTCCGGGGCTACAATTTCTCCCGGGAGCAAAAGGGAATCGCAAAAGCCCTTTCCCTGTTCCAGGACGCCGATATCCGAGCCGGGGATGCGGACCTACTGCTGGAAGAGCTGGGCTTCACCGCAGATCTGATGGCCCATGCCGCCCGCCTCGGCAGGGAACGTTTCGACACACCCGGATTGACTGTAGAGGAGATCCCCCTTTCCGCGCGCCGGGATCTGGCCGCGGAGCTGGAGAAGTTGACCGAGCGCTACCGGGAGCTGTGGCTGAAGCGCTCCCGCCCCGGCGGCCTGAAGGACAGCGTCGGCCGAATGCTCTCCTTGAAGGCCGGTTACCTTTCAGAGTAGGTACGCGCAGAATGGCTGCATCCACGGGTACGGCACCCCGGGCCAGTATTGAAATCCTCATCAACCACATCGGTTACGACACAAGATCCGCAAAAAAGGCGGTCCTCAGGAGCCGGGCAAGGGCCGGTCTCCCGGAGCGTTCCCTCGACTTCCGTGTCATCGGGTCCGAGTCGGGGAACACGGTGTTTGAGGGTGCGGCCCGCTATATCGGAGCTGTAGCCCGCTGGAGGGACTGGGTGTTCTGGAGCCTGGATTTTTCCGATCTTGTGAAATCAGGACGGTTTGTGATTCAGGTTCCCGCCTCTGCGACTGCAACCGCGGATACCACACCCGTCCTCATGTCCGCACCCTTCGAAGTAGCGGAGGACCTGCTCCTCCTCAGAACCGTGCCGGCGGTGCTGCAGTACTTCCGCTCCCAGCGCTGCACGGGCATCTATGATGAGGCGGATCACGAAGTCGGCTTTGTGGGCCGGCGCAGCGATCGGGTCGATGTACACGGCGGCTGGTACGACGCCTCCGGGGATATCAGCAAGTACCTCAGCCACCTCTCCTACGCCAACTACATGAATCCCCAACAGGCGCCGATGGCGGTCTG
>CAZKCQ010000201.1:0-5663 GCA_964551205.1 uncultured Spirochaetaceae bacterium
TTCTTTGGCCGATTCGCTGACCTGGCCTGAAGATTCCCGCGGCCTGGACGGCGCGCTGCGGGCCGAGGTCGAGCATTTCCTGGACTGCATCCGTGATGGAAAAAGGCCAATGACCGGAGGGGAGGAGGGGAAACTCGCCATCCGCATCGCCTCTGCCGCCCGCCGGGCCAGTGAGAGCGGCCACAGCGTCGTGCTTTGACCGACCCGATGGCAGCGGATCTGGCCACACTGCGGCAGTGGCTTAAGCAGCGGGTCAATACAACCGAGTTTCGGGAGTTCGTGGCCGAGACTCTGCTGGAGATGTGCCGCATCGACACCATCCCCACCCGAAATCTTACAGACACGGCGCGTCGCGAGGGACAGCTTCTCAGCCTGATCGAGGAGTCGATCACCCGTCATGGCCTTTCAGGACGCCTCGAGCGCAGACCGATTTCCCACGGCATCGCCGCTCATCCCTTCTACACCTTTCCACACTACGCAGGCAGAGCGGACGCCTACTCCGGGCGCTGGAACCTCCTCTATCTCCGGGACGCTCCTCCTGCTTCTGGAACCGATCGCAGGACGGCAAACAGCAGGGCAGCCACGGGCTCAACAGCCCCCGACGGGATAGCCTCCGGCGGAATAGGCGTGAACGCCCATATCGACACGGTGGCGCCGTACTTTGCTCCCCGCCGCGAAGGTGAGCTGGTGATTGGCCGAGGGGCCTGTGACGACAAGGGCGGCTGTGCGGTCATGGTTGCCTCCCTACGGCTGCTTCGGGAGCTCGAGCAGCGTTTCGGTATATACCCGGCTTCGGATCTGACCTTCATGTTTGTGATCGAGGAGGAGATGGGGGGGAACGGTTCCCTGACCCTGGCCATGGATGAGCGGTTGAGCGCGCGGTACGGGACCGTGGTCGTGCTGGAGTGCTGCGACGGCCAGGTGCATCCCGGGGGCAGAGGCGCGCTCTGGTATCGGGTGGAGATCCCCGTATTCGCGGAAAACCCGCCGGAGTCCTTGAGTGGCTATAACCCCCTGCTTCTTGCTCTGGAGATCATCCGCGGTATGGACCGGGAGGGAGCCGCGATCCGGGCTGAGAGCGATCATCCCCTGTTTGTTCAAACGGCTGTCCAGACCAGTCCCGGTATACTCGGGCCGTACGGGGAGCATCCGGCCAGGATCTGCGCCTCCGTGGCCTTCGAGCTCAGCGCGGAAAACGCCGAGTCCGGGTTGGATCAGCTGGACTCCCGATTGAAGGGCGGGCTGCAGGACTACATCCGCCGCTACGGGGACAAGAGCATTGGCGAGCAGTCCGGTGCCGGCTTGCGGCGGCACTATGATCTGCTGTCGACAGCAGCGGGCAATGTCGAGCTTCACGTACATGGGCTGTCCGGACATATGGGTGCGCTGTATGAAAACGACAACGCCCTGATCAAGGCGGCCTACCTGCTGCAAGTCCTGAAGTTCACATCAAAGACAGGTGGAGAAGGATGGAGAATCCGCCTGCTAGATCAACCGTCTGAATCACCCCTGTTGCTGGAGGGCGGGCAGGGTTTTGTGCCGACCCACTCGATGGATCAGATTAAATCCCGGTTGAGCACCGCGGTGCAGCGGGCTTACCGCCGTTACGCCAGGACTACCTGGAGGCGGATACCTTACTTCCGGGATACCACACCCCGGGTGAGCTTTGCCAAGCTCCACAATGAAGCCTACCAGAGCGATCCCGCCTCCCCCTCCGTTGCCCAAGCCCTTTTGGCGGCCGAGGACGCGGGGATCGAAGTCCATCGCCCCGTTCTGGGGTGGGAGGTATCCAGCGATGCCCGGATCTTCGCCCATCTGCGACCCGGTCTCCCCGTGTTCACAACCGGTCCGGGTAGGTTGGCCCTGGCCCACTCCGATCAGGAGCAGATCACGATCGACGAGCTTTGCGCCGGAACCCTGATGCTGACCCTGTTCGTGCTCAGACACGGCGGATTCCTCGCCCCCGACGGCTGAACCTGGATCGCCTGCCTCCTGAAGCCCCTACAGGTCCAGACCGTAGGAGAAGGCGATCCTGTAGAAATCCCAGTAGGTCCCTTCGGCCTGGCGATTCTCGAAGTAAGGTTCGAAGATACTTGGATCTCCATACAAGCGCTCCCGGCGAAACTGGAGCAGAACGGCCAGGGAGCTGGACTCCAACAGGGTGAAGTTGAACACAGGTCCCAGCGTAATCAGGACGTGATCCGATCCCCAGCCGTTTGAGTCCATGGGAGACAGTTCTTTGATGTAGCCCAGGTTCTGCTCGGTTTCCACCAGAACCCCTACAGTGTTCAGCGCCAGCGGCATCTGGTAGCCGAGGAAATAGGTGCCGTAGAACATGAAGCCATTGAAGTTCTCCCCATTGTCAGCTTCCCACGTCCACGGCTGGCCTTTTTCGGCATCGGAGTACCAGTCGTACTGAATCTTCGGACTGGCCAGGGTGACCATGTGGGTCCAATCCCCCGGCACCAGGGCGGCCAGATCGAACTGGAAGGTCCCACCGACCCACGATTGCATAATGACTCCGGGAAACCACTTTGGATCTGGGTCCCCGGAAAGTCCGGTATTGCCAATGCCGTAAAACAACGGGTCGTTCTTCGAACCGAAGTACCAGCCAGTCCCGATCATGGTCCCGGCAAAGAAATCGAAGAAGGCGATGGGGGTAAGATTTACCCTTGTTTCGAGGCGCGCGGACACCGGAGTAAGGGCTCCGGTAAAGGAGAAGGTCACGTTGTTGCCCGACGTCAACGTTCCGGAGCCCACCAGAAAGGGAACCCTGATCCTGTGTGTCAGCAGCGCCTGGATTTCCGCGGAACCCCAACCGGATCCCAGATTCCGCCCTGGATCCTCAACCGGATCGTAGCTGATCGGGGCGAAGCCCCCGTCGCTGACTCCGTATCCTTTATTGTCATCTATATAGTAGGCGCCCTCAATGCTGAAGGAGGTGGAGCGCTCCACTCCCTCGGTAAGCGCAGCAGTGGAAACGATGAGTAATAGATATATTGCTGTCAAAATGGGTTTCGGTGAGGCAAAAAGCCTCATAGGAAGACATCCTTCAACCCGCTTGAGATCCATTGACTATTTGCTCTTGTGCTCCACCCGGCCGTCGGGAAAGCCGACGAACAGATCGTTGACCGGGCGGGTGAAGATCCCGTTTGCCGTTACCCCGGGGATGCTCATGATCTGCGCTTCCAACCTTTGAGCATCGAAGGACTCGGCGAAGCTGACATCCAGGACGAGGTTTCCGTGGTCGCTGATGATCGGGCCGGCTTTTTTGGTTGCCATGCGCAGCTCCACCCTTCCCCCCAGGGCTTCGAGCCGGCGGGAGGCTGTAAGCAGCGCCTCCGCTACGATCTCCACCGGTACCGGAGCTTTCTCTCCCAGACGGGAAGTCAGTTTGGAGCTGTGCACCATGATACAGTAGCGCTCAGAGGCATGGGCTACGACCTTCTCGATCAGCATGGCCGCTCCGCCGCCCTTGATCAGGTTCCAGTTCGGGTCCACCTCATCCGCTCCGTCAACCGTCAGATCCAGCCGGCCGTCCACCGCCGGATCGTTGAGGGTGGTGAGAGAGATGCCTGCCTGCTGACAGGCGACCATGGTCTGGAAGCTCGTTGGCACGGCCACGATATCCTGCAGCCTGCCCTGCCCCAGCAGCTCCCCGACCCGGTTGACCGCGTGGACCGCGGTGGAACCGGTACCCAGACCGAGCTTCATGCCGCTTTTCACCAGGGTATCCACGACCTGGATGCCGACCAGACGTTTGACTTCTTCAGTATCCATGGTACTCCTAACAACCCACTTCTTTAGTAGCCGCCGAGAATCTCGAGGGCCCTCTGCTTCCCGATCGTCAGCAGGAATCCGGCCAGACGGGGTCCCATCTCCTTCTCGATCAGTACCCGATACACGAGCTTGAAAAATGCCTTCGGTTCTATCTCGGCCTCTCCGGCCAGTGTGTAGATAGCCTCGCTGAGGCTCTTTTCGTCGTGGTTATCGAGGTTTTCCTCTATCTCCCGCCGCAGCAGGACGATGGCTTTTCGATCCTCCGGGGTGAGCTTCAGCGCTTCGGAGCCGCGGGGGCGCATGGTAAAGCGGAAAGGTTCCGGGGCGAACGCTCGGGTCCAGTTCCAGGCGCAGCGGGTGCGGGAACGCAGCCTGTTCAGATCCTCCCCGCTCGTGCGGATGTCGAGGGACTCGATCAACGCTTGCACATTGCCGTCCTGAATTTGGATGAGGTTGCACAGGTGGCGGAAGGGAATCTGGGTGGGCATGGTCTTGGGCACCTGATCGACCTGGGAGAGCTCGTAGATCCTCCGCTCCTTGGCCGCACGGCTCTCACTCACCGAATCGCTTCCGTAGTAGATGCGCTCACAGCGGTCGTAGTCTTCGTAGAGCTTGATGACATCCAGATCGAAGGAGATGGCGAACTCCGTGTTCGGTCGGGTGGAGGCGAACAGATAGCGGATCAGCTCGGGTTGGTAGATCTCCAGGACATCCTTCAGGCTGACCACCTCCCCGCTGGAGGAGGAGATCTTTCCGCCCCGCCCTTTGATGCGGACGAAGTCGTATGGAAAGGTCGTGGGTGCCGAATAGTCGTAGACCTCACTGACGATAGGGCGCGCGGTGGTGAAAGAGCCGCCCTTTGAGTGGTGGTCCTTGCCGGCCGGCTCGAAGTCTACCCCTTCGTGCGCCCAGCGCATGGGCCAATCGATCCGCCAGAAAAGCTTTACCGCCCCTGTTTCTGTCAAATCCAGCCGTTCCTCGTTTCCGCAGGAGGAGCAGGCATAGGTGACGCCGTTCCGACCGTCCCAATCGGTGATCTCCGTTGTGTCCCGGTTGCAGGAGGTGCAGAACACGGAGATCGGCCGCCAGTCCGGGGGCAGAGGTTCTTTGCGATGCTCGCTGAGGATCTCTCTGAGCCGATCCCGATGTTCCAGGGCTCGGCGGATGCCCTCGGCGTAGGCGGAGGAGCGGTAGCGTTCGGCCTGATAGATGTACTCGGGTTCGATGCCGACAATCGGAAGCAGTTCCTCGATTTCCTTCTCATTGCGGCGAGCGTAGCTCTCCTCCACACCGGAAGGATCCGGAGTGAGGTTGATGGGTTGGCGCAGGTAGCCCTGGAGCATCTTCCGGTTGGGCATGTTGTCCGGCACCTTGCGAAACACATCGTAATCGTCCCAGGAGCAGATGAAGCGGACCTTCTTGCCCCGCTCTCGGAGAGCCCGGACCACCAGCTCTACTGTGATGATTTCCCGTAAATTGCCGATGTGGACCGTACCGGAGGGCGTGATGCCGGAAGCACAGACGTACAGTTCCTTGTCTCCCTTCTCATGGATGATTTTCTCTGCGTAGTTATCCGCCCAGTGGGCTGCCTTGTTCATACCGCCTAACAATATAATATTCCCTCCGGATTATTCAACAACGCCGGAAAATTTGCTCGGCGGACCGATGATTTGTAGATTTACTTCAAGAGCGATAAATATTTATTGAACAAGGAGAGACGATATGGATTACGCTACGCCCCTGATAGGGGATAAATTTCCGCGGCTTGAGGTAGTGACGACTCGGGGCACCAAGGTGCTTCCCGACGAGTACAAGGGTAAATGGTTCATCCTCTTCAGCCACCCGGCGGACTTCACCCCGGTATGCACCACGGAGTTCGTGGC
>CAZKCQ010000202.1:0-5639 GCA_964551205.1 uncultured Spirochaetaceae bacterium
CCGTTCTGGCTGAACCTGGATTACTTCTCCGTACTCCGGCTGTCGAGCTTCATCATCTCTCTGTGCATTACCGTTTATCTGTTCAGGATCAAACAAAGATCGAAACCGACGCTGTGGCTGGCCTGGATGTTCACCGGGGGTGTCCTGATCAACCTGTCTACCTTTTTGGAGTTTTCCGGTCCCTACTACTGGCAGCCCTACAACCTGAAAAACCTGTTCATTCCGTTCCTCCAAGCCGTCGCCGCGACGCTTGCCGTATTCTCCCTGCTGTCTTTCGTTTACCACTTTCCTCATTTCCAGAAACCTGATCGCCGAGAATATCGGATCATTCGCTCTCTGTACATTCTGGCCGATCTCCTGGTTCTGGGGTTGACCTACTACAACTTCATCCACCTCAAAAGACTGCACAGCATTACCGGCTTCGAAAACACCTACTATATTTTCTTCTATACGATTCTGGCGGTGCAGTTTACCCTGGCCGTGTTTCTGCTGCTGCGCAAAGCCGTACGGTTTTCAACAGGCAAATCCCGTCCCTGGTGGCGCAAACTGATCGATCCTCAGGGCAAGGATTCCAGGGCGGCGGGCTCTCTTGCCCTGGTCCTGGTCCTACCCGCCCTGGTTGTAGGGGTGTACCTGCTGGAGAACCGGGGAATACTCCCGCTCTATCTGGCGAACTATTTCATCTGGCTGATATTCCTGCTGTTCTACTGCAGCTTCGTAGTGACCTTCCTCAATCACACAGATGAGCGTACGACTCTCCAGGTGAAGCTGGTTGGGGTAGTCCTCGTATTCGTCGTGGGCGTGCTGGGATTGACATCCCTCTTTGCGGGCAGGGCCTACCAAAAGGACTACTTCAACAAGAACCTGGTCGCCGGGCGGCGGACCATTCATTTCGCTCCCAATCGCTTCGATAGTTACACGATCTCCTCGGTTCCCTATCGATTCGACCCGGAGCTGGGATCAAGAATCGAGATCGGTTATGATCAAGCGGTAGCCGTGGAGCTCGCCTTTCCTTTCCGATTCTATACGGACACCCGGCAAACGGTGCAGCTATTGCACGGACCCATGATCCTGCTGGGAGAGGATGCCGGAGATAAGAGCTGGGGTGGATACAATCCGGTACCGGCGATTGCCCCTTTGCTGGTGAATTTTGACCTGGGCCGAGGCGGCGGGATCTATTTCAAAAATCAGCCGGATCGGCTGACGGTAACCTGGAACGAGTTGTCCGAATACGGACATTCCAACAGAAACACGATCCAACTGGTGCTGCATCGGGACGGCGCTATCGATTTTTCCTACAAGGAGATACACATAGACAACGGCTACAATCCGATTCATATGTACGTGTATACCTCCGCCACCGTAACGGGGCATCACCCGGGAGCCGCCGGCGAGGCGATTCCAGTCGGGCCCAGACTGATCGGGATTCACCCGGGAAACAGGCAAGCCGGACTGAGCCCCGTCCGCTTCTCGGGCGGGCTTCCCTACATCAGCAGGGTTCCCGAGGTGCTGTTCGAAGCCTACGACATTGACTTCTACCGCCATCTTCACAGCCGCATGGCCGTGCTGGTGGTGATTCTAATCGCCTCCAGTCTGCTGGTGCTGTTCATTGTGCCCGTTCTATTCAGAACAACCCTGATCCGTCCGTTACAGGCTCTGCACCGGGGAATGGAACAGGCGAATAACGGCAACTTGGAAGTGAGTATCGCTCCCCAGTTCAACGATGAGATCGGCGCTCTCACCCTGTACTTCAACAGGATGCTGCAATCGATCCAAAAGGCAGAGGCCAACTTCCGGGCTTTGGCCGACAACGCCAGGGACGGAATCTTGATCGTGCTGGAGCAGGGGCGGATCGCCTACGGCAACAGCAGTGCAGAACACATTACCGGACGTTCCGGTCCCGATCTCCAGGGTGCAGCGGTTGCGGAGGTCATCCGCCTGCAGGACCGAAGGATCTCGGCAAGCTGGTTGTGGAGAGACTCAGAGGAAAAGCGGGAGTCGAAGCACCTGGAAGCCAACGTGCTGCATGAAGGCAAAATCGGCAGGCCCCTCGAATTGACGGCATCCGACACCTTTTGGCACGGGATGCCCGCTTCCGTGGTGATGCTGCGGGACATCAGCGAGCGAAAACGCAGGGAGGAGGAGGACCGGCAGTATCAGCAACGCATGATCCAGACGGACAAGCTTACTACTTTAGGCATCCTTGCCGGGGAGGTAGCCCATGAGATCAGCAATCCCAACCAGGTTATCCTGGCCGTTTCCGGACTTCTCAACCACGCCTGGTCGGAAATCCGAGCCACGGTCACCCGACAGGTCACGGAGAAAGAGCAGTTCCTGATCGCCGGTTTTCAGCAGCAGGAGTTTGTCTCCAATCTAAGCGGCTGGCTGACAGATATAGCCGGAAATTCGGAAAAAATCGATTCCATCGTCAAGGGACTGAAATCCTATATCCGAAACGAGCCCCAGGTGATGAGCAGCGTCAACCTGACAACGGTTGTTCGCGCCGCCGTCCAGCTCATGGGCTATCACATCAAGAGAGCCACCGACAACTTCAGCCTTCTGTTGCAGGACCCGATCCCCGATATGCGGGGAAATGCCCAACAGCTGGAACATGTGGTGATCAATCTGATCCTGAACGCCTGCCAGGCTCTGTCCGACAGAGACAAAGCCGTGGAAGTCTGTACAGCCGCCGATCCGGACAGGGGTTTGGTGATGCTCACGATCCACGATCAGGGCTGTGGGATACCGGAGGCAGATCTGCCACGGATTACCGAACTCATGTTCACCACGAAAGCAGAAACCGGGGGGATCGGCTTGGGGTTGTATATTACGGATTCCATCGTCAAGGAACACCGGGGAACCTTGAGTTTCGCTTCGGTTGCAGGCAGCGGCACCGAAGCCGTGGTGAGCTTTCCCGTGGAGGAAAACAAATGAAGAGCCATTCGTCACCGGCCAACCCGATTCTCATCGTGGATGATGAAGCTGCGGTGGTCCAGGCACTGTCCGCCCAGTTACGTTCCAACGGCATCAACAACCTGACCGGTTGCCAGGACGGCGGGGCAGTCATGGATCATCTGCGCAGCCGGGACGTGGAGGCGGTCCTGCTGGACCTGAACATGCCCCAGATCCCAGGCCAACGCCTTCTGCAGCAGATCCGCGAGGAGTTCCCCTACATACCTGTGATCATCGTCACCGCCGCTAACGACGTGCAGACGGCGGTGGAATGCATGAAAGCCGGAGCCTTCGACTACATGGTGAAGGCGATCGAAGAGAACAGGCTGGTCAGCGGAGTGCGCAGGGCCATTGAAATAAGGGAGCTGAAGAGGGAGTACAGCGAGCTGCGTTCCCGATTCCTGACAGCTGAGCTGACCAACCCATCGGCCTTTTCCCGAATCATTACCCGGAACAAAAAGATGAAATCGATCTTTCTATACGTCGAAGCGGTGGCGAAAACCCCCGAGCCCGTATTGATAACCGGAGAAACCGGTGTGGGTAAGGATTTGATCGCCCGGTCCATCCACGAGGTCAGCGGGCGGAGCGGGGAGTTCATCGCCGTTAATGCCGCCGGCCGGGAGGAGGACAAGCTCTCCGACGACCTGTTCGGTCATGTGAGGGGGGCATTCACGGGGGCTGATACGCCACGGGAAGGACTCATCCAGCGAGCCAGGGGGGGCACGCTGTTCCTCGACGAAATCGGGGAACTGAGCGGTAATGCCCAGATCAAACTCCTCAAGATCCTGGACACGGGCGAATTTTATCCCCTGGGCTCCGACCTGCCCAAGCGCTCGGATGCCCGCATCGTGCTGGCCACCAACAGAGACCTGGCCGCGTTAATGGAGGAGGGAGTGTTCCGAAAGGACCTGTACTATCGTGTTTCCACGCATCACATCCATGTTCCGCCGCTGCGGGAACGCCTGGAGGACCTCCCCCTGCTGATCGAGCATTTCTCGAAGGAAGCGGTCAAGGAATATGGAAAAAACGATCTGAGCGTTTCGGCCGAGCTGCTCTCCCGGCTGTCCGCCCACCCCTTTCCCGGGAACATCCGGGAGCTGCAGAAGCTCGTAAAAAACGCAGTCGCCGTGGCCGAACCCTCGGGCGGGATTCTTCCCCTTCAGCCCATCGTCGAAGCCACCCGCCTGAATGCTCCCCCTGCCGGCGGCGGACAGCCGGCGGCTTACCTGCAATTCGGAGATATTCTGCCCACGCTAAAACAGACAAGAAAACTGTTGATCGATGAAGCCATGTCGCGGAGCTGGGGCAATATTTCCGAAGCGGCCCGGCTCCTGGGGATCTCCCATCAGGCTCTGAGCAAGTCGCTTCAGCGTCGCGGCAGTTGAGCTGCCGATCAACCGCGCACAAGCTGCCGCCCTCCGCCCGCATTTGGTCTGCCGATCAACCTTGTCTGCCTGCCCTGCAATATAGGTTGCACCTCCAACCGAGGGAAAAACCTCACCAGATCTATCTCTATGTATGGATGGGAATTAATCATACCCCTTTTGGCACGGTATTTGCGTAGTACTGTCTGTCATGGACGTTGAAAGACAGCTACCTAGGAGACCCGCTGCCGGCTACCGCCTGGCTGCGGTCAGGCAGGTCATTCGCTGCTTCTGGAACCGGATGATCGTCGCGGTGGCGATTCGGGCGATACTCATCCTCTACTTCCTTTTGCAGTTCGTTTTGACAAAATGTCGGGATGAATAGGTTGCCTGCATGCGTCATGCATCCCTGAATCATGAGCCCAGCCGATACAGCCGGACCGTGTTCTCGGCCACGGCTTCCACAACCTGCTGTTCGGACAGCCGCTTTATCTCCGCGATGGCCCGCAGAGCGGCGGCGACGTTGGCCGGCTCATTGCGCACCCCTGCCTCCGGGCCAAGAACCGGACTGTCGCTCTCCACCAGCAGGCAGCTCAGGGGCAGGCGGCCCACCAGCTTCTGCTTCTGCCGAGAGCGAAGGATTGAAGGGGGAACGGAGAAGAAGTATCCCGCCTCCACGGCCGGCAGGGCGGTGGATGCCTTGCCGTCAAAGGCATGCAGCTGTACCCGGCTGGCTCCCCGTTCCAGCAGCGCGGCGACGGTCCGGCGGCCCGCGGAGCGGGAGTGGACGTTGAGAGGCAGGTCCAGCTCGACGGCCAGATCGACGAAACACAGGAACAACTCGCGCTGCAGCTCCTCCTGCGCCGCCTGTTCGCTGTCGGGGGCTCGCTTCACGATCCAGCGGTCCAAGCCGACCTCGCCGACAGCAACCAGGCGATCGTGTTCCCGCCGGATCAACTCGATCACAGCCGCGGCTTCATCGTGATCGAAGCGACCCGGATACAGTCCCGCCGCCGGAAGGAGCAGCGGGTACTCCTCAGCCAGTGCCAGGTTTTTACGGGCATGCTCCAAGCTCTCCCCCACACACACCACCCCGGTTACTCCGGCCGCACGAGCCCGGGAGAGCACCTCTGAACGATCGGCATCGAAGGCGTGGTCGCAAAGATGAGCATGGGTGTCGATGATCATGGCCGGCTTCTATTCTCCTCAAGACAAAACTGTATAACACACAATCTCCGGCATACAAGGACCGGCAGAAAGCCAAACCTGCGAACAATCTGCTCCACTGCCTGGTGCTCAACGAGCTGGGAAACAACCTGGACA
>CAZKCQ010000203.1:0-5602 GCA_964551205.1 uncultured Spirochaetaceae bacterium
TCGAGGCCACCTCCCACGGGCTGGCCGCTGAAACGGGCCGCCTCTCCGAAGTCGAGTTTGCAGCCGGGGTGTGTACCAACATCAGCCACGAACACCTCGAGTTCCACGGCAGCTTCGAAAAGTACCGGTCGGACAAGGCCAATCTGTTCCGTGCCCTTCCCGAACACGGCTTCGGGGTGGCCAACCTCAACGATCCCGGCTACCCCTACCTGGCCGATCAGTCGGCCGCTCCTGTCCTCAGCTACGGATTGGAAAACCCGCAAGCCGATCTGTGGGCCGGGGACGTTCAATCCGATCTGTCCGGTTCGCTGTTTACGCTCCTTTACGCCGGAGAGGAGCTTTCCACCCGGCTGAACCTGCCGGGCAGCTACAATCTGGAGAACCTCCTGGCCGCCGCCCTGACCATCCTGCGGCTCGATACACTCCGGCTGTCGGATTTGGCGGCTACGATCCCTGAGCTTCAGGGCGTGCCGGGCAGGATGGAGTCGATCGAAAGCGGCCAACCCTTCCGGGTGATCGTGGACTACGCCCACACCCCCCAAGCCTTTGCCAGGCTGCTTCCCCTGGTGCGAACCCATACCGGGGGCCGCCTGATCGCCGTGTTCGGATCCGCCGGGGAGAGGGACCTGGCCAAACGTCCCCTGCAGGGCGAGCTGGCCGCCCGCCACTGCGACATCGTGATCCTCAGCGACGAGGATCCCCGGGGCGAGGAGCCCGCCGCCATCCTTGAACAGATCGCAGCCGGCTGCCGGCGGGAGGTAGATCTATTTCAGATCCCCGACCGGCGGGAAGCCCTGGCCCGGGCCTTCTCCCTTGCGAAGCAGGGGGACACGGTGCTGCTCCTGGGCAAGGGCCACGAGCGGAGCATCATCTACACCGACGGTCCGATCCCCTGGCTGGAGTCACAGGCGGCCCGGGAGATCCTGGCGGAGATGGGCTGGAAAGCGTGAGAGCACAGCGTCTGCTGATTCTCCTCATCCCCGTAATCCTCGCCACCCTTCCCCTGGGAGCCCAGGAAACCGGGAGCACCACCGGGGCGCAGGCCGCACCCAGCCTGGCGGGGATCGTGGATCTCGGCTCCCTTTCCCTGCTGTGGGGTGATTCCGGTGATTCCCGGGGCGCCCAGCTCGCCACGGCGCCGGAGCCTCTGGACATCACCGCCACGGCGGGCGGACCGGTCCTGCTGTTTTCCGATCGGATTCTCTCCCTTGGCGTCAATCTGGAGATTACCAGGCGGACCGTCCAGGATCTGAACGCCCTGCCACGGCTGCCCGAGGGAGTTATACCATCCCGATTGCTGCTCAATCCGCTGTCTGAACCGATCATCTACGATGCCCAGACCGGAACCCTCGACCTGCTGCATTGTGACGGCAGCGATCCCGAACGTTTTCAAACTGAATTCCTCCAGGCTCTGGAGGCGGAAAGTCTGCGGCGCGGAGGAGTCGTGCTCTCCGACGGAAGGCGCCTTACCGTGTTCACCCGCAGGGCCGGCGGGCTCAGCCGTCGGGAGATCACCCTGCCGGCAGCTTTCACAACAGGCCTGAGCATCGATCACAAAGATAGACTGTGGGTCTATGATCTGGCCGCCCGGCAGGTCAAGGTGTTAGACCGGGGCGGTGAGGAACTGTTTGCTCTCACGCCGGATATCTCAGGGGGAACCCTGCTCTTCCCCCAGGTATTCCAGGCTCGAACGGATGGGGGATTTTTTCTGGGTACCGCCGGAGAGCTGTGGTGTTTCCGTGCCGACGGCTCGGTGCGTTGGCGGCTCTCCCAGTTCAGCGCCGGCTTTCGCCAGGCCCTGCCGGCCTTCTACCGGCTAGCCGTTGGAGAAGCGGTGGGTGGCGAAACCGGCGGTCTCTCATTCTACATCCTCGATCCTCTCGGCAATCGGATCCTGAAATTTATCGAGGATGTTCCGGCCGGTTCGCAAGACGGTGCCACAATCGACGCTGCTCTGGCCGCAGTCTTCCGGGGCTCCGAAACCCGGCAATCCCGCCAGAACGAAATCGTTCGCCTCTGTCTGGAGAGGGAGTTGTACCTCCAGGCCGCATTTTTCCGCCGCAGTGACAGCGATGAGCCTGTGGTCACCGACCTGCCGGAGCGCATCAGGGAAAAACAGGCAAGACTGCTGGGCGAGGCGGCCGAGCAGCTGGAAAACGAGCTCCGTTATGCCGAGGCGGAGGCGGCCTTCAACCACAGCTTGAGCCTCTATCGGGAACTGCGCAGCCTCGATCCGGTAGACCCCCGCTATCCGGAGGCTATCAGAAAGCTGAGCGAGCGGCGCAACGCCTTGAGGCAGATCCGGGTGGCGGAGAACCTCCTGGCGGCCCGCCTTTCGGATGGCGGATTGGCAGCCGGCGGAGGGAATGGCGGAGGGAAGTGGGAGTTACGCATAGAGCTTACCAACACCTCCGGCACTGCCGTGGAGCAGGCGGAAGTGCTGGCCCGCTTCAGCGGCTATACAGCATCCCGCTGGCAGGCCTCTCTGGGAACGATCCGCCCCGGCGGCAAGGTGCTCCTGACAATTGCTCTCCCGGAAATCGGCGCCGCTGCCCAAGGTGCCTCGGCCCATGGCGTCTCGCCAGAATCGAATGGTGAAGATCTGGCCGTGCCCTGCAACCTCCTGGTGCGCTACCTACACAAAGGTGAAGACGCGGCTGAGCACTTCCGTCTTCCCCTCGTATTTCCGGCAGGCACGCTGCAACTGCCGGAAACCCGTTAGTCGAAAACCGGCCTCCCCGCCTCACAGACGTGGCGCCCACCCCTCGCCAAGAGCAACGGAATACCCTATAGTATTCCCATGGGACTGAGTACCGTATGCCTCCTCTACGGAGGCCGATCCGGCGAACATGAGGTCTCCTGTCGTTCCGCCGCCTCGGTTTCCAGACATCTCGATCCGAAAAAATACAGGCAGGTGCTGATCGGCATCGACAAGGCGGGCCGATGGCACCTTCAGGACAAGGCACATTTCCAGAGCGCCGACTACGTGGAGAAGCTCGAGGTCGTGCCGGAGGCCGAGCCGGTGGCTGTCGTGCCGGGCCAGGGGCTCAGTACAGCCTCCGGGGCTATCCACGTGGACGTCGTGTTTCCGGTCCTCCACGGCACCTTCGGCGAAGACGGAACCGTTCAGGGATTGCTGGAAATGGCGGACCTTGCCTACGTGGGCGCAGGCGTGCTGGGCAGTTCCCTGGCAATGGACAAAGAAAAGACGAAGGAGGTCTGGCGGCAGTCAGGACTGCCCGTTGTCGATTATATCGTGGTACGGGACGATTCGGCGGAGAGTATCACCGCGGTGGCGAAGCAGCTGCACTTGCCCCTGTTCGTCAAACCGGTGACCGCAGGCTCATCGGTGGGGGTGAGCAAGGTACACAGCCGGGATGAGCTGCGGCCGGCGATCGCCGAAGCGCTTCGCTACGATGTAAAGGTCATGGTGGAAGCGGCCGTGGAAGGCCGGGAAATCGAATGTGCCGTGCTGGGCAACGAGTCGGCGCAGGCGTTCAGCCCCGGTGAAATCCTGCCGAACCATGAGTTTTACAGCTACGAGGCCAAGTACATCGACCCGGAGGGTGCGGATCTGAAGCTGCCCGCCGATCTCCCCGATGCTCTCAGCCGTGAGGTCCGGGAGCTCGCCGTGGCCGCCTTTCAGGCTGTTGAATGCTCAGGCATGGCCCGGGTCGATTTCTTCCTGGAAAGGGGGAGCGGCCGAATCTTCCTCAGTGAGATCAACACAATACCCGGATTCACGAACATCAGCATGTATCCGAAGATGTGCGAGGCCTCCGGTGTGCCCTACCCCGAGCTTCTCGACCGCCTGGTTGATCTGGCCGTGCAGCGTCATAAGCAGCGCAGATCCCTGCGCTACAGCCTGTAGGACCGCAGTGGCGAAGATTGCGATATGGTAGGACAGAACAAGTAACGGGAGTGAACGCCATGAGCCAGGGATTCGAACAATACCTGAAATCGATGCCCAGCATCCCCGATGTGGCTGCCAAGATCCTCTCTATTGCCGAAGACAGGCTGGACATCTCCTTCAAGGATCTGGAGGACATCATCCGGGTGGATCCCAGCCTGACCGCCAAGGTGCTGAAGATCGCCAACTCGGCAATGTACGCCCGGCAGCGGGAGATCAAGAGCCTGCAGACGGCCATCACCCTGCTCGGTTTCAATAATCTGAAGAGTCTCGTTCTTCTGGTCACCGCTTCGGGCACGTTTGCCCGCGACAGGAACGATCCCTTCTTCCAGTACTTCTGGAAACACTCGATTCTGAGCGCGTTCCTGGCCAGACACATGGCTATCCGCTGCAATCGCAAGGATGCGGCGGAGGACTGCTTCATCGCCGGCCTGCTCCACGACATCGGCCAGGCCGCCCTCTACAACGCCGACAGGGAACGCTACCAACCCGCGGTTGCGGCGTTGATCGAAGGTAAAATACCGGTAGAAAAGATCGAAGATCAGATCTACGGCACCGACCATCGTGCCATCGGCGCATCCCTGCTGGCTCATTGGAGCTTTCCGGATTTGTACGTGGACACCGCCAGGGAGCATCAGAGCCTCAACATCACCTCCCCGCACAAAGCCCTGATCTTCATGGTTTCCACGGCGGATCTGGTGGAGGAGCTGATCAGAATCGGAACCCTGGATGCGGAAAGCGAGCAGCTGCTGGCCGCGCTGATTCAGCGAACGGAGCTGACGCAGAGCGACCTCCAGTACTACACAACATCCTTCATGGCGGACATGCGAAAAGATCCTCTGTTCCTCGAGTGCCGCAGCCTCTTCGGAATCCGGGTCTGACGGTCAACGGATAACTCAAGCCGCTCCCCGGCGGCGGGAGCTCACCAGCCCGGCCAGGCGCCGGATCCCCTCCCGGATATCCTGGTCGCTGCAGTAGGAAAAGTTCAGCCGCATGGTGTTGTGGCCGCCCCCGCCCGGATGAAAGGCCGAGCCGACCACGTAGGCCACGTTTCTTTCCAAGGCGTCTTTGAACATCTCGTCGGCATCCATTCCTTCGGGAAGGGTGTTCCAGAGGAACATGCCTCCCTCAGGAACAATCCAGCTCAAGCCCGGCATCCGGGGCATGAACTGCTCCAGTGCATCGAGCATGCACCTGAGCTTGTCGCGATACAGGCTGATGTTCGCCTGGATCCGACCTTCCAACAGCCCGCGGCGAAGAAACTCCTCTGCGAGCCTGAGCAGCTCCTTACGTCTCTGCAGGCTCATGGTGATCCCGCTGGGGTTCTGAAAATCCGGGATCGTGTAGATGAACTTGGGCATGTTCCGATAGTACTCGATCCCGCTGCCCGCCTCCTTCTTCATCTCCCGCAACCGGTTGTGAAGAACGTCGGCTTTCATTCCCTGCCCATCCATCTCGACAGGCAGAAAGCGCACGCCGTAGGATTTGAAGGCGCTGACCGCTCCCAGATAGCCGGGTTGTTCTACGACCACCAGATCGAGGGACTGCTGGCTGGCCGTGGTGACGATCAGCTCCTCCCGACCGAGCCGAAGACCGTAGCGGGCCACAAAATCCACCAACAGATCCCGCAGGGATGATAACCCCTCGGTGGCGCTGTACTGAAGGGTCACCTCCGGTGATTCAGCCAGGACT
>CAZKCQ010000204.1:0-5596 GCA_964551205.1 uncultured Spirochaetaceae bacterium
GTCGAAGTAGCTCTTGACGTGCAGCTCGTAGATGACCGCGTCTTTATACCACATCCTCTTCCTCAACCCGACAGCGCGGTCAGCAGCTTTTCGACCTGGTATTTCGAACTCTCCTTGGCCCTGTGGATCCGATCCAGGATGGCCCTGCGGGCGCGAATCAGGCGTGCACAGCGAGGCGGATCTTCCGAGGCCGTGCTCAAAGCATCCACCGCGCCTATCAGATGCAGTCCCGCCAACACCCGGTCCAGAGATTCGTCGTGGAACCAGAGGATCCCCTGGTAGCGGTTGACCTTCAAGTATTCCTGTACCTCCGTGTCGCCCAGGAGGGTGCGCAATACCCGGGCAGACTCCGCCGACTGGTTCCGTTCAGATAGATCCTGGGGGGCAGCCGGGGCAGCCTTTGGCGGGGCACCCTCGGTTGGCGGCGGGTCGAACCAACGTTGATGGCTGGTACAGATCTTGATTAGGGTTAGGGCGCCGTGCTGCTCTTCCGGGCTCAGTCCCTGCTCCTTGAAAGCCGAGAGCAGCAGCTTGCCTATCAGCCATTCGTCGATCCAGCTGCGGCTCTGCTGGGCCCTCTGACCGGGCCCACTCACAGACCCCAGGGCGTGGACGAACAGCCATCCCAGCAGGGTCGCCCAGGTGAAGGGTTCACCGTCCAGGGTCCAGGGGCTCCGCTTTTCCGCGCCGCCATGAAGCAGCAGGCGAAGCTCCTTTCCAAGCGCCCGGTTTTCCTTGTCCCGAGGCAGCAGGGTCTCCAGGGAGGGGAGGTCGAGGCAGGCGAGGAGTTTGTTTTTCAGTTCCGCGGCCAGGGCTTGGGCGTCTCCGGTAGCACCTGAGAAATCCTTCACACTGCGACTGAGCAGGTCGATCGCTTCCGAGAGATCCGAGGCGGGTAGGCCGGAGCGCCGCTCCTTGAGATCCCCCCGCCGGAGCTCCATCAGCCGGCCGAAAGTGGCCGCGTTGATCAGGGTGCGCAGAGGCTGCTGAACCGGTCTCAGCAGGATCTCCTGCAGGGCCGCCTCCATGTCCGGCACGCCCCTGCCGTTCAGATAGTCCGAAAGGGCGGCGTAGGGCCGATCCGGGCCGTCGGGAACCTCCCGGAAGTCGAGGAACACGTGGGCTCCGTACGCCCGGAGCTGGACGTACAGACCCCGGTGGTGCAGCTCCCGGCAGCGGCGCAGGTACTCCAGGCCGCTCACGTGGTCCCGGAAGATGCAGTAGGCATTCTCTTCGTTGGCCAGGCCCAGGCCCTCGCCCAGGGAGCGCCGCACCAGGCTCCTGCCCTCCCCGCTCTGGAGGGAAACGGGACAGGAGAGGTGGATCCAGCCCGCGGTTTCGGCGTAGCGGTTGTGATAGACCACCAGCGCCCGCCCGTCCCCGAAGTTGCCGAGGCGATTCGAGAAGGCGAATACGTCCTGATTCACGCCGGTTTCAGCCTGAAAATCATAGAGCAGGAAGTGCTCCACCCCGGCGAACAGGGCGCGTCTGTGCAGGAGGGGAAAGATCTCCCGTTCGTGGCGCCGCACCAGCTCCTCGTCCGCCGCTTCATCCCAGTAGGCCCGCCGGAACTCCATGCCGTACTTCTCAGTCAGTCCCTCCACCTGGCCGTGGCCGAACATCGGCAGGCCGGGAAGCGTGGCCATCAACAGGCAGACGCCGAAGTACTTGTCCCCCTTTCCGAATTGAGCCACGGAGGTTTCCTCGTCGGGATTGTTCATGAAGTTGACGAAACGTTTGAGGATCTCCGGATTGAACTCCAGGGTATTCTTGATAACCTGGCGATACTCGGCGTTCGCCTCGTTTTTGAGCATATTCATGAAGGCGCTGTTATACACCCGGTGCATACCCAGGGTGCGGACGAAGTAGCCCTCCAGCATCCAGAAGGCCTCGGCCAGAAGCAGGGTGTCCGGAGCTTCCCGGGCCACCCGGTCAACGACCTCCCTCCAGAACTCCTTGGGCATGGCCCCGTCGAAATCCCGGCGGCTCATCCCCTGCCCGGCTCGGGAGGGGATGTCACCCCCGGTACCGGGTTGGGGGAACCAGAGCCGCTGGAAGTGCTTCTTGGTCAGGGTCATGGCCGCATCGAAGCGAATGATCGGAAAGGACCTGGCCACGTGCAGGATCGTCTGGATGACCGCTTCCCGGACCTGGGGATCGAGAAAGTTCAACTGGGCCGTGTCGTTCCAGGGCATGCTGGTACCGTCGTTGCCGTGGTAGATGTAGCGCTCCTCCCCGCTTCCCCGGTCTATGCGCTTGAACACCACCGCCGCGTCGCTGCGGCTGTAGTAGTGGTCTTCTATCTGGATGGTGACCCGGGAATCCGGGGACAGGTCGGCGCCGCCGAAGGTGTAGGAGGGAAACGGGCTGTAGGGCAGGGAGACGAACCAGTTTGGATGCTCGATCACCCAGCGGGAGTCGATGCCCATGTGGTTGGGAACCATGTCCCCGGCCATGCGGATCCCCCTCCGCCAGGCCCTGTCCTTGAGGTTGTTGAAGGCCGCCCAGCCGCCCAGATCCGCTGAGATGTCGTACCTGGAGAGGCTGTAGGCGGAAGCCTCCGCCTCGGGATTCCCGCACATTTGTTTGATCCGTTTCGAGGCGGAGCTTCGCTCCCACAATCCGATCAGCCATAAACCCGTGAATCCCCAGTGAGCCAGGCGGTCCAACTCCTCGTCGGGGACCTGATCCAGGCGGCGTAGCTCCCGCTGGTAGCGTTTCGATAGTTGATCGAGCCATACGTAGGTGTTTTTGGCCATCATCACCACCCGGGGCATCCAGTCCAGATCCTGACTGAAGGCCTCCAGGTCCGCCTCCAACCCGGTGAAATCCACCACCCGGGGCGGACCGGCGCTCAAGCCCCGTAGACGGCTCTCCTCTTCGATCAGGTCCAGACCGCCCAGCAGACGGTACAGGTAATCCCCCAGCAGGTATCCCCAGCGGCGGCGGATGTACTCCAGCTGTTCGGTCAACGAGTGGGGATGGGCCACCGCCGGGCTGCGCAGCATGGTGATCAGGTCCTGCCGGTCCGGACCGAAACAGGGTTCCTCCTCGAAGAACTCCCCCATGGCCTGGATAGCCGCCAGGTAGGCCGTTCGTTTTTCCAGCGCCTGGTCGTCGAACAACTCGAGGTATGGGGAAAAGGCCGGATTATCATTGGCCAGCCAGAGCAGCAGCAGCTCCTCGAACGCCAGGCGGCGATGCGGCCTGGCGGCGGTGGTGCCTTTCAACCAGGCTTTCGGTTCCCTGCGCTTGCGGTATACCTCAATCGGCGGAAAATGGTCGGTAAAACTCAGCAGGGCCCGCTCCAGCTCCGCTTTGCCGATCCGCTTTTCGACAAAGGACAGGGCCCGATCAATGGCCTGGGGGCTCACCTCCGCCTGAAAGCGCTGCACCACGAAGTGAAAGATTTCATCGATCAGGCCCATGGCGTTGATCTGACCCGCCTTCACTGCGGTTTCGGGATATCGCAGCAGATCCCGGCGGCTGTTCATCTTTTGGGCGAAGATCCGGGAGGCATGGAAGTTCGCCAGGATCACATTGCCGTGGAGAGAAAACAGGGACTCGTCAAAATCGTACAGATCCCGGGCCTGGCGGGAGATGTGGAATTCCATCATGACACGATTTCACTCAGCAGCCGGCGCAGCTCGGCCGGGGATTCGAGGTAGTATCGAGCCTCGGAGATGTCCAGTCCGATTTTTATCGTGAAGGCGGTTTCCGGAAGTTGGCTGAACATGACCTCGTCGTTGGTGTCGTCTCCTGCGGCCAGGATAAACCGCCAGCTGTTGCCGGACAACCACAGAGAAACCGCCCTGGCCTTGCTGACGTTCACCGGCTTGATCTCCAGCACGCTCTTGCCCTCCAGCACGTCCAGATTCAGATCCCCGGTATAGCTGAACAGTATTTCCTTGAACTCGCTGGCCCGAATTGCGGCGAGTTCCGGTTCGGCGTTACGGTAGTGCCAGGCCAGGGCATACTCCTTCTCTTCCACGGTAGAGCCCGGGGTGCGGTCCTTGAACAGCTGGAAGATGGGGCGAAGCTGCTCCTTCCACTCGTTGCTGAGGGTTTCGCTCAAGCGCCATTCCTGTCCCTTGGGTTTCAGCCAGGCACCGTGACAGGCTATCAAGCTCACGTTCAGGCTGCCGAACCAGTCGTTCATGACCATACGCATACGCCCGCTGGCCACCACTACGTCGTTTGCCGAATCGGAGGCCAGAGTGTTCAACAGATCGACAAGTTCCCGATCCGGAACACCCTTGCGGGGACGGGCGCGGAAGGACACCAGGGTGCCGTCGTAGTCCAGGATGATCAAGCGTGATTCGGCCCGCCTATAGGAGGCGATCAGCTCGTCTTTGAACGAACCGGCCATCCTCTTCATCAGGTAGCTTTCCTGCACCTCCCGAACCTGGCTCAGCTTGTTGAGGAAGTCCTTGGTCCAGGCCACGATGTCGTAGCGGCCGAGGCGTTCGTTCATCACGGCGTTGCGTTCAAACTGCTCGTACTCATCCATCTCCAAAGCGGTCTTCAGGGCGGCGGCGATCTCCTCGCTGTTGTTCGGATTGATCAGCAGGGCCTCTCCCATCTCCCGGGCCGAGCCGGCGGTTTCGCTCAGGATCAGAACCCCCCCCGAGTCCCTGTGGGTGGCCACGAACTCCTTGGCCACCAGGTTCATCCCGTCCCGCAGGGGCGTGACCAGAAGCACATCCGCCACGCCGTAGAAGGCGGAGAGGCGATCAAAGGGAAATCCCCGGTAGAAGTAGTGGATGGGGACCCAGCCGATGGTCCCGTACTTCCCATTGATCGTGCTGATCAGCTCATCCACCTCCTTCTTCAGAGCCCGGTAGCGATGAACCTTGGTTCGGGAAGGCACGGCGATGAGCAGCAGCACCACCTTTTCCCGGTACTGGGGGTTGTTTTCCAGCAGCAGCTCGTAGGCCCGGAGGCGTTCGGGGATCCCTTTCGTATAATCGAGGCGGTCTACAGATAGGATCACCTTGAAACCTTTCAGCTCCCGGGCGGCGACGGCCATCTGTTTTGCCACATCGCCGTCCGACAGAGCGGTGGAGTACTTCTTGTAGTCGATGCCCATGGGAAACACGTCGACCCTGCTCAATCTGTGTTCGTGCTGGACGTAGCCCATGTTGTTTTCCACTCCCAGCAGTCGGCGAACACTGGAGATGAAGTGCCGGGCGTAGTCGTAGGCGTGAAATCCGATCAAGTCGGCCCCGAGCAACCCGGTCAGGATCTCGTTCCTCCAGGGCAGGAGGCGAAACACCTCGAAGGAGGGGAAGGGGATGTGCAGGAAGAAGCCGATCCGGGCCTCCGGGACCTTCTCCCGGACCAGTTGAGGAAGAAGCATCAGCTGATAGTCGTGGATCCAGATCGTGTCATCCGCCTCCGCCGCTTCCAGCACCTTTTCCAGGTAGATCGAGTTGACCCGCCTGTAGGATTCCCAGAGGGTGTTGTCGTAGTACGCGTAGCTGGGGAAGTAGTGGAACAGGGGCCAGATCACGTTGTTGCAGAAGCCGTAATAGAAGCTCTTCAGCTCTTCCCGGGTCAGGTCCACCGGGATGCTGTTGTACTTCTCTCTCAAGAC
>CAZKCQ010000205.1:0-5594 GCA_964551205.1 uncultured Spirochaetaceae bacterium
GCGGCGGCGCTCAGACTTCCCCGTCGTCGAACACGATGGTGGCGCCCCCCACGTCGATCACGTCTCCGGACTCGAGCACCTTGGTCTTGACCGGCCGGTTGTTGACGGTCAGGTCCCCGGAACCCACAACCGTGTAGGCCTTCTTCTTGGAATCGTAGATCACGGTGGCGTGCTGTTCCCTGACGCTGGGATTGCCCACGATGGTCAGGTCCGCATCGCGGCTGCCCCCGATCACGGTCTTGGCCGTGCTCAAGGGCATCACCCGGGTTTGAGCCCGACCCACCCGGGTCTTGAGCACCTCCAGGGTCGCCGGTCCCCTCTTCTTCTCGAACTTGAGCAGGGAGATCAGCCAGAGCAGCAGGAAAGCCAGCACCAGGGGGATCACCAACAGGGCGCTGAGCTTTTTCAGGGGTAGCCCGAACACGGTGCTGGAGAAGTAGAAGCGGGTGGCCTGCTGCAGTTGACCGTGCTCGTCCACCTGCACACGCACGTATTTTCGCTCCGCCGGTGCCATGGTTGCCCGGTAGCCGATCAGGTACTCTCCGGCCACCTGCTGGTGGATGCGCTGATAGACCCGGGCCAGCTCCTCCTGGTCCCGGGCGTCGAACACGGTCCCCCCGGTGTCTACGGCGATAGCCTCCAGGTTGGGATCCCTCTCAGCCGCAAAGTTCACGGCGTACACCGAGATCCCCGCCTCCTGACAGGCTCGAATCGGCTCTGTGTACCGATAGACCTTCTCCCCGAACTCCGGATGGGGGTTTCCCGAATGCTCGAGGTAGGGGTAGTTCTCCCCGTCTGAGAGGATCACGATGGCCCTACGGCCGCCGAATCCGGTAAAATCCTCGACCGCCAGGGTTAGGGCGGCGTAAAGCTCGGTATAGGCCTGCTCGGAGTCCGGCCGCTCGATACCATCCAGAAAGCCCGCCACCTGGCCTTTGTCACCGGAAGGCGCGGCCAGCAGGGTGTAGGAGGTGTTGTAGGCCACCAGTCCGACCGTATCCTTGGGTTGGGTCATGCTGCCGAGGAAGGTGCGTACCGCGTTCTTGGCATGGGTGATGCGCCTGCGGCCGGGATCCTCGGTGGCTTGCCCGGCCAGGGTGTCGTACATGCTTCCCGAGTTGTCGATCAGCAGCAGGAAGGTGATCCCCTCCGCCGAAGCAGCCCGCGGTTTGAACTCGCTCAGACCCTCGATCCTCTGAAAATCCTGTCCGTCCGGGGATTCGAAGATCGTGAAACTCTCCGCGCCCAGCCCCTCCACCGGCAGGCCGCGGTCGTCGGTAACGCTGACGTACAGCCGTATGCTTTGGCTGAGCAGAAGGCGGGAGGGGTCGATCTGGGACAAGCGCACGTTGTAGCCGAAGGCGCCTACGGTGGCGCCGGCCAGGATCAGCGCCGCTGTCAGTGCCGATTTGAATCTTGGTTTCATTACCAGCGCCTCCTCTACTCGTAGCTGTAGAACAGCTTTGCCGAGCCGATCTTCAGTACGTCCTCGTACTTGAGGCGGTGCTCCTTGACCGGCTGATCGTTTACCAGAACGGGATACTTGGGCTCCAGGTTGGTCAGCAGCGCCTCGCGCCTGCGGAAGCGGATCTGAGCCTGGCGATCCGCCAGATTTTCGTAAGGTTCAAGGGTGATCTGGTTCCTTCTGGCCCGGCCGATGCGGATCCGCCCCTCATTGAGGACGAACGCCTTGCCTTTCAAGCGGCCGTTTAACACCCGTAACGTTCCGAAGGCCATGCTGTGTTCGATGATCCCGTAGAACAGGGCGATGGCCAGTCCCAGTACGATCAGGCCAATCAGGCGTGAGGGCAGCGATGGAGGGAGGTACAGGCGAGAGTACTCCAGAGCAGCCCCGCCGACCAGGCCGCCGATCAATCCGCCGATCAGTCCGATCCCGATCTTTTTCCCGGAGGCCGCCCTGAAACCCTCGGCGGCACCGACAAAGATGCCCAGGAAAGCCCAGCCCACGGCCCGGGCAATGGGCAGTCCCACGGTCTGGAAGCCGCGGTAGGAATCCAGAAACAATCCGCCGAGCAGAAACAGCGCAGCCTGCCCGATCAGGAGCCCGATGATTCCGCCGATCAGGCCGACGATTGCTCCCACGATCATCCCGGCCAAGATCCTCGATCCGACCCGGGCGAAGATCCCCGCCGCAGAGCCGAAGAAGGCACCCATCAGCAGTCCCACCGCTCCGCCAAGGGCGCCCACGAACAGCAGATACGAGGGGAAGCGGGCTTGAGCTTCCACGATCAGCTCGGTCAGCGGCCAGGCCGCCACTCCGCCCAGTATTCCCAGACACAGTAATATTAACCTGCGCAATCCAGTGCTCATAGGCACCTCCCCTTTCTATTCCCCGATCAGTTCCAGGGTTTTCTCTGCTTTGTCGTAACGGACCTTCACCCGCGCCGTCTGTTCGGAAACCACGTTAACCTGAACGCTGCGCGACAGCTGTTCATCCTTTTTGATGGTAAGCAGGTACTCCCCGGGATCGAGAACCAGCTCCCGGCTTCCCGCTTGCAGCGGGTCCAGGGCGCCGTACACGCGCTCGGTTCCACCGCTCAGGTAGGAGGAGGAATCGTCCAGGAGGACCTTCAACCCGTCGGCGTCACAGTCGATCACCAGCTTGCCGGGGTAGGGGATCAGCTGAGCGTCCAGCTGCAGCAGCGGCTGATACGGTTTGATCAGCAGGTTGAAGGTCTGGGGGTAGTAGCCCGCGTGGTCGACTCTGAAGCGGTAGCTCGTGCCGGTTGTCAACGTTGCGGCAACCCTTCGATTCCAAAGGACCCAGCGATTGTCGAGGAAGATGAAAAATCCGGTCGTTCCTGTCAGATCCTCTCCGCTGCGGATGTCGGTCACCTTGTAGCGGACCTCCAGCGGCAGGGGCGGGGTCTGCTCCAGCCGGATCTCCAGACGTCTACCCGCGGAGGTGTCCAGGTGCTGTTTCTGCAGCCTGCGGGAAGCGAGGAAGAAGGATTCCCAGTGCAGCTGCCCCTCCAGATTCACTTTGAGCCGGTAGCGGCCCGTTTCCAGATAGAGGCGCTCCGACTCCAGAACGTAGCTCTCCTCCTGCTCGGCATCCGTCCTGGCCCGGAAGCGTAAAGTTTCCTCCTCCATGCGGATCAACTCCCCCTCGGTTTCCCGGTACAACACCGAGGCGATATAGATATCCTTGGGATCCTTGTAGGAGGCGGGCACCCGCGCTGAGACGATGAGCGATCCGTAGCGGTCAGGTTGAAGGATCTCATGGTGATAACCCTTCAGAGATAGATAGTACCCCCCCGCGACCAGCAGGGCGGAGAGCAACAGTCCGATGACCAACCAGAACACCCAGCCGCGTTTAGGCCTGTAGATGTCCCCGATCTCCCGGCCTTGGATAACCCGTCTGAGCGCTCTCCTGATCGAAGCCGGATCCCGGCGCTTGATCCTGCGCTCCAGGCGGCGAATGATCTGGCGCAGCTCCTGGAAGCGGCGGCGGCGGTTGGGCTTCATTGACTTGGCGACGATCTTGGCCAGGGCGGGGGCGATCTTGGGATTGACGCGCTTGGGCGGCGTGTACTTGCCCTTGTGGATCAGGGCAATGGTCTCCGCGGTGAAGCTTCCGGGAAAGGGGGTCTTGCCGGTGAGCATCTCGTACAGCACGACTCCCAGGGAGTAGATGTCTGCCCTGCGGTCTACGGTCTTGGCATTATCTATCTGCTCCGGTGGGATGTAGGAGGGTGTGCCCAGGGTCATCCCGTCCCGGGTCAGCCCCTCCTCGTTGTGCTCCAGGGAGGTGGCGATGCCGAAATCGACAATCTTGACCTCCCCCTGATTGGAGATGAGGATGTTGCCGGGCTTCATGTCCCTGTGGATCACCCCTTTTTCGTGGGCGTACTGCAGCCCCTTACACACCTCGTAGAAGATCAGGGCCGCCGCTTCGTTGGAGAGGTAGCGCTCCCGCTTGATCAGCTGTTCCAGGGAGACCCCGTCCACGAACTCCTCCGCGATGTAGTAGGAGGAGCCCTCCTTGAAGTGGTCGTAGACCTGCACGATGTGATCGTGCTTGAAATCCATCATAATGCGGGCTTCCCGCCGGAACCGTTCGATGAACTGGGGTCCGCCGCGCAAGGTGAGCTTTTTGAGCAGCACGAAGCGCTTCAACGTCGGGTGCTTGGCCTTGTAAACAGCGCCCATGCCCCCCTGGGCAATCTTCGAGATGATCGTATACTTGCCGACTTTGACTTGTTTTTTATCCATCGATCATTTCCCGATAGGCCTCCGTGTCCAGTTCCCGGATGTCCCGGTCCAGATCGATCGGCTGCTCCGCCGGCAGCACGGCGACGACATAGCGGTCCGGGTCGTGGATCTGAACGTAGCGGCCGTCGGAGCGGAGGTTGTAACCGCCCCGCACGGGCCTGTGGCCGCCGAAATGGAAAGCGGTAGCCGCCGCCTCCGCCCCCAGGTAGTGCTCCAGCATCTGCCGAACGCTCCCGGGCTCCGCCTCTTCATTGTCGGTCCAGGTCAGGCCGTACACCACCTGGGGCATGCGGCGGTATTCGATAACCTCCTGCTTCGGTATGATCCAGGCCGGTTCGGCGTGGGAGGCAAGGAAGTTGCCGCCTACGGCCAGAAGGGGGAAGCTCTTTTCGAACTCGGAGTAGACCTTGAGGATTTCCTCCCCGTAGAAGTGCTCCATGTAGATGCGGACCATCAGGCCCTCATTGGCGAATTTGAGGAAGGGGTAGTTGCCCTCCCCCTGCTCGTTGGCAATGTTTTCATGATTGCCCTTGAGAAAGTGGAAGTGATTCGGGAAGTGACGCTTTAGGACCATCACCATCTGCATCACTCCGAGGCTCTCCCTCATCTCCGCATCCATGTTGCTGTGCTTCCGGTACCCCCCCTTGAACTCCTCCAGGGCCGCCTGCCAGCGGGCCACGGCCCGGCCTTCGGCATGAAAACCGTCGCCCAGGAAAAGGATCTGCAGCTCCCCGGCGGCCAACCGATCCGCGGCCGACACCGCCTGCTCATCCTTCTCCGCCAGCACGGCCAAAACCAGCTCCATGCGGGCGTGCAGATCCGGTACCACTACGGTAGACAGATCCCGGTGCAGGTACAGCAGGCCGCCGGGACGGCCCGCCCCGTCCCTGGGGCGGATCTCCTCCGGCTCGTTGTCCAGCACCTCGATGGTCGCCAGGGTTTCTTCCAGGAGCTCTTCGGGCTCCGGCGGATCGCTGCGGCTGTAGATACGCTTCAGATCGTCGAGTAACAGTTTGGGTCTACTCCAAATCCAGGTCTTTGTTCACCTCGACGAATCCTTCGGCAAGGATCATGGTCGCCTTGGTTATCTGCTCTTCCTGCTCTTCCGGCTCCAGATCACCGGTAGTCACGGCGATCTTGAAGATCGGGGAGGAGCTCTGGATGGGGCCGGGGGAGAAGCGGACCGGTTCGCCCACCTGTACGTCGCTTGAAAGCTGCGAGTCGTCCTTGCTCGCCGTCTCCGGCACGTCCTGCCGCAGACCGATGCTGGTGTACTGGACTGTTCGTCCCCCCTCGATGATCGGGCCGATGTTCAGCAGAGATCCGGAGTAGGTCATGGCCAGGCAGCCCTGCTCGTC
>CAZKCQ010000206.1:0-5588 GCA_964551205.1 uncultured Spirochaetaceae bacterium
TGGACACGGTGCACAAGATCGCCACTCGTTTCGATGCCAGCGATCTCGATGACCTTATGGTTGATCTACACCGTGCCCGTCTCTGGCTGGTTCAAAACCAGGTGGATGCGGCCGAGCGCTGGCACAGCGAATGGGTGGCTCGGAGAAACAAGAATGATGAGAGCCTCCCCTATGTTTTGCAGGAGCTGGATCAGATCCTGCACGCCCGCATACTCCTGGCCCGGGGTGAAGCGGAGGGATGCATGAGAGTTGCCAGGCAGAGGCAGAAGGATGCGGACAAGTTGGGCAGGACGGGGGTTGTGCTGGAAACCCTGATTCTCCAGTGCCTGGCCGCTTCGGTTCAGGGCAACAAAGAGCAAGCTCTGCATACCCTGGAACAGGCCCTGTCGATCGCCGAACCGGAAGAGTACCTGCGCATCTTCCTGGATGAAGGTCCCCCCATGGCCCAGCTGCTCTACCAGGCGGCGGAGCTGGGAATCCACCGGGAATACGTGGGTCGCATTCTGTCGGCTTTTCCACCGATCCGGGAGAGTCAGCAACTCATCGAACCGCTCAGCCAACGGGAGCTGGAAGTGCTTCTGATTCTGGCCCAGGGATCTTCCAACAAGGAAGTGGCCAGGCGGCTATTCATCAGCCTGCCGACCGTCAAATGGCACACGAGCAATATCTATGGAAAGCTGGGCGTCCAGAACCGGACTCAGGCTGTGGCCAAAGCCAGAGCCCTGGGGCTGCTCCCCCAGTCATGAAACCTACCGGTTTTCAATCCCCGCAGAAATTATTACTATTATAGTCGAGAATACCATCGGGAATACCATCGTGAAAGAAAACAATTCCCCGAAAGTAAAAGCAAGAGGTGGGGAGAAATCTATTCAGGTTGCTCAGCGGTTCCTGCGGGCGGCGATCGTCGGCCTTCCCAACACCGGGAAGAGCCAGCTGTTCAACGATATCACCGGGGGCTATACCCTGGTTGCCAACTATCCCCTGACCACGGTGGAGATCAACAGGAAACGGGTTTCGATCCGCGGGCAGGAGTTCGAAATCATCGACACTCCGGGCATGCACAGCCTCTACATCCACTCCGAAGAGGAGATCGCGGTCCGTGAGCTGCTGTTCACCGACAAGATCGACGTGCTGATCCAGTGCATCGATGCGAACCGGCTGAAGCAGTCCCTCCTTTTCACCCTGGATCTACTGGAACTGAACATCCCCCTGATCATCGCATTGAACGCGGTGGATGAGACCGAGCAGCAGGGCATGGAGATCAACTCGCATAAGCTCGCAGAGACTCTAGGGGTGAAGGTCATCGAGCACATCGCCCAGATCAACAAGGGCAACGAAGAGGTGAAGGCGGCCCTGCTCAGGGCCACGGCGGCCAGGACTTCGGCGGCAGCCTGGAGACCCGGGTATGGATCCGAACTGGAGCGGAGGCTGTCCGAGATCGAAGCACTGTTGCCGCAGGATATACCGTTCCGTCGCAAGAAGGCCCTCCTGCTGCTGGACGGGGATCCCCTGCTCCCCCGATGGCTGGAAAAAACCCTGGGAGATGGATACTACACCAAATTGGCGGAACGTCTGCGCCACATCAAGAAGGAGTCCCTGGGGCGGCCCAGCCGGGAGCTGGCCAAACAGAGAACGGCAATCGTCAACAGGGTCGTAACCGAGGTCACGGACAGGACCCACCGCAAACACACACGCTTCGCCCAGGACATAGCCCGCCTGTGCCGACATCCGATTTTCGGGATCCCGATCCTGATCGCCATAATCCTGACCACCTACCTGCTCGTGGTCGAGGTTGCCGGCCTGATCGAAGGGCTGCTCTCCGGGGTGCTCGTGGATCCGCTCATCGGCTGGATCAACTCACTAGTTGGACCGGGATTTTGGAACGACCTGTTGATCGGCCCCTACGGCCTGCTCACCCTGGGCCTGTTCAATGCCTTTGTCACGGTCCTGCCTATCCTGTCCGTGTTTTTCCTGATGATGGGCGTGCTCGAGGATTCCGGTTACCTGCCGAACCTCATGGTGCTGTCCCACAAAGTCCTGAGAAAGATAGGGCTGTCCGGCAACTCGATCATGAGCCTGATCCTGGGCTTCGGCTGCAAGACCATGGCCACCCTGACCACGAAGGGAATTTCCTCCCGCAAGGAGAGGCTGATCGCTATATATCTCATCGCCTTCGCGATTCCCTGCTCCGCCCAGCTGGCCATCGATATGGCCGTACTGGGGCGGGCTGGATTCAAGGCCTTTCTCATCGCCTACGGCACCCTGGCGATCATCGAGCTTGCCGCCGGCTTGATTCTCAATAAAACCATGAAAGAGGACGGTCAAAGCCTGTTCCTTCAGGAACTGCCGCCGATCCGCCTTCCCAGTCCCCGGGCGATCCTGAAAAAGACAGCCTATCGCATTTACTGGTTCCTCAAAGAGGCGGTGCCGATCTTCCTCATTGCGGCGGTGGCTCTATTCGTCGTGGACAAGATCGGTTTGCTGGATCTGCTCAAGCGGGGTTTGAAGCCCGTCGTCGTCACCTGGCTGGGCCTGCCGCTGGACATCGTGGAGGTTCTGATCCTCTCCCTGGCCCGCCACGAAGCGGCCGCGGGACTGCTTCTCGGCATGGTGGACAGGGGGGCACTCACCTACATTCAGACGATCACCGCCGTGGTGATTACGACGATGTTCGTACCCTGCTTTGCCAACATCGTGGCTATGTGCCGGGAAGTCGGCGTCAAAACCGGATTGATCATCACCGCAGCAATCAACGGGTCCTCGTTCATACTCGCCGGCATCCTGAATTGGATTCTGATATTCTTGAGGGTAGGAGCGTAGGCGATGGAGAAAAGAACTTTCAAGGAAGAATATCTGGAAGTTCTCTGGTATATGAAGGAGGACGGGAACACATCCCTCTCCTACTTCAAGGAAGAGCTTGGGGAGAACTTCAAAGCGGAGGTACTGGAGGAGATCGCGGCGGAGGGGATCGTACAGCTGGAGGACGGACGCATCTCGCTCACGGAAAAAGGCAACGACTACACCCGCCAGCTGATCCGCTCCCACCGTCTGGCCGAAAGGTTGGTGCACGACGTCCTCGGGGTGGAGTTCGAAAAGGGTGCCTGCGAGTTCGAGCACATCCTCAATCCCGACCTGGTAGACAGCATCTGCACCCTGCTGGGGCATCCGCGGGAATGTCCTCACGGGATGCCCATCCCCGAGGGGGAATGCTGCCGGCAGCGGGCTCAGATGGTGGAAAGCTCCGTGATCCCCCTGGATCATCTGCAGGTCGGTGAGTCGGCCCGGGTCGCTTATGTATACGGGCCGAGTGATCAGCAGTTGCACAAACTCGACAATCTGCTGGTTCGGCCGGGCAACATGGTAAAGCTGCACCAGCGCCAACCCTCATTCGTGATTGAATGCGAGGACGGGATGATCGCGATCGATGAACGGGTTGCCGCCGATATTCACGTCTGGGCCGGCTCCGAACGAAGCCGGCTGCTGCGCCCCCACGGCCGCCGCCGCATCCGCCGTGGATTCCGTCACGGATCCAACAACCACAACAGCCGATAACCCTACCAAAACTATACTTTCGAATGGTTACGACCAAACCCGGTTCCAGTTAACCTTTATATAGGCGCAAAACTTGAGGCTATGAAAGAGGAGTCTGCATCACGGATGTATCGCATACGAGTTCAGGGAAAACTCGATCCCAGATGGTCGGATTGGCTGGCAAGCATGTCGATCGTATCAGAACCGACCACCGATGGTTGCCTCACTACGGTACTTACCGGTCCTGTAGCGGATCAGGCTGCGCTGCGGGGAGTACTGTCCAGGCTCTGGGATTTGAACCTGGACATCATATCGGTAAACCGGATCGTCAGGCGGGGAAAGAAAGCATGAGAAAGATCGACAAGATGGCGGACAGCTCTATTGCCCGGCGGCAAAAATGCACCGCTCTGGTGATCTCCGGCGGAGGCGCAAAAGGTGCCTTCGCCGCCGGAGTGATCCGACAGATCTTCAGGCAGTACCGCAGCCAGGGCTGGTTTTCGATCATCGGAGGTTGTTCCACCGGCGCCCTGATTGCCCCGTTGACCGGGCTCCTGGCTGCTCCTTCGGAGATCGCGGAGGAGGCTCTGCAGCAGCTGATCAACCAGTACTCGACTGTAAACACGGCGGATATCCTCGAGAAGAACAGCGTCATCGAATTTATAAAACGCCAGAACTGCTTGAACAGGTCCACCCCCTTGCGAAAACGGGTGAATGAGGTGTTCCGCCCGGAGTGCTTCGATTGGCTGCAGCGCGAGGGCATGCCCTACTGCTACGTGGTATATACCAACTATCAGAGCGGAAATCTGGAGGTGGCCTCCCCGAAGGATCCCGGTATGACCCGGGAACGGTTCATCGACGCCATGATCGCCTCTGCCAGCGTGCCCATTGTGATGGAGCCTACGATCATCGACGGGCAGGTCTGCTACGACGGAGGCGTGCGGGACCTGCTGCCCTTCACCCGGGCTATCGATCTTGGCGCGGAAACGATACTGCCCGTTATGCTGGATGCCCGTAAGGTATCGCATTCGGAGAGTCGGTTCCGCCGCCTGGACAAGGTCCTGTTCCGCACCCTCACCATCATGCTTGATGAAACCGGAGAGAACGATCTGCAGATGGCCAGACGGATCAACACCGCTATTCTGGCCAAAGGCGAAATCCTGCAGGCTCTGGCGGGCAGACCGCACTGTCGGAAAAAGATCCAGGCCATCTTCGACAAGAGCGAATACGGCGCCCTGTTCGGCTCAGAGAAGCGTCTGGTGCGGATCATCGATGGCCTGCGCCCCGACCAGGAGCTCACCGACAACCCCATGCGTTTCGATCCCGAGCTCATGCGGCGATGGATCGAGCTTGGCGAGCAGAAGGCGCGTTCCGTTCTGACCACAAATCCCTTTGCCTGATCCCGGCAGCGAATATCACGGCAGGATCGACAGCGTGGCAACCTGCACGCTACTTCTCGAAGACCCCCTTGAACGTATTTCCCTCCGCCTCTCCAGACACCTCCCGAAGACCCGCCTCCTCCATCAATGCGCGGATCTCCCCGGGCGGCATACCGTGGCTCGCACGGGTGGGTTCCCAAATCCACAGTCTGCCGGTGGGTTTCAGCAGCGCCCCCAGTGCCTGCACCGTGGCGGCACGCTTGGCCCTCGGGATATCATGGATCACGTGGATAATCGAAATCAGGTCGAAGGATCGCCGGGGCAGATCGAGCTCATTGATCTCCCCGTGCAGGATGCGGGCTGAAGGGTAGCGGGCGACGCGCTTCCGCGCCCTTTCGCTGAAATACGAGGAGATATCCACCCCCGTGACCGAGCCGCCTCGCCTCAGCTCGGCGGCAATGCTGCGGGTGCTGACTCCTCCTCCGCAACCGAAATCCAGGACCTCCTCGTCTCCCCGAAAACCGCCGCGGCTTCGAAAGTACGGAGCGTAGTACAACGGCCCGCCGATCAGACCCTTCAGCCTGTCCTCGAAACGGAACAGGGCCGAGGGGTTGTTGAAATCAATACCACTGGGATCAAACTCTTTCATCTTCCTTCCTCTCCCTTGCAATGACGCAACAC
>CAZKCQ010000207.1:0-5586 GCA_964551205.1 uncultured Spirochaetaceae bacterium
ATCTCCCGCCGGCCCCCGGGGAGCATGGTGGCCAGGGCTTCCCCGAGAGAACACAAATACATTTCGGAGAGCCAGCCGGCCAGCTCGAGCAATCGCTGATCGAATACGGGTCGTTTGTCGACGGGGCGTTGGATTTGTTTGATCTCCGGCACGCCCGGAGGCGGGGATTCGGCTGCGCCCACGACGTAGCCGGTAAGCCTACGCGACCCCAAGGGGGCCAGGACGCGGTACCCGGTTGTGATGTCCGGACCTTCGGGAACGGAATAGGTGAATCTCTGATGGATGGGGAGGTTGAAGACAACCTCGATCAGGCGATCCTTGGTGGGGCTCATGACGTTGAGGAGGAGCGCTCAGGCTGTGCGTCCGGGCTGTCGGCCAGAACCGGCAGCGCCCGCAGCCGCTTCAGATCCTCCCACACCGCGGGGCGAAGATCGGTATTCCGCAACACCGCGCTGGGGTGGTAGGTCGCCACCACGGGTATGCCCAGGTAATCCAGAGCTTTTCCCCGCAGTTGACCGATCCCCTCGCTGCGGTCGCAGAGAATCTGGGTGGCGATACGACCCACCGTAAGGATGGCCCGAGGTTTGAGGATCTCGATCTGCCGCTCCAGGTAGGGCAGGCAGGCAGCGGCCTCCTCGGGAAGGGGGTCCCGGTTTCCCGGCGGACGGCATTTTACGATGTTGCCGATAAAACAGTTCGTCTTCCGGTCTAGACCTACGGCAGCCAGCCAGCGATCCAGGTACCGCCCTGCCCTGCCCACGAACGGCCTTCCGCTTCGATCCTCCTCCGCCCCCGGACCTTCCCCGATGACCATCACCAGCGGATCGATCACTCCCTCACCGGAGACCGTTTGTCGGCGCTCCCGGTGCAGCTTACAGCGCGTGCAGCCCGCTACCTGCCGGGCGATGTGATCCAAGATCTGCTGCGGGGACGGGCCGGGAGCCTGTTTGTCCGCGGAGCTGCGAACCAGCGGCGGGTGATCGTGGCGGAACCCGTCCAGCACGTAGTCCTCGGCAAGGTTGAGCAGCTGATACACTTCAGATTCGTTCATCCCCATCGTACAACACCCTCTCTAGAAACAGACCCCGAGCCGGCGCGCTCATCCCGGCCTGAGATCGGTCCCGGGCTTTTAGAGCGTCGTTAAGAGCAGCCGGAGGCAAGGTTTTTTGCTCGTACTCCAGAATCGTACCCAACATGCTGCGCACCATCTTCCACACGAAGGAGCTGGCCGCTACCTTGAAGCAGAGGAAGGGGCCTTCGGGGAAGAAGCAGGCCGTGTCCACCCGTCGTACTTTGGACCTGCTGATGTCCCCGGCGGCGGCGAAGGTCGTGAAGTCGTGCTCCCCCAGGAACACCGACGCCAGGGCGTTGAGCGCCCGCAGGTCGGGACGCCGGCGGATCTTCCAGCAGTACAGCCGCAGGTGGGGCGGGCCCACGCTGCCGGTGTAGAGGAAGTAGCGATACACCCTTTGGCGGGCGTTGTTCTTGGCGTTGAATACCGCCGGCGCCTCCCTGCTGTCCAGGGACCGGACATCCGGCGGGAGGTAGGAGTTCAGGGCGATGTGCCAGCGAGGAGGTTCTATGGAGTCCAGATCCGAGAAGAAGTTGCCCACCTGACCGCCGGCATGCACCCCTGAATCGGTGCGGCCCGCCCCCTGGATGCGCACGGGATGGTCGTGCATTCGCCGCAGAGCCTCCTCGATATCCCCCTGCACCGTGCGGGCGTTGCTCTGAACCTGCCAACCC
This sequence comes from uncultured Spirochaetaceae bacterium, assembly GCA_964551205.1. GTDB lineage: Bacteria > Spirochaetota > Spirochaetia > SZUA-6 > DRHE01 > JAFGQJ01. Next base: position 1,747 of record CAZKCQ010000207.1, read on the forward strand.
GAAAACCCGGTCCCATCATAGGCGAGGGTGACGCGAATATTGCGAACCAAGTCCGTTTAACCCTGCCCCTGGATCTGTTTGATCTCTTTGTTCATCTCTTCATACAGCTCCCGCGCCTTGTCCAGGATGGCCGAGGGTTTGCTCTTGGAGGCTTTCCCCGTCCCGAAGAGCTTGGATACGATCCGTTTAGCGTTCTCCAGGCGCTTGATCCGTTTCTCCGTATCCTTCCTTGGACCGTACTTGAACTCCAGCAAGCCGGCTATATAGAGCAGGCCGTCGTAGCCGTAATTCTTGTCCAGGTCCGGACCGAAGTTGACGTTCGCCTCCAGAGGCTCCTGCCCGTTCTGAGCCATCTCGATGGCCTGCATGTAGAAGAAATGGGCCTTGCGGTAGAACTGACGGGATAGGTAGTCGTAGTTCTCACTGAATGCTCTGCGATGAAGCGAGTCTAACAGCCACGCCGCCCGCAGAGCCGCTAAGGCCCGTTTGAGGGTCGGCGAGTAGTGCCTGTCCAGCTGTTCGTAGCAGGTCATGGCCAGGTAGTAGCTGGCCGCTCCCTCCTTCAAGCCCCGATAATTCGTAAAATCCAGATCCTTGAATACCAGGGACGCGCTTTGTACGCGTCTGTCGGTCTGCTCCCGCAGCGACTCGATAAACTCCTCCCCGATCTCGAGAAAATCCTGCGGGTAGGCTGCGTACAAGCAGCTGGGGCAGACCAATACTGCGTATACCAGGGGATACAGCTCCCCGTATTTCTTCGACGGCTCGTAGGTGCGGTGCAGCTCCTCGGTCAGCTCTCCAGCAATCAGACGCCCGCCTCCGGACAGCAGATCCTCTTTGTAGAAGCTGGTCTCGCATACGGGACACACAATCGGGTTCTTGCTGAAAAAGGTTGTCTTTTTCGCTTCCTGATCTTGATCCGACATCAATCCCCCTCTATCACGACCATGGCCAGGGCATTGTCCCGTTCATGGCTCAACGAGATGAACACGTTCTTGCCTCCGAGTTCCTCCAGACATTCCTGCGCCTGGCCGTAAAGGTGGAGTTGGGGTTTGCCAAGCTCGTCGTTCATCACCGCGATCTCCTTCAGGGAAAAACCGTGCAGCCCGGTGCCCAGGGCTTTTCCGAAGGCCTCTTTGGCGGCAAAACGTGCGGCCAAACTCAAGATACCCGCCTCCCCCTTCGGCAGGGCCACCCTCAATTCGTCGTCATGAAAGAAACGCTGCAACAGCCCCGGTATCTTTTCCCAACGCTTCAACCGGTATACGTGAACCACATCGATGCCGATTCCCAAAATCATTCCTGCTGCTCCTCCATCCCTGATAGGATAAACGTCAAATCCAGCTCTTGCGGTTCGAATTTCAGAACCACGAACTCCGGCGGGATATCCGGCTTCGGGTACAGCTTCTCCGGTCCGGGTTTTTCAATCTCCCCGCAATCGATGACCAGTCGGAGCTGCTCCAGCGGCAGCGCCTCTATCGAACGCTGGTTTCCCTGAATCCGGATGCTGCCCTTGGGAAGAGGCTCCGCCAGCTTGAGATCCGGCGACAGATCGATGCTGATGATATCAACATCCTCAAAAGTCTTGATAATCACCGCCTCCCGCACGATGCCCCGAAACACGACGGTCCGCTCCCGGGAGTAGTCCACCAGGGGATTCTCCTCCAGGATCTTTACCTGCTCCGTGAAGTCTTCGGTCCTCCCTTCCAGATCGATCTCCTCCAGCTGGATGGTCTCGATCGAGTTGACCAGAGTCCTGGGTCCCGATATCTGAACGCTGTCCGGAACGATCGTGTACTGTACCAGGTCGTAGCCTGCCGGCGGGGATCCCCTGATCACCGGCTTCAGGGCCACGGATTTCTCGATTCTCTGTTCCAGGGTCACCGAGATCTCCGCCGGCTCCACCCGGATATCCAGAGGCTCGATGTTCAGAGAACTACCGCTGCGAACCACCCGAACCGGAATGCGAAACTGGCCCTCTGTCTGGAAACGGCCGAAATCGGCATACACCTCCACGTCATCTTCGATTACGGAGAAGATCGCCTCCTCCTTGCCCCGCAGCGTCACCCGGGCACTCTTGGGATAGGGTTTGCTGATGGCCAACCCCGCGGGAGGATCGACCTGCAGGGGAACGCTGAAGAAGCGTTCATCCATGGTGTTAACCCTGTAGAAGAGAAACAACAGAGTCGCCGCAGCCAAAGAGATGATCTTTGCCGGCCAGTTGGAGAAGATGATCTCCAGGAACCTTCCGGGTTTCAAGCCTCCGCCTCCTCAAGCGCTTCCCCCTGGTACTCGATCAGTCGTTTCAAGGCTCGAGAAACCTCCGGAAGGGACAGGTCGTAGAGCAGGTTTGCATCATAGGCCAGTGAGATGGCCCCATTTTCTTCCGATACCACCAGGATCACCGCATCCGTTTCCTCAGCCAGACCCAAAGCGGCCCGGTGGCGGGTACCGAAAGAGCGCCGGATATCCGGCTGCTCGGATATCGGCAGGAAGCAGCCGGCCGCGATGACCTTGTCTTCGTGGATAACCACCGCGCCGTCGTGAAGAGAGCTGCCTTCGGTAAAAATCGTCAGGATCAGGCTCGAGCTCAGATCCGCGTTCACCCGGGTTCCCGTCTCGATGATCGTGTTCAAACCGATGTTCCGGGTGAACACGATCAGGCTGCCGCAGCGCTTGGCGGAGAGCATCTCCGCTGCATTCAAGACCGCGTCCAGGTGGTAGGAGTGTACGCGCGGGCGAAGCCGGAACCAGGTCCTGGTTCCGATCCGGGTGAAAATTCGCCGCAGCTCCGGTTGAAAAATGATGGCGATGCCGATGACCAGGCCGGGAACCAGCAGGTTGAGGATCCAAAGAAGCGTGTTGAGGCGCAGAAAAAAGGCCGCCAGATAGATCAAACCCATGATCAGGGCGCCTTTGACCAGCTGGACCGCCCGGGTCTGAACCAGGATCTGGTAGGACTTGTAGATCAGATAGGCCAGCAGGAGGATGTCGAGGATCGGGACGATGTAGTCCCGCACGAACCAGTGTCCGGCGAACCAATCCATGCCTATCCCCGAATCGCTGGCCGCCGAACCGCGGTGCTCCGAACCGCATCGAAGATCTTGACGGTGTCCACCGCCTCTTCGACATCGTGGACTCGGAGAATGTCCGCTCCGTTCATCAGGGCCAGCATATGGGCCGCCACGGTACCGATCAGCCGCTGATCCACGGGTTTGTCGAGCAGCGTGCCGATGAAGGATTTGCGGGACAGCCCGATCAGTACCGGGTAGCCGAGGGAGTGCAGGGCTCCAAGATCGCGGAGGATCGCCAGGTTGTCCTGAAGGCGCTTGCCGAAGCCAATGCCCGGATCGATGATGATCCGATCCTCCCGGATCCCGCAGGAACGGGCGAAATCGATGGAGCCGGCCAGTTCCTCCGCGATTTCGGTGATCGCGTCCTCGTAGTGGGGGTTTTCCTGCATATTCTTCGGCTCTCCCCGCATGTGCATCAGCACCACCGGAACGTCCCGGTCGGCGATGCACTCCGCCAGAGCCCGGCCGCCCCGAAGAGCCGAAACGTCGTTGACCAGATCGGCGCCTGCGGCCAGAGCCTGCTCCGCAACCTCGACTTTGCGGGTATCGATCGAGATGAGCACCTGCGAATGTTCCCGGATTTTTCGGATAACCGGAACAACCCGCCCGATCTCCTCCGTCGCCTCCACCGCATCGGATCCCGGCCTTGTCGACTCACCTCCCACATCCAGGATGTCCGCACCGGCCTGGATCATGGCCAGAGCCTTCTGTACCGCCTGATCGATCTCCGGTACCCGGGATCCCGGGTAGAAGGAATCGGGGGTAC
>CAZKCQ010000208.1:0-5563 GCA_964551205.1 uncultured Spirochaetaceae bacterium
CGCCCCGGGCCACCAGATCCTGCGTCTTGACCAGGTAGCCGAACTCCTCGAGGATATTGGTCGCCTCGGTTGCCTCGATCTTGTCGACCTGAGCGATCTCCTTGGTGATGCCGGCTACCTCTTCCTCATCCAGATGCTTCATCACCCGTGCGGCCTCCTCCTTGCCGAGGAGCATGAGGAAACGGGCCGCCTTGGAATAGCCCTTATCGCGGAGATTGTCTTTGACGTCCCTGGGATCCATGATTGGCCTATCCATGATTGGGCTATGATAACATCCAGGTCTGGTGTGGGTCAATTCGCGCAGTAGATGCCACGATGCGTGTCATCGCGGTGTGCGGGATTTCAGTTCGACAGATTCGCCGCGGGGTGGCCGTCCAAATCGAGGTACATGCTGTCGAGCAGTTCCGCGAGGGGCAGGGGCTGGTTGTACTGGAGTCTGTAGTTGTCGTGCCGGCTCAAGCCTGTGCCGAGGGATTGGTTGCCGATCAACTGCTCGGCCCGCCCCGGGTCTCCCCGGCCTTCGAGGATCTCGTGCATCTCTATCAGCACGGGCACGGTTTCGTTACGGGCGGCTTCCCAGAGGTCGAGAAAACTCTCCTGGTGGCGCCATTCGTTGTTGCAGGGATGGGTCCAGGTGTCCCTGCAGAGATTGAGGAAGTCGATATGCTCCGGGATTTCGAAGGGATGAAACAATGCCAACCGGCGACGGTGTCCATGGGTGCTGCGGTCCCGCTCGAAGGCCAGGCGTCTATAGTGGGGATTCAGAGGATCGATGAAGGTATAGAAGCCCATGGAGTCGATGTAGGCGTTTTCAACCCGCTGCCGGTCTCTGGATTTGAAGCGGGTGTTCGGATAGGTATCGTTCAGACTCTTCACCAGGGTCTTGATGATCCCGTAGGGGAGCATGGCGCCGCAGTCCAGCAATGGCAGCAGGCTGAACTCGCGGATGTTCAGACCGCGTTTGATCTTCAGCATCAGAACGTCGAGGATGCGCTCCAGGAAGATATGACAGCGGTAGTAGCGTTCGCTTTCCTCCCGGTCCGGCTCCACCCACCCGGAGTAGTAGTCGATGAAGGGGTGTGTCCTCTTGTCCAGGAAGGCGTGGCTGGTGAAGCCGAGAATGTAGGCCCGGATCGTGGACAACTCCTTATAGCCCTTGGCCTCCAGGTGCCGGAGCTCCCGGATCATGTGGGTCACCAACCTTCCGTATCCCTCCCTGTGGGCGTTTACTCCGAATTTCAAACCCGTAGGTCTGCTGCGCTGATTGTGGTAAAAAAAATCGGGGCCTTGCGCCCCGAAGCGGAAGATATTTCCCTGTTCAGCGAGGATCAATTCGGCTTCCCGGCCAAGGGCTTCTCTTAGAGAATCTTCTGCAAATATCAAATGGCAGATCTGTGAAGGCATCGCTACCCTTAATTGTAATAACTAATTTCTTTATCGGCAATATTTTAGCTGCTTGCCAGCAGCTATCTACCAGCGCCGTGGCCGAAAAGCGGAGGCTTTCGACAGCTCCTCGAACAACTGCCGCTCCCGCGCACTCAGATTTTTCGGCACCTCGATGCGTATGCGTACGTACAGGTCCCCGTGCCCGCCGCTCTTTTTCGGAAAACCCTTTCCCCGCAGACGCAGACGCCGGCCGCTCGGGGTGCCGGGCTGCATCTTGACCGAAGCCTTGCCGCCGATGATCGGCACTTCGATGCGGGCTCCCAGGGCCGCCTCCCAGGGGGTGACCGGGGCGTCCAGCTCCAGATCGGCGCCGTTCAGACGGAAGATCGCATGGGGAACGATCCGCACCCGCAGGTACAGATCGCCCGGCATTCCGCCGCTTCCGGCCGTGCCGCCGCCGGCAACCGGCCCGCCCTGTCCGCGCAGGCGCAGGCGCTGCCCGTCGGTCGTGCCAGCGGGGATCTTGACCTCCAGGGTCTTGGCCTCACCGGTCGGCCGGCCGCTGCGCGCGTCCCTGGACTCCAGGGTCACGCTGCGTTTTGTGCCACCGTAGGCCTCCTCCAGGGTAATTGTGATTTCCGCCTCCTGATCCTGGCCCCGCAGGGTCTGGGGGCGGGTTTGCCCCTGACCCGAGGCTCCGCCGAACCCCCCCGTCTCCCCGCCGAACAGGGTCTCGAAGAAATCACTGAATCCGGAGAAGGGGGAATCCCCGAAACCTTCGAAGATCCGGAAAGAGTATCCATCCCCCCCCGGCCGGGTTCCGGAACGGGAACGGGTCCCCGAACGGGTGCCCGTCCCGAAGTTGAAGAACTCCCAGCCCGGAGGCGGGGTGAAATCCTGCCCCGCCTTCCAGTTGTCGCCGAGAGCGTCGTAGCGTTTGCGTTTTTCCGGGTCCCGCAGCACTTCATAGGCCTCGCCTATGAGCTTGAACCTATCCTCCGCATCCGAGCTCTTGTTGATGTCGGGATGGTACTTGCGGGCCAACTTCCGGTAGGCCCCCTGGATCTGTTCCTGGGTCGCGTCCCTGGAGACCCCCAGTGTCTCGTAGTAATCCTGATACTTTACCGCCATGTCTTAGGTACTAATTTACCTCTCCGAAAATTCAGCGTCAATCACGTTATCGTTCCCCTGATCGGAATCCGTAGCCGTTCCGGAGTGATGTCCATGGCCATTGCCTCCCGCCGCACCGTAGGCCCCCTGGCCGCGGCCCGCTGAACCGGATCCATCCGCGGCTCCTTCATACGCCGAAGAGGAGATATTGTACGAAGCCTGCTGCAGCTGTTCTTTCAACTCCCGCACACGATCCAGCGGAGCTTCCTCCTGGATCGCCCGGCGGATATCCGTGATCAGCTGCTCGCAGCGAGCCCGCTCGTGGGAGGGCACCTTGTCGCCCAGATCCTGAAGAGCCTTTTCCACCTGGTAGGCCAGTCCCTCGGCCTGGTTTCGCTCCTCCACTGTTTGCTTGCGCTGTTTGTCTTCGGTCGCGTTGGACTCGGCCTCGCGGACCATCCTGTCGATGTCGCTCTGATCCAGACTGGTCGATCCGCTGATGGTGATCTTCTGCTCCTTGCCGGTATCCTTGTCTTCGGCCGAGACGTTGAGGATCCCGTTGGCGTCGATGTCGAAGGAGACCTCGATCTGAGGTACTCCCCTCGGGGCAGGACGGATCCCTTCCAGTTTGAACTGACCCAGTGTCCGGTTGTCCCGGGCCATGGATCGTTCGCCCTGAAGCACCACGATGTCCACCGCGGTCTGATTGTCATCGGCAGTGGAGAACACCTCGGAGCGCCGTGCCGGGATGGTAGTGTTGCGTTCGATGATCCGGGTCATGACCCCGCCCAGGGTTTCCACGCCCAGGGACAGAGGCGTAACGTCCAGCAGGAGCACATCCTGTACGTCCCCCTGGATTATGCCCGCTTGAGCCGCCGCACCGACGGCGACCACTTCGTCTGGATTGACCGACATGTTGGGCTGTTTGCCTGCGGTCAGCTCTTTCACCAGTTCCTGAACCGCCGGGATCCGGGTCGAACCCCCGACCAGTACCACCTCATCGATGTCTTGCGCGCTCAGTTTGGCATCCTCGAGGGCCAGCTTGACCGGTCCGCGGGTGCGCTCCACCAGGTTCCGGGTCAGCTGTTCGAACTGGGCGCGGGTGACGTTGATCATCAGATGCTTGGGACCGTTGGCGTCGGCGGTGATGAAGGGCAGATTGACAGTGGTCTGAGCCGTTGCGGACAGCTCGATCTTTGCTTTCTCCGCCGCCTCGTACAGCCGCTGCAGCGCCTGCCGATCCTTGCGGATGTCCACACCCTGTTCCTTCTTGAACTCGTCGGCCAGCCAGTCGGCCAGGGCTTTGTCGAAATCGTCTCCGCCGAGGTGGGTGTCTCCCGCAGTAGCCCGGACCTCGCACAGGCCGTCGCCGACCTCGAGAATCGACACGTCGAAAGTCCCGCCGCCCAGGTCGAAGACCATGATGGTCTCGTTCTTCTTCTTCTCCAACCCGTAGGCCAGAGCCGCGGCGGTGGGCTCGTTGATGATGCGCAGGACCTCCAGTCCGGCGATGCGGCCGGCGTCCCGGGTGGCCTGACGCTGGGCGTCGTTGAAGTAGGCCGGTACGGTGATCACCGCCTGCTTGATCTTTTCACCCAGATAGTTGGATGCGTCATCCACCAGCTTGCGCAGAACCTGGGCGGAGATCTCCTCGGGGGCGACCTGTTTGCCCCGGATATTGAAGCGGACCGCGTCGTTTGGGCCCGATTCGACCTTGTAGGGTACGATCTCGATCTCGGAAGCAACCTCGCTGTACTTGCGTCCAACGAAGCGCTTGGCCGAGAAGATCGTCCCATCGGGATTGAGAACGGACTGGCGCTTGGCCAGCTGTCCCACCAGGCGCTCTCCCTCCTTGTTGAAGGCCACCACCGACGGGGTGGTGCGGGCGCCTTCGCTGTTGTGAACGACTACCGGTTTTCCGTCTTCCATGACGGCTACCACTGAGTTGGTGGTTCCCAGATCTATTCCTACTGCTTTTGACATGATGTGCTACCTCCAGTAAGCAGATTATTTTCTTGTTAACAAATATTTTGCAAGTTCCATGCCATTTGTTTGGGTTGTAGCCAATCACAATTTATTCCATAGTATAGATATAGAAAAATATATAAATGCCTGTGTAGTACGTAGGGGCCGTTGGGCTATTCTAACACGCAAGAGTGGGCCATTTTGTCATAGCGGGTTATTTTGACCCGATTTGCGTACATCGGGAGTTTCAATCGGGCGCAGTAATTAATTTCAGGCGCCAACATCTATTCTATCAGCTGAATTCCCAGGGCCACTGCACAGGTTCGCATTTTCTGGTCTGCACTGAGCAGGATGAATGTTTCCTCGGGAGTCGCATCTCTCCAGAGCAACAGGGATGCTAGATGGAGGGCGTCCAGGGTGCCGACAACCGTCGGAAACGATTCGGCAGCTCTGGTTTTGACAGGCTGAGTCAGTTCTATGATGGTCAATCCGTCGCAGATTCTTTGAAGATTTTGCTTCACATCGGCCAGTTCGGAATCCGAGATCTGTTTCTCCAAACGGTATCGATGCAGAACGCGATTGCACTCGATGTTCAGAAGCTCGCTCGAGCCCACGACGTCGTATTGCGAGGCTTGCTTCAAGGCGGAATCGTGAATAAGGAGAAAACGCAGTACGACCGAGGAATCGACGTAACAGATCATCGTTTCGTTCGCTCTGCCATGAGGTAGTGAAGTGGATCCGTTCTCACGGAAAATGAGCTTTGAACATACTCGAGTCGATGCTTTGGTGTTCGTATATTCAAGAGGTTCTTCTTCTCCTGATATGGGATAACCTCGGCAACAGGAATGTCCCGATCGAGGATGATGATGTGTTCCCCTGCTCGCACCTTGCGCAATTCCTCGCTGATGTGGGCTTTGAATTGGGATATATTTGTGGTCTTCATGTGACTATAATAGGTCTTTTTAAAACTGTGGTCAAGGTATTTGTGGGCAGGCAGCTCCTGACGTTATTGACAATTTTTTTTAAAATTGTTAGTTTTTGGGCCACTTGCCGCTGTAGCTCAGTCGGTAGAGCAGTGGACTGAAAATCCATGTGTCATCAG
>CAZKCQ010000209.1:0-5515 GCA_964551205.1 uncultured Spirochaetaceae bacterium
CGGATCATCGATCTCCGCGGTTATTCTATTCCGCCTGAGCCGTCTAAGACAAGGGATTCATCGAGGACGGATACGCCCGAACCCAGGGTGCCAAAGAACAGATGGGGGGCGGCATAGGCTACGGAACTGATGTCCAGAGCCGAAAGTCCCTCTCCCAGCCCGATTCGTTCCCACTGCCCCCTCTCCGGCAGGAAGCGGGAAACCCCGCCGCCGAAGGTGCCGAAGTACAGACCGCTGTCGGCCCGGACCGCGCTCAGTATCCAGTCATCGGCGATTTCCCCCGAGGCCCTGCTGAAGTGCTCAAGCCTGTTTTCCCTCCGCTTCCAGCGGTACAGCCCCTCTCCGTAGGTTCCGATCCAAAGCGTGTCGTCGTCCTCCGGCAGCAGGGTTATCAGGTTGCGGGCCTGCAGGTTCGAATTGATGCTGTCGAAGCTGAAGAATGCTCCGGTTTTCAGCGACATGATAACCAGACCCAGGTTCAGCGTACCGATGAGCAGATGATCACCCTCCGCTTCCAGGCAGTTCACGAACTCCCCGGGAAGAACGCCCCAACCGATCTTCTCCCATTCTTTTCCTCCGTATCGCCACAAGCCTCGTCCCAGGGTCCCCACGTACAGGGTTTCCCCCACGGCGCAGAGGGCTTCGACCTTCTCATCGAGGAATCCGATCTTCTGCCATCTCGAGCTGGATTTGGTGTACTGGTACAGACCCTGGTAGGTCCCGATCCAGACCCTTGTGGGAGAAACCTCGATGCTGCGAACCGTTCTGGGGATCAGGCTCTCACTTCCGGTTTCGAACACCGTGGCGCTGCGCTGGCCGATCGAATAGCGGCTGATGCCCCCGTTCCAGGTCCCGATCCACAGATCGTCCCCGTCCACCTCGAGTGCCGAGATGTTGGCGTCTTTCAACCCGACCTGCTCCGGGCTCAAACTCCCCCAACTAAGGCGTTTGGATAACCGTTCCAGGAAACGATCCTGAGGGGGTTGTGCCTTCCGGGAAGCCCGGTAGTTGAGCAGGAAGATCCGGGCGCTCTCAGCATCGGCGCGGCTGAACAGGGCGATCTCTGCCAGGCGGAGCCAAACCTCCGCCGGTACGTTTCCGCCGGACAGATTCACCATTTTCAGATAGGATTGATAGGCCTGCTCCAGATCACCGGATTCGTAGCTCAACTCGGCCAGCTGACGGTGCACCTCCACGCTCTGGCGCGCCTCCAGCTGCCGGGATCCGCCGTCCACGACCTGTTTCAGGTAGAACACGGCCAGTGTGGCATCCCCCTGGGCCAGGGCAATCTGAGCCTGCAGGTACCGGATCTCCGGATTGGCTGGATCGGTCACGTTCATGAGTATCTGCCTGGAGACCTCGTAGCTGCCCTCTTGAAAAGCCTTCTGAGCGGAAACCAGCTGCCGCCGCAGGATCTGTTCCTCCGTTTCCGCAGTCCCTGTGGATTCCCCGGATCGCTCAGCCTGCTCCGCTTCTGGGACGCGGGAAGCCGTGCTTTGACTCCGGCAGCCGATCAGCGAAGCTGACGCAGATAGCGCAGCGAACGTAGCAGGCAGGATGAGCAGACGCAGGATCGGCAGCGGAAGGATCGGTTTCATTCAGGTGCCCGTGGAACCGAATCCCCCCGCGCCCCGCTCACTCCGGCTCAGGGTTTCCTGCAGATGAAAATCCGCCCGAATGACCGGAGCGAAGACGATTTGGGCGATCCTGGTCCCCCTCCTTATCTCGAAGGGCTCCCGGCCCAGGTTGATCAGGATGACCTGGACCTCTCCCCTGTAGTCGGAGTCGATGGTACCGGGGGCGTTCAGAAGGGCGATGCCGTGCCTGAAGCTGAGTCCGGAGCGGGGCCGTACCTGGGCTTCGTAGCCCGGGGGGATTTCCAGCCGCAGGCCCGTGGGGATGCGTTCCCAGCGCCCCGGCTGGATGGTGATCGCTTGCTGCTCCGGGATGTCGGCGTGCAGGTCGGCTCCCGAGGCGCCCTCCGATTGGTAGCGGGGCAGCAGGTCGGGGGAGGCGCAGCTGCAGGTTATCGGGATCCGCCTCATCTAAAAGGTGTAGCCCTGACGGGGTAACTTGTCGAGTTTCCGACTCCCGTAGGCAAGCAGGTTGAAATTGTCCGGGTGGATTCGCCTCTCGATGATGGACAGGATGTCATCGCGCCCGATCCGCTGCAACAGCTCGAGGGACGTTTCGTATTCGACGAACGTTCCGGTCAAGTGAACCTGGCGAAACAGCCGTTTCATGCGATTTTCCATGTCCTCCCGGGCCAGGATCATGTTTCCCTTGAGCTGGCTCTTGGCGTCCTGGATCTCCCTCTCCGTGGGGGGCTGTTCATGCAGCCGGGCCAACTCCTGGTTGATCGCTTCCACGAGGCCGGGCAGCAGCGAGGGGATCGTGTTTGCATAGATCGTCCAAAGTGAAACGTCGGTGAAGTAGGTGCGGAAGGAAGATACGGAGTAGCACAACCCCTGGTCCTCCCGCAAACGCTGGAACAGGCGGGAGCTCATGGATTCGCCGAACAGGGTGTTGAACACCAGGTCGTGATAGTACTCTCCGATCTCGGTGGAAGAGGGATAGCTGGTTCCCGTGTACAGATGGACCTGTTCGAATTTATCGGGGACAGCCTGCCATTGGAGCCGGGTCACCGGTAGACTGCGCTGCCCAGGCGCCTTACCTCCGCCGTTGCTGGCGAAGGCGCGGGCCAATCTCGCTTTCAAGCGATCCGCATCGATCTTCCCGCTGGCCGTGATCACGGTCGTGGACGGGGAATAACGCCCCTTGTAGAAGTCCAGGAGTCTGCGCTTGTCTATGGCTTCAACTTGGTGAACCTCCCCGGTGATCTTCCGCGACAGGGGATGACTGTTCCACAGGCTCTCCAGGTAGATCTGCTGCCCCTTCTCCTCGGGATTGTCCTCGATGGTCTTGATCTCATTGACAATGACCGCCTTCTCCTTCTGGAGCTCCTGTTCGTCCAGGAGGCTGGAGAAGTACATGTCGGTAAGCACATCCACGGCCAGATCGATGCTGTCCCCCGGCAGGGTGCAGTAGAAACAGGTTACCTCTTTTTCCGTGAAGGCGTTGAGGTAGCCCCCTACCCGCTCCACCGCCTGCGCGATCTGGTAGGCGCTGCGTTTTGACGTTCCCTTGAACAGCATGTGCTCGAGGAAATGGGTATATCCGGCCTCGCGGTCGCCCTCATCCCGGGAACCGCTCAACTGCCAGAGGCCGATGGAGGCGACATCCGTGTTGGCTACGGTTTCCAGTATGATCCGGGCACCGCTGGCCAGCTGGATCGACTGGATCAATCCTATCTCCGCCTGGGTCTGTCCTCACGCCGGTCGGATCGGTCGGAATAGTCCCGGCTTCGGGGTCTTCCCGAGCCGCGGCTGGAGTCGGACCTGTAATTGCCCCCCGGGCGGGGGCTGTCCCCCGAACGGTTTCGGGATTCCGGGTTTTCGATCATGCTCAGATTCATCCGTCCCATGCGGTCGATCTCGAAGAGCTTGACCCGAACCTCCTGGCCCTCCTCCACCACATCGTGCACGCTGCGCACATGTTCATCGGAGAGCCGGGAGATGTGTACCAGGCCTTCCTTGCCGGGGAGGAACTCGACAAAGGCTCCGAAATCCATGATCCGGCGTACCGTGCCCATGTACCATCTACCGACCTCCGGTTCCTCCACCAATCCCCGGATTGCGGCTTCGGCTTCCTCAGCCATGGTCTTTTCCCGGGAGTATATGGTTACCGTTCCGTCATTCTCAACGTTTATGGTGGCGCCGGTTTTTTCAGTGATCCCTTTTATGGTTTTGCCCCCGGGGCCGATCACCGCCCCGATCTTTTCCTGATCGATCTTCAGGTTGATGATCTTCGGGGCGAACTCGGAGATGCTGTCCCGGGGTTCGGCGATCGTATCATTCATCAGGCGCAGGATGTGCAGGCGCCCCTCCTTTGCCTGTTGGAGGGCTTCGGACATCACCCGGGCGTCCACGCCGGCGATCTTGATGTCCATCTGGAAACCGGTGATACCTTCGGCCGTACCGGCGACCTTGAAGTCCATATCACCCAGATGGTCCTCCTCACCCAGGATATCGCTGAGCACCACGTAGCTGGCCTCCTCCTGCACCAGGCCCATGGCGATCCCGGCCACGGACTTGCGGATCGGAACGCCCGCGTTCAGCAGGGAGAGGGTACCGCCGCACACGGTGGCCATGGAGGAGGAACCGTTGGATTCCAGGACCTCCGAGACCAGCCGGATGGTGTAGGGAAAATTCTCTTTGCTCGGGATCACCGCCCTTAAAGACCGCTCGGCCAGATGTCCGTGGCCGATGGCCCGGCGATTCGGACCCAGCCTTCCGGTCTCTCCCACCGAAAAGGGAGGGAAGTTGTAGTGCAGCATGAAGGCCTTGCGGGCGTCCCCCTCGATGTCGTCGAGCATCTGTTCGTCGAACACGGTTCCCAAGGTGGTAACGGCCAGTGCCTGGGTTTCTCCCCTGGTGAACAAAGCCGAACCGTGGGTTCGTTCCAGGACATCGACCTCGCAGGATATTTCACGGATATCCTTGGGACCCCGCCCGTCGGTGCGAACCTTTCGTTCAATGATCGACCGTCGTACCGTCGTGTACTCCAGTTCCTCCAGCAGATCCTTTACCAGCCGCATCTGCTGCTCCGGGATCTTCTCCGCGACACTCTCCGTTGCCCGGTCGCGGATCGCCTTTATGGCGGCGGCTCTGTCCATCTTCCCGGGAACGAAACAGGCCTCCTCCATCTGGGGTTTTGCCCAGGCCAGCAGTTCCTCCCTGACAGAAGGCTGCAGGGTCTCCTCCTCTATCCGGGACAGATCGATTTTCGTCTTGCCCGCCGCCTCGGCCAGCTCCAGCTGGATCCGGCACAGCTCCTTGATCCACTTGTGAGCCTCTTCGATGGCCTGGACCATGACCTCCTCGCTGATCTCCGCGGCACCGCCCTCGACCATCGTGATTCCGTCCATGGTTCCCGCCACCACGATATTCAGGTTGCTCTGCTCGATCTGGTCGTAGGTGGGGTTCATGACGAAGGAACCATCCAGGTATCCGATGCGAACAGCTCCGACCGGACCGTCGAAGGGGATATCGGATATGGTGATCGCCGCCGAAGCGGCGACCATGGCGATTACGTCAGGCGGATTTATCTGGTCAGTCGATACGACCGTGGGAACGATCTGAATTTCCCGCTTGAATTTTTTCGAGAACAGCGGGCGTATGGGTCGGTCGATCAGCCTGGAGACCAGTATCTCCTTGTCCTTGGGCCGACCTTCCCTTTTGATGAACCCGCCCGGTATTTTTCCCGCTGCATAGTACTTTTCGTTGTACTCCACCTGAAGCGGTATAAAGTCGAGGTTTTCAAGATCCTGGGTGGAACAGCAGGCCGTAGCCAGGACGGCGGAACCCGCATAATGACCAAACACGGCTCCATTGGCCTGTCTGGCGATTTTTCCAGTTTCCAGAATCAGGTCTTCCTCGCCTATCTTTAATTTGAC
>CAZKCQ010000210.1:0-5496 GCA_964551205.1 uncultured Spirochaetaceae bacterium
GGGGATGCTATCGAGGATGACCTTGACAAGCTGCAGCAGCTGTACGGGATGGGCGTCCGGCTTATGACCCTCATCCACACCCGTAGCAACGATTGGGTGATCTCCTCGAAGGATGAGGAACCGGCCTTCGACGGCCTTTCGCGTTTCGGGATAGAGGTGGTAGAGGCGATGAATCAGCTGGGAATGATCATCGATGTTTCCCATGTCCATGACCGGGCCGTGGAGAGGATTTTGGAGCACAGCAGCTCCCCGATCCTGGCCTCCCACTCCTGCATGTACGGTCTGTGCCCGCTGCCGCGGAACATCAAAGACGAGCTGATCCGGGGTATCGCCGCAGGCGGGGGCGTGGTCGGGATCAATTTTCTGCCGGCATTCCTGGACTGCGACTACCGGAAGATCGCGGAAAAGCGCTGCAAAGCCGTGTTCGCCCAGTTCGATCGTCGATCCGGGAAGGCCGGCGCCGACACCGGCAAGCTCGGCAGAGCCTGGATGAAGTTCGGTGAGGACTATAAAAAAGTCATGGCCTCCGAAAGGCTTCCCCTGGAGAGGCTCCTCCAGCACATCGACTACCTGGTCGATCTGGCCGGGGAGGAGGTCGCCGCCTTCGGTTCGGATTTCGACGGTATTCCCGATACGCCCGCCGGTGTGGAGGATTGCCGGGGCTTCAACAACATCGTAACGGGATTACGGAAGCGCGGTTATTCCCAGAAGCGGCTGGAGAAGATCTGCTGGTCGAACTTCCTGCGGGTGCTCGCGAAGGTCTGCGGCTAGAGCCGGGACTCGGGCTATCGTGATTTCCGGAGGTTATTCCCTGTCCGGGACGAGCCCGGTGTGAGCGTTGTAGAGATTCGCGTACAAGCCCCCCTGCACGATCAACTTGACCCCGATGCCGGAGATGATGTTCTCCACCTTGGCGTTGATCTCCGCGATGGCGTCGTTGATACCCTCGAAGCCCCGGCGGATCCGGCCACCAGCAATCCGGAATAGGCTGCCATGATGGGTATGGGAATCGAGCAGATCAGCGCCAGTTTCCAGTTCAGCGCGAACAGCTCGGCGAATCATGGGATCGACGTATCGTTTTCGGCTTTCGATTGCTGGCTGTTGTGTTTTTTGTTCTTGTACATCGATTTATCCGCCGCAATCAGCAGCGTATTGAGATCGACCGGATTCTGAGGATCAAAGGCGGCCACGCCCATGCTTATAGAGAAAGAGTACGGCCGTTGCACACGGCGATTGTGGACTTCCAGATTCTTTCTAAAACGATTGAATAGCACTTCCGCATTGATTTCAGGTTTCTCGGTAATGAGAATCACGAACTCATCCCCGCCAATACGGGATATGATGTCGGACTCTCTAAAACTCTGCCGCAGCAGCTGGCCGGCGTCCACTATCGCCCGATCACCTTCGTGGTGTCCGAAGCCGTCGTTGATTTTTTTTAGACCGTCCAAATCAGCTGAAACGAGGAGCATGCTCCGCCGTGTCCGGGTTGCGATTTTGATCTGTTGTTCCGCCAGGATGAAGAAACCTCTTCTGTTGTACAGGCCGGTGAGCTCATCGGAAAGAGACAGCGTGCGCAATTCCTCCAATACCCGCTCTCTGTCTCGAAGGTATTGATTTGCTCTGGAGACGCTGATAAACACGGCTATCAGGAGAATCGCTGCTATACCGAAAAGCACGACGGACGACAGACTGAATAGGGATCTGAGTTTCTGTTTTTCAGGGCCGATATCGTAATAGATCTCGAAAACACCGGTCAGTCTCCCCCCGCGGAGGATCGGGACATAGGTTTCCACGACATCCGCGGTCATGTATCGGTTCTCGAGGGATCTGCCTCCCCTCTCCACCTCTTTGACCATTATTTGGGGGTCGGCCGTTAACCGGCGAAAATAGGGATCCTGATTCACCTGACCTATTTCTCCAGGCTCACTGGAATAGAGGATCTGTCCTGAGGGAGAATAAATAACCAGGCGAATAAAACGGGCGTCTTGTTCAACCTGCCGGATCTTATCGATGATCTCATCGTCCAAGGTCCCCTGTTCCAGCAGGCGATCTTCTTCTATTACGACCACGCTGAGGTATTGTGCGACTCCCACCGCCTCATTTAGCGTGAACTCTTTGAGCAGCCGGGTGATGGTCGGATACTGATGGAAGATCATGAACAGAGGGAACAGGATAATTGTAATAATCGACACGACTACGATGGCCGTAAGAAAGGTAGGTCTGGAATATCTGATGCTGTCCGCAGCGTTGAGTTTCATTTTGATCCTCCATCAACCCGGCTGGGTTAGCTCGGTCAACACCCTGGCGGAAGATTTGGGGTGGAGGAAGGCGATCCGGCTTCCGTGTGCACCGGAGCGGGGGATTTCGTCGATCATCCGCACCTGTTTCTGTTTCAGCTCGATTATCTGCTTCTCGATATCATCCACCTGATAGGAGATGTGATGCATCCCCTCTCCCTTCTTGTCGATGAAGGCAGAGATCGGACTGTCCGGTCCTGTCGGCTCGAGCAGTTCGATCTGCACCTCCCCGATCCGAAACACGGCCAGACGCACCATCTGATCCTCCACCACCTCCGTACCCCTGTACTCGAGATTCAGCACATCTCTGTAGAAGGGGATGTGTTCTTCCAGGGATCGTACTGCGATGGCTATGTGGTTGATCTTTTTAATCACCTGTTCTCTCCTTCAAAAAGTCGCGAATCTGCTCGTTGATCAAGGTGTAGGGAAGGGCATCTCGCCGGTAGAGGCGCTCCGCCCACCCGGGGAGCTGTTTGGAGACCTCGATGTGCACATCCATCAGCTCGTGAACCTTTCGGTTCAGTATTCCCAACAGCTCCCGCTCCAGACGCAGGCGCCGTTTCTCCGCCAACTTCCCGGAGCTCTCGATCTGCCCCGCGTAGCACTCGATCGCCTCCCGCAGCTGCTCGATTCCATCTTCATGAACGGCGCTGGTCATCAGAATCGGATTATACCCCTCCGGGTATTCCGCCTCCCGGCCGGCTGTTTGGACCGAGTTCTTGAAGCTCAAGACGTACTCCACCTCCGCGAGCAGCTTGTCCGCCCCGGGAAGATCCTTCTTGTTGATGACGAAGATGTCCCCGATCTCCATCACCCCGGCCTTCATGGCCTGGATCTCATCCCCCGCTCCGGGCATCAGGACCAGCAGCACGATATCGGAGAGCTCCACGATCTTGATCTCGGTCTGCCCCACCCCGATGGTCTCGATGAAGATCGATTGGTAGCCGGCGGCATCCAGCACCTTGATCACATCCCCGGTTGCCGCGGCTATGCCCCCCAGAAATCCGCGGGAGGCCATGGAACGGATGAACACGCCCGGATCGGTGGCGTGGGTCTGCATGCGCAGTCGATCCCCCAGGATGGCCCCCCCGGAAAAGGGGGAGCTGGGATCCACGGCGATCACTGCGACCTTGCGCCCGCGCTGCCGTTCCAGGGTGATCAGCCTGTCGACCAGGCTGCTCTTGCCGGCGCCGGGACTGCCGGTCACCCCAAGGATCCGGGAGCGGCCGGTATACGGATACAGGGCATCCACCAAGCCTTCAGCCTCCGGTTCCAGGTCCTCGATCAGGGAGATGGTCCGGGCGATGGCCCGGAGGTTTCCGCGGCGAACTTCCGTGACAAGATCCATGGCTTTCAGGAGCTCTCCCGGGGGGACTCCAGGAACTCGATGATCTGCCTGGTGGTGGTGCCCGGTCCGAAGATCGCCGCCACTCCCTTGTTTTTAAGAAAGGGTATGTCCTGTTCCGGGATGATGCCGCCGCCGAAGACCACGATATCTCCCGCGCCGCTCGCCGCCAGCAGATCCACCACCCGCGGGAACAGCTCATTGTGGGCGCCGGACAGAAGGCTCAAGCCTACGAAATCCACATCCTCCTGGATCGCCGTCTGTACGATCGCCTCCGGGGTTTGACGGATCCCGGTATAGATCACCTCGTAGCCCTCGTCGCGCAGAGCCCGGGCGATGAACTTGGCGCCCCGGTCATGACCGTCCAGCCCCGGTTTGGCAATGAGAATCCTCGTTTTTTTTGCCGCCATCCTCATCTCCTCACAGCACGATTGTTTCTCTGTGCTCTCCGAACTCCTCCCGCAACAGCTGGCAGATCTCCCCCAGGGTGGCGTATTCTTTTACAGCCTCGAGAATCGGCGGCAGCAGATTGACACCATCCTGTTTTGCACCCTCCCGCAGCTTTTCCAGGGCCGCCCGAACCCGGGAGGCGCTGCGGCTTTCCTTGACCCGGGAGAGCTTTTCGATCTGGAGCCGGTGAACCGCCGGATCGACCCGCAGCAGGTTCTGCGGTTTTTCCTCATCCATCCGGAACTTGTTGATTCCCACCACCACCCGCTCGCCCCTTTCGATGTCCTTCTGGGTACGGAAGGCGGCTTCCTGGATCTGCTTCTGAACGTAGCCCTTCAGAATCGAGGGGATCATGCCGCCGAGGGCTTCAATCCTGTCGATGTACTGCCAGACCTCCAGTTCGATCCGATCGGTGAGCGCCTCCAGGTAGTAGGAACCGGCCAGGGGATCCACGGTTGAGGTGACCCCGGACTCAAAGGCCAGAATCTGCTGGGTGCGCAGGGCCAGGCGCACAGACTCCTCCGCCGGCAGGGCCAGGGCCTCTTCCCGGCTGTTTGTGTGCAGGCTCTGGGTCCCCCCCAGCACGGCGGCCAGGGCCTGGATGGCCACCCGGACGATGTTGTTGTCCGGCTGTTGGGCGGTCAGGGTCGAACCCCCGGTCTGGGTGTGGAAGCGCAGCATCATGGATTTCGGGTCGGTGGCCTGAAATCGTTCCTTCATGATCCGCGCCCAGATGCGGCGGGCCGCCCGGAACTTGGCCACCTCCTCCAGCAGATCGTTGTGGGCGTTGAAGAAGAACGACAGCCGGCCGGCGAACTCATCCACGTCCAGCTGCGCCCGGATCGCCGCGCGCACGTACTCGATCCCGTTGGCCAGGGTGAAGGCCACCTCCTGGGAGGCGTCACTGCCGGCCTCCCGGATGTGGTACCCGGAGATGCTGATCGTATTCCACAGGGGAACTTCCCGGCTGCAGTAGGCGAACACGTCGGTAATCAGACGCAGCGAAGGCTCCGGGGGAAAGATGTAGGTTCCCCGGGCCACGTACTCCTTGAGGATGTCGTTTTGGATCGTTCCTCGCAGCTTCTCTTTCCCCACTCCCTGTTTTTCCGCCACGGCTATGTACATGGCCAGCAGGATCGCCGCCGGTGCGTTGATGGTCATGGAGGTGGAGATCTTGTCCAGCGGGATGGCCTCGAAGAGGATCTCCACATCCCTCAAGGTGTCGATAGCCACCCCGACCTTCCCCACCTCCCCTTCAGCCCGGGGATCGTCGGAGTCGTAACCGATCTGGGTGGGCAGGTCGAAGGCTACCGAGAGCCCGGTCTGCCCCTGCTCCAGCAGGTAGCGATATCGCCGGTTCGACTCTTCGGCGGTGCCGAAACCGGCGTACTGGCGCATGGTCCA
>CAZKCQ010000211.1:0-5443 GCA_964551205.1 uncultured Spirochaetaceae bacterium
CAATCCGCAGAAGCGCAAGTCCTACGACCGCGCCTTCGCCATCCACTTTTCCAAATCCAAATTCGACTACCGGGAGTATCTCAAGAACCGTCCGGATGATCTAATTGCCCAGTCGAAGCTCATATTCTACAACCTGCTCAACTCCGAACCGAATGAGGCTCTCCAGCTGTATGACTCTCTGTCTCGATGCCGGTCGGATTTTTCGCTGGAGATGTGCCTGGGGCGGGAAGACTACATGGATTGTATTTTTCTCATAGCCGAGGCATTGGAAAAGAACGGTGAATACATACGTGCCTGCCAGCTGTACAAACATCTGTGCGTGTTGGAGATGCAGCAGCCCTACTTCCATCATTTTCTCGACGAGATCATCGAACGGCTGCGGAGCATCACCTGCTTCAAGATGGTGACCAAGCTCCCGCCTCAGACATCGATCGACTACATCGAAGAGTTGATCCGTTTCGACTTTTCCCGCAAGGACAACGCCTTCTTCTACAAGAAGATCGCCGAAATCTACTGTGGCCTGGGTCAGCGGGAGCTGGCACTCAGTTACCTCGACAAAGGATTGAAGCTTGATCAAAAACTGCCCGGAGTAAAAAAGCTGAAGGAAAAGATCGGCTACACGGAAATTCCCGTGGGTTGATGCTATACTTGACAGTACCTTCGCAGGTGATTACTTTGGGTGGGATGAAACGCATAGTCTTTGTTGCAGCAGCTCTTCTCCTCGTCACCCCGATCGTTTTCGCGCAGCTCATCGACAAACCCGTCGCGACCGTAAAGCTCTCCAAGTTTGAGGTAATTTCGGTCAAACAGTTTCGCAAACAGATCGAGGATCTCGAAGCCAGGACGCAGAAATCGCTCTCCCTGGAAGACCGCAGGAAACTCCTCGATCTGCTGATCAGCGAGATGCTGATCAGCCAGGCCGCATCCATGGAGAATATCACGGTTAGTCAGGGGGAAATCGACTCCCGAATCGCCCTGGCCAGACAAACCGGGGGGCTGGGACTGAATCTGAACCGGGAGCTCACCGAACAGGAGTTCAAACAGCTTCTTCAGCAGTCGGGCCTGACCTGGGAAGAGTACGTCGACCAGTTGAAGAAGGCCTTGTTGCAGCAAAAATACGTCATGGAGAAAAAGAGGGCGCTTTTTGAAAATATCGCCCGTCCGTCGGAGTCGGAGATAGAAGATTTCTATCAGGCGAACAAAACCGCCTTTGTGGCGCCTGATATGGTTCGCTTCAAGCATATCTATATCGATACCCGCAATCTCACCTCGGCGGATGAGAAGAACAAGGCCAGATCCCGGGCAGAGGAGATAGCCCGGGAGCTTCAAAACGGTGCGGCCTTCGACGATCTGGTTGTCAAGTACTCGGATGACAAGAACTCCCGCTACAAAGGGGGAGATTTCGGGTATTTGCGCCGGGACGATCAGGCGCGGCGCCAGCTGTTGGGAAAGGACTTCTTCGAGGCACCCTTCAAAATGGACGTCGGTGAGATAAGCGGCGTTCTGCAGTCGAACATCGGTTTTCATATCATCCGGGTGACCGAAAAGATTCCCTTTCGCCTGCTATCTCTGGATGACCCGATACCGCCTCAAAACAAAAGCACGGTGCGAGACCAGATCAGCGCCCAACTGCTGCAGCAGAAACAGGCGGAGTTTTACCAGCAGGCGCTCCTGGATCTCCTGGATGAACTGAAGAAAAAAGCGGAGATCCGAATCTTCGAAGAAAATCTCTCCTGGTAATCCGGTAATCCGCTTCAAGCGTGTCGAAAGCATGGGCGCCAGAAGAAAAGGGCGGATTCTAGCATTTCAAACCCTCTACGCCTATGAGCTTTACTCTCTGTGCTCGCTCGGTACGCGCGGCAGCGGGGGCAGCGTGAAGCCGATCAGCCCGATCGAAGACGTCCTGGAGTTTCCCTGGATCGACGAGTCGAGCAGAGAAAAAATCAATCCGGAGAGTCTGGATTTCGGCCGCCTCATTGCCAGGGGCACGATCGAAAAATTGACCGAGATCGATGAGCAGATAAAAACCCAGTTGGAGCATTGGGATTTTTCCAGGCTCAACAAGGTCGATCAAGCCATTCTGCGGATTGGCGTCTACAGCCTGCTGTTCCAAAAAGATATTCCCGCCTCGGTTACCATCGACGAAGCCGTGGATATTACCAAAGAGTACGGTACGGATGAATCCTATCGCTTCATCAATGGGGTACTGGACGGGATACGCAAGAATATAGAGAGTTGAAACAGAGTAGTCGAAGGCTGCGTAACCTATTTCTCATCCTCATCGCGGCTGCAGTCCTTGCCGGGGGCACGATCTATCTTGTTTACACAACAGTAGCGGCTCGCCGGAGTACCGTGCTACGGATCGATGACCTGCTGGTTGAGACGGACTATGAGATCTCCCTCGGCTACTACGATAAAGCCCTGGAAGGCCTGGACAAAACCCTGGTCCGGGTTCGGGGGCAGTACAACAGCCTGCGGATCCTGAAAAGAGTGTATCAAATATCATGCGCTTTAAACGACTTTTCGATCTTGCACGGATTTGCCCGCAGAGCTGCGGACAGTATCCCGGGAAGCGAAGAGCTGAACCAAATCTACCTGTACGCTTCGATTCGCGCTTCAGCGGAGGATAGCCACAGGGCCGTGGACCAGTTAAAACGCAGCCGCGGAAATCGGGCCGAAAATCTGGCCTATCTTCGAGCCGAAGCGTACCTGGCCGGTTTCCTGGAAACACCACCGGAAACGGATCATAATCCGGAATTGGCAAAGATAATATCTCTGGTCACCCAGACCTCCCAGGACCCTTACCAGCTCCAGCTTTTAGGAACGGACCTGAATGAACCCGGAATCCACCTGGACGCAGCGCTCCTGTGGATGGCTGAGGGGGATGCAGAAAGTGCCTTTACAGTGGTGAATCGCCACATCGGCGAACCCCTGTTCCGGGAACCGGGCATCTACGTGGCCTACGACTCGGGGCACGAGCAAACAGCGTTGTCCCTGGTTCAGGAGTTGCGGGAGCAGGGCGGCATCGGCGATAGGGTGGATCTGCAGGTGATCGAAGGGGATCTGCGGCTCATCCTGGGCGACGCTGTCGAGGCATCCCGGCTTTACCGTCAGGTCATCACCTCTCATCCGGCCTACTCCTGGACTGTCTATCTCAACCTGGCCTCGATAGCGGTGAAAAACGCGGACCGACAGACCGCCTACGCCCTTCAGGAGAGGGCCTACGGTCGATTCCCCACTGTCGGACCTGTGGTCATGGCCTACGCCCGCAGCCTGTCGGAAATCGGAGATCGGCAGCGCGCCGCCGACATCCTGCAGAGCTATCTCGACGAGCAGGTAGACGACTACCAGGCTCAGCTTTATCTCCTGGATGTGCGGAATACCGCCTCATCCCCGGTGCTCTACCAGGCAGCGCTTTGGAAGCTGTACAACCTGCATCCAGAGAGCCGGATGCTCTGCGAGCATTTGTTTCTCTATCTGTTGGAGTTCAACGATCTCTCCGGCGCTGAGTCGGCACTGCGGCACTATCAGTTGGCCACGGGCAGGAGCCAGGAACCGTGGTTTTTGGATTACCTGGCTATACTCTCAGCGGTACACGGGGACGATGCAGAGGCCGTCGGGCTGCTGCAGGACAGGCTTGCACGGGAGGACAGCTGGCAGGCCCGTTTCAACCTGGCGGTTCTCTTGGGAAAAACCAACAGACCAGCTCAGGCTATCGAGCAGCTCATAGAGGCGGAACACCTGTTGCCTGAGGAGCAAAACCGGATCTTCCGATCCCGCATCCGTTCCCGGATCGGAGAACAGTATCTGCTGCTCGGGGATGATGCTGCGGCGCGCCGGGAGTGCGAATACGCGATCGATTTGGATGTCAGCAACTTTCACGCTCATCGGATCCTGCGAATCCTTGAAGGGGAATAAGAAACGTGATAGGGTTGCCACAACAAGGAGCGATCAATGGCCACAAGGAACGATATACCGAACAATAGTGTTATCGGAGAGAACTCTGTTTTCGAGGGTCGGTTCTACGTCAGCGGATCGATTCTCATCGAAGGCAAGTTCGATGGAGAAATCAAGACGGAGGACCACCTGACCGTCGGCCCCACCGGAAAGGTGAAAACCGATATCTACGCCAGGAGGGTGACGGTAGGGGGAACCATGATCGGCAACATTACGGCTACCGAAGAGGTCGATCTTCTGGCCAACGGCAAGGTGCTCGGCAATGTCGTCACCCCCAAGCTGAACGTGGAGAACGGCGTGCTCATCCAGGGCATGGTCACGATATCGGGCGGTCAGACGGACAATGTCCCGCAGGTGATCCGTCAGTCCTTTGGGGAGGATGCGGAAAGCCTGATTTCCTCTTCACAGCCCGGGGCGAAAAAGGAAAAACCCAAAGAGCCCAAACCCGAATAGATGATAAAACTCAAAAATCACGCCGAGATCGGAAAGATTCGGGAGGCCGGTTTTATCCTTTCCGAAACCCTTGAGAAGCTCAAAGCAATGGTGGAGGAGGGGATTTCCACGGCGGAGCTGGACGGCTTCGCCCGCGACTATATCCGAAGCCGCGGAGCGGAACCGTCGTTCCTGGGATACATGGATTTCCCCGCCTCCCTCTGCGTGGCCATTAATCATGAGGTCATCCATGGGATTCCGGGCAAGACCCGACTCAAGCGCGGGGACATCATCGGTCTGGATCTGGGGGTAAATGTCGGGGGTTACTACGCCGATGCAGCAATCACCCTTCCGGTCGGCAAGGTTTCACCGGCCCGAGAACAGCTGATCCGGGTTGCCAGGGAATGCCTGGAGCTGGGAATCGAGCAGGCGGTTTTCGGCAATCGCATCAGCCACATATCCGAGGCGATCTACAATCACGCCCGGTCGAACTCCTTCGAGGTGGTCCGCCAGTACTGCGGTCACGGTGTAGGCTTTTCTCAACACGAGGAGCCCCAGATCCCCAACTACGTCTCCAGCGGCCCGAACCCCAGAATCAAACCGGGGATGATTCTGGCGCTGGAACCGATGATCAACAGGGGCGACTGGCAGGTCCGGCTGCTCGAAGACAAATGGACGGTGGTCACGGCGGACCGAAGCGATTCCGCGCATTTCGAGCACACCGTTGCGATACATAAGGATCATACCGAGATCCTGACCCTGCATCATTCCCTGGAGCGAGTGTAAGCCATGACCAAGAACTTCCTGCCATATCGGACCTTTCGGAACAACGCCATCAAGCTGGCCTACCAGATCTATAAATCCGGTTTCGTGCCGGATGTGATCTACGTGTCCCTGCGGGGCGGAGCCTATCTGGGCAACGTGATCAGCGAATACTTCAAATTCATCCGCCTGCAAGACCGGCCCGTGTACTACGCTGCCGTGGTCGCCCATTCCTACGCGGATGTGAAGGTTCAGCAGCGGATCAAGGTCGAGGGGTGGACCTACAATCCGG
>CAZKCQ010000212.1:0-5437 GCA_964551205.1 uncultured Spirochaetaceae bacterium
TCCCCCGCTGACTGGGCGACGCTGCCGCGAAAGGTGTCCGCCGCCAGCACGACGAAGCCCTCTCCGGCCAGGGCATCGGCCAGCACCGTCGTGTCATGGTTCAAACCCCACCACTCGTGGATCATCACCACCGCGGGTGAGGGACCGCTGCTCCTCGGGGTGGCCAGATATCCCTGCAAGGACACGCCGTTCGCTCCGGGATAGGTCACATTCCGCTCTCCGGGATCGAGAGCATTTTGGCCGAACACAGTACCGGCTGCAGCCAACATCAGGAGTGCCGGCACACCGATCATAGCAATTCCCAATCGTTTGTTCATAGAAAATCTCCTAGATAGCTTTTTCATTAAGTAATACTAAAATGATAAATCTTAGCATTATAGTCAACAATAACCTGCTGTCAATGGCCGCAGCAGGTAAGAGGCCTGATCGGTAATTGAGCGGTTGATGCTGCCTGGATATCAGAGAGGAAGGCACCCGGACCGCGGCCCGGGGTAGGATAATGCACTTTTGTCGGATACGAACGGACTTCTACAAAGTAAAGATCTTGCCGGGATTGAGGATGCCCTGAGGATCCAGGGCCCTCTTGATCGAGCGCATCAGCCCGATGTTGGTTTCACCTGGATCCACCGGAAGGCCGTCCGCCCCCACGATCGCGGCGACCCGCTCCAACCAGTCCCCGTTTACGTGCATGGGTCAGCTGACATCCGTGGGAACACCATACGGTCCGTCCCGCAGCAGCAGTAGCCGCGGGTCCCGCTCCAACCGAGCCCGAAGCGTATCGATCGCCGCTCCAACCGCCCGATCCACCATCAGGGCCATCAATTCCTCCGCAGGCCTCCCCGATGCCCGCTCCTCATTCGTGAGGTACCGCAACCCGGGGATTCCCGGGAGGATCGCGTAGGCCTCATCCGCGATCTCGAGGCTGCAGTAGATCAGGTTCTCATCCACGCCGATCCTGTCGAGGACCTTACCCCACATCTGGGTTTCCCACTGATCGTGAGTGAAGGTCCAATCCTTGGACTTTATGGTTCGTAAGAACTGTTTCGGTCCATCCTGCTTTAGCAACGCCAGGGTCTTCTTGTAATCCTGGCTGCCGATCGGATCCCGGTCGCTGTGGCGGGCGATCAGCACGATCACCCCTCCGGGCTTCACCGCCCGGCAGGCTTCTACAGCCGCTTTGGCGGCCTGATAGTGATTGATGGCAACGAATCCCCCGGGAACCAGAACCAGGTCGTAGAGGCCGTCAACCGGCACAGTCACGTACTCCCGGATCTTCTGCACCGCCGCCCGATGAGAGGTGAAGATGTCCCCGGAATACACACCTGTTATCCTCTTGGCCGAGTCGAGGGTCAGGTTTACCGAGAAATCACAACCCGCCAACTCGGCGGCCTGTTCCGCTTCCTGGCTGCAGGGATTTCCCTCCAGCACGAGATCCGCCGCCGCGGGGGACTCGAGGATTTCCGGACCGTGAAAAATCTGTAACGTCTCTTTGCTGGCTATGGCGGGGCAGATCGATTTTCGGCCTCCGGAGGCACCGGCCATAAAGTGGCTCTCCACCAGGCCGGTGACGATCTTTAGATCCGCTCCCGCATAGAGCTTGTTGATCCGCACCGGTGAACCTCGCCTTGTTTTTCCGACAAAGACCAGATCTTCCCGTTTCTGGTAATCGTGATTGACCACGGACAGGTCAAATCCGGCCTCCCGGAGTCCCAGCAAGTCCTCGATCTCAGACTCGCCCATCGGCCGATGAGATCCCGTACCGATGAGGATCGTGATCCGCTCCTGAAGGTAGCCGGCTGAAATCAGGGCTTCCAGCAGCGGAATCAGGATACCGTCGGCACCCCGATAGGGAACCGGACGGGTGTTGTCCGAAACCACGACAACGGCGGAGGACTCGGGATTTCTCCTGAGCTTCGATTCAGCCAGCTCGGCGAGGGGGGGGGAACCGATCGGTTGGGCATAGGATTGCCTGATCGCTTCCCCTGGATTCGCGAGGGGTTCGGTGCTGCTCATGCCGCACACATCGCAGGGAAACGGCAGGTCGACCGTCAAATCAACTATACCGTATTCGATTTCCATACGCGGCATCCCGCTTCACCCCTCCTCTCCGGTGTCTGCCATGTGAAGTCAAAGGTACGCGGTTCAGCGGGATGAAGTCAACGCAACCAAAGGTCATTCCCCCGGCTTCAGCACCAGGGGCTTTCGGGAGGCTTTCTCCACGGCGCCGCGTTCCCACAGACTTGGATGATACTCGATCTTCCGCCAGGGCTCGATGAAGTCGTCGTAGTGACGGTGAGCGGGATGTCCGCTCTGACCGGTGGGATGGATCAGCAGGCTGGCTGAAAGATCCCCCAGGTCATAGATCGCCCTCTGGGAGGCGATGTGATAGATCTCGAAGGGTTTTTCCATCCGCCATTCCGCCAGGCTGACTTGGGTGTTTCCACCCCGCACAGCAACCGGTCCCCGGTTGAAGATCCTCTCAATCGGTCCGATCCCGGACTGACCAAAAGTCTGATTGCGGAATACCGCGGTGTGCACCTCCCCCCACTCCCAGGAATCGATCTTCTTTCCCAGCTCCTCTGCCGCGGCCCGGTATCCCTTCCGCAGGGCCCGAACCAGGATCTCATCCCGGGTCTCCCGTTGGTCCGGGGTCCGCTGATCGTCCCACCAGGGGTTGTCCGGCTCCGAAAGCAGATAGTAGAGGGCGTTTTGAGCACGGCCACCCAGATCTAGAGGCCAGGCGCTCTCCGGATACTGATCTTTGAAGGTTTCCTCCACCAACTTGATGAAAAAATAGCCGTAGAGCACCGCTTCGCTGCTGTCCATATCCAAACGGTCGTCCCAGGCCAACAGACGGGCCCTGGCCTCCTGAAGCCCCTCCAGCTCCTTCTCGATCCGCTTCTCCCGCTTCTTGCGCTCCCGTTCGCTCTCCCCCTCCGGCGGATCTTCCGGCTCTCCCCGCAGGTCCAAACCTTCGAGGTAGGGGATGATCTCGGCGGCCGACAGATCGAAAGTGTCACCGTGGATCAGGGCGATCTGCTGAGCCGTGATTCCCCGGTCGAAGCCTTCGATCATTTCGGCGATACGGCGGGCCCGGTAGCCGTAGGAGAACTCGCTTCCTTCGGGCAGGGGAAAGTTTGGTGTGGTCACCGGATTGTTCGCGGTGACGATGTAGCCCTTATCGGGGTTGAAGGTGAAGGGAAGCTGCTCGTAGGGGATGTAGCCCAGCCACTCGTTCTCATCCGTCCAGCCGGGCACCGGCGCCAGCCCGTTGCCATTTGCCCGTATCGGGTACAGCCCGGGAACCTGGTAGCCGATATTACCCTCTACGTCGGCATAGACGATGTTCTGGGCGGGCACGTCCCAGTAGCGCAGGGCTTCCCTGAACTCCTCCCAGTTACGGGCCTGGTCTATCATGAACACGGAACGGTGCAGCTGCCCAGGCTCCAGGGCGGTCCAGCGCAGGGACAGGGCGGTGAACCCCATGTTCTCGGGGAACTCCCGGTTCGCCTCCGGGAGCACGAAGAAGGTGCCCAGCTTCTCCCAGGAGGGCAGATCGGTCAGGATCGGACCATGGCGTGTGTGCCGCACCCGCAGCACGTACGGTTCCTCCTCCTTGTGGATCCGGATCGCTTCGTAGCGAATCTCCATGTCCACCCACTGGCCGTTCACCTCGTACTGATCGGGATTCTCCGGATTGATGCGCTCGATATAAAGATCCTGCACATCTGCTGCCAGGTTGGTGTGTCCCCAGGCGATGCAGTCGTTGTGGCCGGCAATCACCCCCGGCACACCGGGGAAGGAGTAGCCCCGCATGTGGAAGGGACAATCTTCGGTTCTGCCCACGTTACCCTCCGCATCGACCCCGTGCAGTCCGACCTCGTACCAGATAGAGGGCATCTGCAGGGCCAGATGCATGTCATTGGCCAGAAGAGGTTTGCCAGATGCGGTTCGGGAACCGGAGATCACCCAGTTGTTCGATCCGATCCCGCTGGATCCGAAGACACGGAGGGCTGCGCCCCCGCCGTCGTTCAGTTGGAAGCCTGAGCGGAGGAGCTCCTGATCGCTGATGATGACCGGCATATCCTCGCGATAGGGAGAAAAGACGTCGAACCACTTGTCCTTGCCAACCGCCCTCAATACGTCCAGGTTCAGACGTTCCCGGCTGTAGTTGGTTCCCAGATCGAAGGACATCATCTTGCCCCAGCTGACGGTATCGGTGGGCTGCCAGGGCTCGATCCGGAAATCCACCCCCTGCAGCTCGAGCAGGGAGAACTCCAATCCC
This sequence comes from uncultured Spirochaetaceae bacterium, assembly GCA_964551205.1. Taxonomy (GTDB): domain Bacteria; phylum Spirochaetota; class Spirochaetia; order SZUA-6; family DRHE01; genus JAFGQJ01. Next base: position 4,286 of record CAZKCQ010000212.1, read on the forward strand.
AAACGGGCGGGCCGGCGGTTGAGGATATAGGCGTTCACCCCGTCGGCATACGCCTCCAGGTAGGCCCGGGTCTCGGCCCCGTACCTCTCGTACTGCTCCTTGGCGACCTCGTAGAAACCCATAGTGCGCAGGAACTTGTCGGTTTCCAGCAGATCTTCTCCGAACAGCTCGGAAAGCCGGCCGGCTCCCAGCCGCCGCCAGAACTCCATCTGCCAGAACCGGTCCTGGGCATGCACGTACCCCTGGGCGAAAAACAGGTCCTCCGAGTTTTGAGCGTAGATGTGGGGCACTCCGTAGCGGTCGCGGAAGATCTCCACAGGAGCATCGATACCCTCCAGGGTGATCGACCCCCGGGTCTTGGGAAAGGGCCGGCGCGACACCCACAGCCAGGCGCCACCCAGGGCCGCCGCAAGAAAGAGGACAACACCTGCTGCGATGATCAGATTGCGAAGCCACGATTTCATGCTGCCCCCCCTATCTACTCGGTTTACATCTACCAGCTCTCGTAGTGTACGATCGTCTCCATTGGAAGCCGGGACTTGGAAACCGGCTGAGGATCCTCGGGGTATCCCAGCGGCAGAAGTTCCACCACGACGATCCCCTTCGGAATAGACAGAATCTGTCGCACCACATCGGGATCGAACGATCCGATCCAGCAGGTGCCCAGGCCTTCGGCTGCGGCGGCCAGGGTAAGGTGATCGATGGCGATCGCCACATCGATCGGGTGGCAGGGCTGCCCGCAGCGCATGATCTTGCCGTCTGTTTGGGCGCAGGCGGCGATCACCACCGGCGCCTCGGCGATGAAGTGCTGCCCCGCCGCTTCAGCGGCGAGCCGGCGCCGTTTCTCCGGATCGGTCACGATCACGAAGCGCCACTCCTGGCGGTTGCTGGCCGAAGGAGCCATCCTGGCGGCTTCCAGCACTCGGTTCAGCTTCTCCTTCTCCACAGCTTTATCGAGATAGGAACGGACGCTCTTGCGGCTGCGAATCGCATCAAATACATCCATCGTGTAGTCCTTTCCGTGTTTCCTCTTCTCCGCCTACATCTTCAAAAAGCGGGCGCTTGCATTGGCCACCACCTCTCCCGCTTCATTGCGAACATCGGCCTCGGTCTCGATGATCCGGGATTTTACCCGGGCGATCCGCCCGTAAA
>CAZKCQ010000213.1:0-5395 GCA_964551205.1 uncultured Spirochaetaceae bacterium
AGCGCCGCGAGCCGTCAGTGCCGAAAGCGCCTGGGTTCGACTCCATATCGGTTGACCCGCAGGCCCATCATGCGCTCGGTAATTCCGAGGGCACGGGCCGCTTTGGCCATGTTCCCCCGGGAAGACTTGAGCGCATCCAGGATGAACTCCTGCTCCACATTTTCCAAGGCCGTTTCCAGCCTCCCCTTGAAGGCGGTACCGCTGGCCTCGGCGGTCTGCAGGGTCGGGGGTAGATGGTGGCCGTGGATCACATCGTCCCGGCTCAGCAGCACGGCCCGTTCGATGCAGTTCTCCAACTCTCGGACGTTGCCCGGCCAGTGGTAGGCCATCAGCATGTCGATAGCCGGTGTGGAGATCCGGCGCACGTTCTTGTAGCTGTTCTTGCTGTACTTCTCCACGAAGTAGTCGGTGAGCAGCAGAATGTCGGTCTTCCGTTCCCGAAGTGGCGGGATATGGATGGGAAAGACGTTGAGGCGGTAGTACAGATCCTGGCGGAAGCGGCCCTCGGTGATGAGCTGCTCCAGATCGATGTTGGTCGCGGCGATCAGGCGCACATCCACCTTGATCGTTTCGGTTCCCCCCACCCGCTCGAACTCCTTCTCCTGCAAAACCCGCAGAAGCTTGATCTGCAGGGCAGGGGAGAGATCCCCCACCTCGTCCAGAAACAGGGTTCCTCCGTCAGCCAGCTCGAAACGGCCCTTGCGGCAGGACACCGCCCCGGTGAACGCGCCCTTCTCGTGGCCGAACAGCTCGCTCTCGATCACCGATTCGGGCAGGGCGGCACAGTTGACCTTGATGAAGGGTTTGCCCGCCCGCAGGCTGTTGTAGTGGATGGCGTGGGCCACCAGCTCCTTGCCGGTTCCGCTTTCCCCGCGGACAAGCACGGTGGCGTCGCTCTTGGACACCTGGGCGATCAGGTCGTACACCTCCTGCATGGCATTTGAGTTGCCGATGATGTTGGAAGGCCGGAAACGATCCTTCAGCTCCTCGGTAAGGCGGAGGTTTTCCTCGATCAGTCTCTGGCGTTCTTCCTGGGCGGATTGGCGGAGTTTAACAGCCTGGGAGATCATCGAGGCGATGATGGCGTACAGACGCAGGTCTTCCTCCAGGTCCGCGTTCTCCGAGTAGATCTTGTCCACGCTCAATGCGCCGATCACCGTGGTTTCCAGCTTGATGGGCACGCTGAGGTAGGACAGGTCGTGGCCGTCCCGGTCCCGGGGAGCCCGGGTGCGGTTGAGGAAGCGGGGCTCCTCGGCAACCTTGGGGATGATCGACGGCTTTCCGGTCTGGAATACCTGCCCGATGATTCCCTCGCCGACCCGGTAGCGTCCCCGCCGCTGCTGGCTGGGGGAAAGCCCGTAGGCCGCCTCTATGGAGATCTCCCCGGTTTCCCGGTTGAGCAGGGTCAGGCTGCCCCGGATAATCCCCTTGTATCTGGCGATAATCTCGAGTACCGGACCCAGGGTGTCCCGCAGGTCCATGCTAGAATCCAGATTCTGGCTGATGTCGAAGAGCAGGGACAGTTCCCGGATCTTCTCGTCCACGTAGGGGCGGTTTTGAGCGACCTCGGTTTCCCTCTGTGCACTTCCCATCACAGACATCCTCTCCGCATGGTGATCCTACAAAAAAGTAGGAATGCGGTTTTAAATATACCTCTGTGTATATCATTACCCCCTGCCGGTCAATCCCCCCGGGCCGGCAACGGGCAGAACCGGGGTGGCCGCCGAGGCTGAAATCCTACATTCCCGTGTTATCATTTTTATAAATTCTACATTTCTGTGGGTTTTGTTGTTCGGGGCCCAGGATTGAAGGGGCGATTGGGTTTGCCATTTGACTACGGGGAAAACAAATAGGGCAAATGGTTTCGGATTGTCCGTTTTTGGCATGTCAATTGCAAAAATCCGTTGCAGACCTTGACAATTCGCATTCTGTGGAGCAACGGAGGAGGCGTATGAAAAAAACGCTGCCGTGGGTGCTTGTTTTTCTGCTGGCGGGGTCCGTTCTGGTTTTCGCGCAGACCGGGGATGAAACGGCCAGCGCGTTGGCCGTCGACACGGTTTGGGTGCTGTTGGCTGCGGTTCTGGTGTTCTTCATGCAGGCGGGGTTCGCCATGGTGGAGACGGGTTTCACCCGGGCGAAAAACGCGGTGAACATCGGGATGAAGAATCTGCTGGATTTCAGCGTGGGAACCCTGGCTTTCTGGGCCGTGGGTTTCGGACTCATGTTCGGGACGGATCGCTTCGGCCTGTTCGGCGGCTCCGGTTTTTTCCTGAGCGGAGCGTCCCCCGCTTCCCAGGAGGGATTGTGGACCTTCGCCTTCTGGATGTTCCAGGTGGTCTTTGCCGCCACCGCGGCAACCATCGTTTCCGGAGCCATGGCCGAACGGACCCGATTCGTCGCCTATCTGGGCTACAGCGTCGTGATCAGCTTGTTCATCTACCCGATCTCCGGTCATTGGATCTGGGGTGGAGGCTGGCTCGGGAATCTGGGCTTCGTAGATTTTGCCGGTTCCACGGTTGTGCACTCTCTGGGCGGCTGGTGCGCACTCACCGGTGCGCTGCTCCTCGGGCCGCGGGTGGGCAAGTACGTGCGCAGCAACGGGCGGTTTTCGGTAAAGGCGATCCAGGGACACAACCTGCCCCTGGCCACCCTGGGTGTGTTCATCCTCTGGTTTGGGTGGTTCGGCTTCAACGCCGGAAGCACGGTGTCCGGCACGGACCTGTCGATAGCCTTTATCGCGGTGAACACCAATGTTGCCGCCGCCGCCGGCGCGGTCGGCGCCATGGCTCTATCGTGGATTCGGTCGAAAAAGCCGGATCTGAGCATGTCCCTCAATGGAGCCCTGGCCGGTCTGGTCGCCGTCACCGCCGGTTGTGCCAGCGTATCGCCGGGCAGTGCCATCCTGATAGGCCTGATCGCCGGGGCGATCGTGGAGCTTTCCGTCGAGTTCATCGACAAGGTCCTCCACATCGACGACCCGGTGGGAGCGGTTTCCGTGCACGGCGTGTGCGGTGCCTGGGGAACATTGGCGGTCGGATTGTTTGCCCAGCCGGAGTACGGCGGTCTGGCCGGGCTGTTCTTCGGTGGAAGCGTGAAGCAGCTGGGTATCCAGGCCCTGGGTGTGCTGTGCGTATTCGGCTGGACAGTGGCCGCCTCACTGGCTCTGTTCAGCTTACTCAAGGCCACGGTCGGTCTGCGGGTTGGTCCCGAGGAGGAGCTGCGCGGTCTGGATATCGGCGAGCACGGCTCCGAGGCCTACGCCGGATTTCAGATCTTTACCACCCAGTAGTGTTGTGATTCGAGGAGAGGAACAATGAAATTGATAATCGCCTACGTCCAGCCCCACAAGCTCAACGAGGTCAAGCAGGAGCTGTATAAAGCGGAGGTGTACAAGATGTCGGTGACCAACGCCCTGGGCTGCGGTCAGCAGAAGGGCTACCACGAGTCCTACCGGGGTGTGGATATCGAGGTGAACCTGCTCAAGAAGGTGCGTCTGGAAATCGCTGTAAATGAGAACTTCGTCCGGAGGGCCGTGGATGCCATCGTGCGGGGCGCACGCAGCGGCGAAATCGGGGACGGGAAGATCTTCATCCTGGACCTGGGTGAGTGCATCCGCATTCGCTCCGGCGAGACCGGATCCGCGGCCATCGGGTGAAGCTCGCAGTTGACGGCGGGGTGCGCAGTCCGGGGCAGGGGCACGCACCGATTACGGCTCTCATAGGTCCTCCTATCTATCGATGATAATGCGGGAAGCCCGCTCGAAGAAGAAGTAATCCCAGGCCCAGTTGATCAGGACGACCAGCCGGTTTCGAAAACCCACCAGCCGGATCAGGTGCACGACCAGCCACACCAGCCAGGCTGGAAAGCCCCTGAACTTCAATCCTTTGACCCTGGCCACCGCCGCGTTTCTCCCGATGGTGGCCAGGGCGCCGGGATTCCTGTAGTGAAACGAGCGAAGCGCCTTGCCCCGGATGCGGCGAAGGACGTTTTCAGCCGCGGTCTCGGCCATCTGGACGGCTGCCGGGGCAACCATGGGTATCGGTTTCCCCCCTTCCTCCCAATAGGCGGCATCACCGATTGCGAACACCTCCGGGTGGCCGGGGATCTGGAGGCTCGGCTCCACCACGATCCGCCCGCCGGCGTTCAGAGACACCCCCAGGCTCCCGGTGATCTTTGCGGCCTGGATGCCGGCTGTCCAAATCAGAGTGTGAGCGGGGATAGCCGTTCGGTCCTTGAGTTGGACGGCTTCCCCGTCAAAGTCGGTGATAAAGGATCCAAGCCGTACCTCCACTCCCTTGGCTTTCAGGATGCTTTCGGCTTCCCGGGCCAGGTCCTCCGGAAGATCGGGGAGAAGCCGGTTGGCGGCCTCGCAGAGGATGATCCGGAAATCCCGGCTCTTGAACTCCCTGAAATCCCTGCTCAGCACATTGCTGGTCAGCTCGGCCAGGGCGCCCGCCATCTCCACGCCGGCGGCTCCCCCTCCACCCACCACGGCAGTGAGCAGTCCCCGGCGTACGGCGCTGTCCGGCTCCAGGGCCGCCTTTTCGAAACTCGTGAGCAGGTGATTGCGGATACCGACTCCATCGGCCAATCGTTTAAGGGAAAAGCCCTGCTCCTCTACACCCGACATGCCGAAGAAGTTGGTCTGTCCTCCCACCGCCAGGATCAGATAGTCGTAGGGTATCGCGCCGCTGGTTGTTTCCAGGACGCGGTTCCTAAAATCCACGCCCACCATTTCGGTCATCTTGAAGCCGAGGTTTTTCTGACCCCGGAAGATGCCCCGCACCGGTTTGGCGATCTGTTCGGGGTCCAGATAGGCCGCAGCTACCTGGTAGAGAAGAGGCTGAAACAGGTGGTAGTTGTTCCGGTCGATCATGGTCAGGTCGACGGGGGTGCGGCGCAGAGTTTGAGCCGCCTTCAGCCCGCCGAAACCCGCCCCCACTATCACGACCCGGGGTATTTTCTCCGACTTCATGGGTCACCTACGCCTTGGGCAGCCGATCGCTGAACTGCTTCACGGGGAACTCCAGCTCCCGCCTCTGGAAGGTGATCTCCACTGCCAGATTCAGCATGTCATGCTCCTTTAAAACTTAGTTTTTCACTCGTATATAACCTACTCAGAGGTGAAGTCAAAATCAAATAGCGGGCAACCGCCCCGGCATTGGCTATGTCGCCAGAGTCCGGATCTCTGTTGTATACTTACGGGTACGGAGAGACGATACTAGGGTATGGGTTTTTTCAAAGGTCCGGCCATGCGGCGCATCGGTCGTTATCTTCGCCGCCTCACCCTGGAGTTCCAGCGGGACCAATGCCCGATCCGCGCCGCCAGCCTGGCGTTCGCGACCTTGCTGGCACTGGTTCCTCTGTTTGCCCTGCTGTTCTCCCTGTTCTCCGC
>CAZKCQ010000214.1:0-5395 GCA_964551205.1 uncultured Spirochaetaceae bacterium
GAAAGGTGAATCGTCTGTCCGTGAGAAAGGCTCGGCCGAAGCCGAAAATCCGCAGGTTTGGATAGCGCTTTTCTCTGAACAGAAAGTGGGGCCGGCTGACCAGGTAGAGCTTCTCTCCCTCCTCCAAACGGATCAGGTTGGAATGGATTGGCTTCAGGGGCATGCGTTTGATCTGCCGGTAGATCTCCGCCACGGTTCTTGGATCCCCGGCTGTATGCCCTTCCTCATCGATCGGTGTCAACCGGCTGCCCAGATCAACCTCCCAGGTTGCGAAACAGCTTTGACATTCCACCTGATTTGTCGACAGGGGTTCCATGGCTTTGAGGCTCTCTACGCTCTGACAGTGCGGACAGCGATAGATTATCTTCTGTACTCCCGAAGCCAGTCCGGTTACCCGCCGCTTCACCTGGGGCAATCGCATCTCGTAGTCGGGTATATGGATTGCCTCGGCTATATCGGTGATGATCTGTTCCTCGGATTCCGGGATCGCCTCAGGCGTGTACAGCTGATCGAATTTCAGGCGTACTCGAATAGGACGCCGCTTGTCAGCCCAGCGGGGAAAGTGCAGATATGCGCCTTCCAATTGGCAGTAAAAAACCGGAACCTTCACAAGCCGAATGATGCGGGCGATAGTCGGAATAACGGGAGAGTTGGTGCCGTCCCAGCTGCGGATTCCCTCGGGATAGATCGAAATCATGCCCCCGGCTCGGAGCAGCTCGATAATGAGCCTTATCGATTGAAAATCCTGGGCCTGTTTCCGAAAGGGGATGGTCCCGAATAGACGTACAAAACCGCTCAATAACCTTCTTCGGAACAGCTCTTCGGTAGCCACAAAATGCATCGGCCTGTCGATCACGACATAGATCCAGATCGGATCGAAGAAGTTGACGTGATTGGCGACCAGGATGGCCGGCCCGCTCAAAGGGATGACCTTCTTGTTCACGGGTCGAAGGTTGAACAGTTTGAACAGCGGTGCGCGTATGAACACGGTGGCGAAGATGTAGAAGAAGGGATCGACTGGCTTTGCGTCGCGCAGTTTATCGCGTTTTTTTTTCATGGCTTACCTATTGATATCGATCTTTCGACCCTTCCAGCTCACCTCGTGGAGGAAGAAGGTTCGAAGCAGGGATATGGAAAACACGGCTGCAAAAAAAACGAATGGAAGCGGATACAGAAATGCCGCGTAGAAACCGTAGTTACCCATGCGGAAGAGAATCCAGTAGATCTGCAGGATATACAGAACATGGAGCACAGTCCAGGGAGCTGCGGCCTGCAGGTTCGAGGTGATCAGCAGAATCAGCAGCCAGAAGGCTACCACGAATCCTCCGGCAACCCAACAGATGATGGGAATGAGGATCTTCTGCAGATCCCCTGCTTCTATGCTGGTGTCCGCGTCGAGAAACACGAATATCTCTCCTACAGATCTGGTGTCATCGATCCTCTCGGCGATGTCTTCTCGTGTAGGGTAGGGGATTGCCCAGAGATACACGAAGGGGAGAAGCCAAATGAGAAACAGCAGAGCAAGGATCGGGATTGTCATGCTTTTGCGTTAGGCTACCACCGGTATTCGCCGGGGTCAAGAAAATTGCAAACTTCACTTTCTTGACAATAATAGTAATATTAATTATCTTATATACCATAGGGGGGTATCCTATATGAGCGGATTGTTAGGACAAAGCGATATCGTCCGTAAAGCCCATCATCCCGAACAAACCAAGGTGAGCCTGGTGAATCGATTGCGCCGGATCGAAGGTCAGATCCGTGGGATCACCCGGATGGTCGAATCCGATATCTACTGCGACGACATACTGAATCAGATCACCTCGGTGGAGGCTGCCCTCAGCGGGGTCCGCAAAGGGCTGCTGGAGGCGCATATTCGCAGCTGTGTAGTAGATCAGATCGAGGAGGGACGCTACCAGGTGATCGACGAGTTGATGCGGACGATCGGCCGGATGTCCCGCTAACAGGTCCGAAGCACCCCCGCTGTGCCGCGTGGAGGAACTATGAACGATCAGACCCAGCGTGCAACTTTTGCCGTCACGGGGATGACCTGTGCCACCTGTGCCCTTCGCATCGAGAAAGGGTTGAAGAAGATGACGGGGGTCAGTAGGGCCTCCGTCAATCTGGCCACGGAGAAGGCTACGGTGGAGTACGCTCCGGAGGCGATCGAAGAGGGCGGATTCGAGAAGCTGATCAGGGATCTCGGTTATGACGCGGTTTTGGAAGCAAGCCGGGATGCGGAGCCGGGAGCTCTGTTCGGCGGCACCGATAAGGAGAAGGAACTTCGTCAGCGGGAGATCCGGAAGCTGCGCCTGAGCTTCATCGTGTCTGCCTCCCTGAGCTTCCCCCTTCTGGTAGCCATGTTTGCAGGGCTTTTCCGGATAGAAGCCTTGATGTTTCTGCACAACACCTTTGTACAGCTTGCGGTGGCTACCCCGGTTCAATTTGTCATCGGCTATCGTTTCTACAAGCACGCCTTCAAAAGCATAAGGTCGGGGAGTCCAAGCATGGATGTGCTGGTGGCACTGGGAACCAGTGCCGCCTATCTGTACAGCATCTACAACGGATTCTTCCGCAGCCTCCCTGCGGGGCAGTACCCGGCTCTGTATTTCGAAGCATCGGCGATCATCATTACCCTGGTCTTGCTTGGGAAACTTCTCGAGGCAGCGGCCAAGGGCAGGACATCGGAGGCGATCAAACGTCTGATCGGGTTGCAGCCGAAAACCGCACGTGTCTTGAGGGATGGTGAAGAGGTTGATATCCCAATTACCGAGCTGGAGGTCGGCCAGACCGTGCTGGTACGGCCGGGGGAGCGAGTGCCGGTGGATGGCGAAATCCTGGACGGATCCTCCGCTGTCGATGAAAGCATGATCACCGGAGAGAGCATACCGGTTGAGAAGGGCAGAGGAGACAGGGTCATCGGCGCCACGATCAACACCTATGGTGCCCTCACCTTCCGGGCGGACAAGGTCGGTAGAGATACGATGTTGGCCCAGATTATCCGGGTCGTGGAAGAAGCGCAGGGGTCCAAGGCGCCGATACAGCGCCTGGCCGACAGGGTGGCGGGGATCTTCGTACCCGCTGTCCTCGGTATTGCCGCTGTGACCTTCCTCATCTGGCTGCTGGCTGCGGGAAACCTCACTATGGGCTTGATCAGCGCGGTTGCCGTGCTGGTGATTGCTTGCCCCTGTGCCATGGGACTGGCCACTCCAACGGCGATTATGGTAGGTACCGGTAAGGGGGCGGAGAACGGAGTGCTGATCCGCAGCGGCGAGAGTCTGGAGCTTGCCCACAGGCTCGATACGATTGTGTTGGACAAGACAGGGACGATAACCCGGGGAGAACCCTCTCTAATGGATATCGTGCCCCTCAACGGCTGGAGCCGGTCGGAAATCCTGCGAATGGCAGGGGCTGCAGAGAAGAACTCAGAACATCCGCTGGGGGTTGCGATTGCCGAGGCGGCCCGTCGTGAGCTGGATCGAATCGAAGAACCCGGAGATTTCCAGGCCACTCCAGGTAAAGGGGTGCGGGCGCAGATCGATGGCCGGACGGTCCTGGTCGGCACCCGCAACTACCTCGCCGAGTCCGGTGTCTCCCCGGGGTTGATCGAAGATCGGATAGCGGCGCTCGAGGGGGAGGGCAAAACCGTCATGCTTCTGTCTGTGGCCGGAGAGGTGTGGGGGCTGCTGGCAGTCGCGGACAGGGTCAAGGACAGTTCCCGCGCGGCCGTTCAGACGCTGAAAGCCATGGGACTGGAGGTGTACATGATCACCGGGGACAACCGCAGGACCGCCGAAGCCATAGGCCGGGAAGTCGGGGTGGATCGGGTCATGGCCGAGGTGCTTCCCGAAAGCAAAGCCCGGACGGTCGGAGAGATCCGCAAGCAGGGAAAGACCGTGGCCATGGTCGGAGACGGGATCAACGACGCTCCGGCGCTGGTCACCGCGGATATCGGCATAGCCATGGGCACCGGTACGGACATCGCCATGGAGTCGGCGGATATCACCCTGATGAACGGGGATCTGATGAGTGTCGCGGTGGCCATCCAGCTGTCCCAAAGGACGATGCGTAAGATCAAACAGAATTTGTTTTGGGCTTTTTTCTACAATACGATCGGAATACCGATCGCGGCGCTTGGCTTGCTCAACCCGATCATCGCCGGGGCGGCTATGGCCTTCAGTTCCGTATCGGTAGTGAGCAACTCGTTGAGTTTGAAGAGATTTCGTGTAAAACAAGGAGTCAGCAAATGACCAGCAAGATTCTCAATATAGAGGGCATGAGCTGTGATCATTGCAAGATGGCTGTCACCAGGGCGGTGAGCTCCCTGGAGGGTGTAGGTTCCGTCGAGGTCAGTCTGGAAAACAACACGGCCACCGTGGAGTTCGAGGAGAGCAGGCTGAATCTGGCGGCCATCAAGCAGGCGATCCAGGATCAGGGCTACGACGTGGTGTAGGTTCAAGCGAAACCGGCAGGCGCCGGCGGGCATCCGGGTCCGGCACCGCTCCCGTTCCGGGAGCCGAGCGGTAAAAAAATTCATATAACCGGTGTACAAATGGCGGATCTTCCAGGTAGCATGGGGGCAGCGAGGGGAAACGGATGCTCGAACGAAGAGACGCCAAACGTATCGACCTCAACGTGCCTGTTGCCCTGTGGTTAGACGATCTGGAAGTGAAGACCAAGATGATCAACTACTCCGATGAGGGGGCTTTGTTTCGAATCGAGCCTTCGGATCATGACAAGGTGTCCACGGATACCCTGGGAACAGATGCGGTGTTCGTGCTGAAAGTGAAAAGCAAGCCTGACCGGAAATACACCGGGGAGGTCATTCGTTTCTTTTTCAAGGGTGAGGACAGGTATATCGCTCTGCGGTTCTGGGAACCGTACCGGGAACTGTAGCAGACAGCTGTCAAACCCAGCTGCCGAAAAGCACCTGGCCGGTCATATCCCCGACAATCGCCTCTACATACACCTTCGCCAATTCTCGGAGGGGAACTCCCGGTTCGCTCATTCCCCGCTTCTCGGCCGTCTCTGCTAACAGAGGCGGGCTTACGACGTTGATGCGGTGACGACCCTTGCGATCCACGGCAGCGGCGCGTACGAAACCCTCCAGCGCACCGTTTACCATGGCAACGGGAGCGCTTCCCGGCCATGGCCTGCGGGATAGGATCCCCGAGGTCAGGGTAATGGATCCGCCTTCGTGCAGCGCTTCCTTGGCCAAGCGAACAACGTTCACCTGACCCATTAATTTACCCCGGATGGCGGTGTAGAAGTCGGCTTCCGCAAGCTCATCCAGCGGGCCGAAGGGACCGCTGCCGGCGGCAACCACGATCGCATCCAGGGGGAAGAGCCGATCAAAGGCGCGGCGAATCGAATCAGCGTTTTCTATGTCGATGGG
>CAZKCQ010000215.1:0-5372 GCA_964551205.1 uncultured Spirochaetaceae bacterium
ACATGGTGGTCGATGAAGGAAGGCTTTACTGGATACGCGATGCCTACACGACCACAAACATGTATCCTTACTCCACGCCCACGGCGGAAGGTTACAACTACATCCGCAACTCACTCAAGATCACGGTTGATGCCTATAACGGGGAGGTGACCTTCTACGTCATCGACAAGCAGGATCCCCTCATTCAAACATACAGAAAGATCTTCCCAGCCCTGTTCAAGGATATCGGCGAGATGCCGCAAGGGCTGCGCGCGCACATCAGGTACCCCTTCCATATGTTCAAAGTTCAGGCCGGCATCTATGAGACCTACCACATGACCGATCCGGATGTCTTCTACAACAAGGAGGACATGTGGGCCACGCCTCAGGAAATCTACGGCGACACCCAGGCAGACATGATCCCGTACTACATCATCAACAGCTTCCCCGATCTCGAGAACCCGGAACAGTACGTCCTCATGTTTCCTTTTACGCCAACCAACAAGAACAACATGGTGTCATGGATAGCCGCGTTTTCCGATCCGGATACCTACGGAAAGATGATCGAGTATCAATTCCCGAAAGAAAAGTTAATTTTCGGACCTCTGCAGATCGAGTCGCGGATCGATCAAAACAGCGACATTTCCCAGCTGTTCACACTCTGGAGCCAGAGTGGATCCGATATCATCCGTGGCAACCTCCTCGTGATACCGATCAAGGATTCACTCATCTACGTGGAGCCCGTGTACCTCGTGTCCGCCAACAGCCAGCTGCCCGAATTGAAGATCATTATAGTCGCCTATCAGGACCGGCTTGGATTTGCCCCTACTCTGGAGGAGGCGATCGGCCAGGTTTTCGGTAAACCCGGTACGAAGACGCCTCTTGCCGGGGAGGCTGCACCGGCCGCCCGACCGCTGCTCGGGGACATCGGCAGGCTCGTCGAACAGGCCCTGGAAAATTACAATGCCGCGGCCGAGAAACTGCGGCAGGGCGATTTCGCGAGCTACGGCGAACTGATTATGCGGTTGAAGGCGGATCTGGAGGAGCTCTCGGCACAGTCAAAGGCACAGGGAGCCCAACAGTCAGCTCAGTAGTCGCGATAGGGCTCGCTTAGAGTTGGAGCATCCCGAAACGCAGTCAAGCGATTTACACCACACAGCTATCATGCGTTTGCCGTACATGAACTGTGTTATCCCTGTGCACCCAAACTTGAGCAATTGATACGGCGGGACTCGCGCCCACTGGATTGTTAACTTATCGGCCGCGCCCTGCCCCAGAGACGACTCGAACGTCCGACCTACGGTTTAGGAAACCGTTGCTCTATCCTGCTGAGCTACTAGGGCTGATCAAAGCGGATCACCCGCCGTTCCTTTCTATATATAGCGAATCCCAAACAGCGTGTCAATTCCAGACGGTTTGCGGGCGCTTTTCGGATGGCCGAAGCAGATCTGAAGGCGAAGACCTGAGAGATACACAAGCCGGCTGAGGGGCAAACGGAATCCGGTGAAGAACCGCAACTTGCGCTCCCCGTACTTGCTGCACTACTATAGGGGGAATGAAAGGGATCCGGGCGAACTACACGGTACCTGTGCTTTTCGTTCTCGTGTTCGCCATCGGCGCGCTCATCGGCTGCGGCCGCTCTGAAGCCGGCTGGTCGATGGCGGAGGCGGAGAGCGCGGCCGAGCCCATGGGGGAAATGCTCCGGGAGGCGCCGGTACCCCAAGCGAGCAAGGAGGCCGGCGGGGCCGTCCCTGATGACCTCCTTGCCGACCTGGCCGACGACAGCTCCGGGCTCCTTCCCACTACTACGGCGGTCCCGCAAAAACTTTCGGAGCGTAAACGCGTCTACAGCGGCTTCTGCCGTCTGATCGTCGATGAGGTCGAAGAGGCCAAGGCCGATCTCACCCGCTTCGCCGAGCAGAACGGCGGCTACGTGGAGAGCGCCTATGAGAACACCATCGTCCTGCGGGTTCCCGCCGCTCGTTTCCGCGAGCTGTTCGAGGCGATCCTGGACAGGGGGGAGCTGCTCTACAAATCCATCGAAACCTTCGATGTCAGCGACTACTTCCGCGACCAGGAGATGCGTCTGCGCACCGCCCAGAGAGCCCGCCAGAGGCTCTACACGCTGTTGGAGCGAACCGACGACGTTGAGGAGAGACTGGCGATCCTGCGCGAGATCAAACGTCTGAGTGAGCAGATCGAGGGCATCCGCCTGCGCCTGGAGAGTCTGGAGCGCCGGATCTCCTTCTCCCGCATCACCGTGGAGCTGGTTCCCCGCCTGCCCGTCGGCCAGATAGGCAAGGAGGACATCCCCTTTCCCTGGATCGCAGCGCTGGAGCCGGTCTACGGCAGCCTGCCGCGCTTGCGGGGCCGGGTGAGTCTTCCCCTGGGCGAAGAGTTTGCGATCCTGGAAGAGCGCCGCGCCTTCCGAGCCGAAAGCTCCGACGGGACCCGGGTACGCATCGGCAGCACGGAGAATCATCCTCGCGGGGATGAGGAGTTCTGGCAGCGAGCCTTGATCCATCATCTCCAACCCTTCTACAGGCAGGCGGAACCTCTGGAGATCGGCTCCCTGCGGGGGGTGCTGTTCACCAGCAAAGACAGGGATCCCTACGCCTACCTGGTGGCGGTTCGGATCAAGGGCAGCGGGTTATACGTGGTAGAGGTGTTCTTTCCGGACCTCGAGGCAAAGGACCAGCATCTGGAGGGAATCCGGGAGGCGATGGATTCCCTGGAGGTACGGCCGTGGCTCTGGTAAGAACCCTCGTGGTGATTGCGATCCTGGCAGCCGGATTCACTCAACCGGCGGCTGGAGAAAACTACCTCTACCAGATTATCGAAGCGACCGTACTGGTGGCGGACACGGACCGGACCGCCGATGCTTTGGAATCGTGGGTGGAACAAAACGGCGGCTACGCCCTGCTCAAATCGAGCGATCAGGTCATCCTGCGTCTGCCCTTCGAGGAAATACCGCAGCTTCGCAGCAAGCTGGAGGAGCTGTCCGATTACATCCTGGAGCTTTCCCCGCAGAGCCAGGATCTGCGCGAGGCGATTCTCGAGACAGTGGCCAAGATCAACAGCCGGCAGGAGGTTTTGAGGCAGGCGCTGGCACTCCTCGACCAGGCGGATGTCAAGGGAACCCTGGCCATCGAGAAGGAGGTTCTCACCCTCATCGAGGAGATCGAACAGCTCACCGCCACGCTGCAGAATTTGACCCTGAACCGGACCTTCTCCCGGGCCGAGATCTCGCTGCGCTATCTGGAGCAGACCCTGCCGGAGAACATCCCTTCATCTTTCGGCTGGATCAACGGCGTGAATTTCTACTCGTTCATCAAACAGGGTCTTTCCCGGGAGGACAACTGAGATGAGGCGACTGTTGCTGCCGCTCAGCCTGGGACTGTTGGTCCTCACCGTCTCCTGTTCCAGGCTCTCCGTGATTCCTCCTGAAGGATTCGCGGAGCTCAAAGGGAGACGATCCTATCGGGCGGTCAGTCCGGAGGGAATGCTGTACCGCGTTCGCAGCATAAAGAATGAACCGCAGAAGGATCTGTCGTTCTGGGGGGAGGCTCTGGAGAACCACCTGATCAACGAAGGGTATCGACCAAGCGGAGAAGCCCGATCCTTTGAAAGTGGAGACCGGGAGGGACTGTACTACGAGTGGGTTCTGCCTTCCGGAAATGAGAGCTACCTCTACCTCACTGCCCTTCTTGTAACCGACAGGACCATTACCCTGGCCGAAGCAGCGGCACCCCACCCGGTGTTCATCCAGTATCGGCAAGCTCTACTGGATAGCCTGGCCAGCATCCAACCCCGCCGCTAGGATCATCTTCGTGACGACAAAGCGTGCTCCCGTTTTGGCAACAACCACGGCTGCAACGATGGAGGATGCCCGGAAGATCGCCGCTCAGCTGGTGGAGGAACGACTGGCCGCCTGCGTTCAGATTGTGGGGCCGATCACCAGTTTGTATCGCTGGCAGGGGGCGGTGGAGGAGGAGAAGGAGTTCCTGCTGCTGATTAAAAGTACCGAGGATCTGGTTCCCCGCATCGCCGAGCTCCTCGATCGGATCCATCCCTACGAGGTTCCCGAGTTGATCGCCACACCGATCGTAGACGGATCAGCGGCCTACCTGGGCTGGCTTCAGGATAACCTTCAGTAGCGGATTATCCCTGCTGTCGCGCCACGACATCACCCCAGCCCTGCTCCCGCAGCCGCTGTTTCACCGACGGAAGCTCGCTCTCCGGCACGTTCTCTACGAGAACCCGGTAGATCCCCTCCGGTGTTTTTTCCAGAGCTCCTGTAAAGCCCTCTTCGGTCAAACGCCGGAGGGAGCGTTCGGCGTTCTCCCGGTTGCGAAAAGCGGCCACCTGGATGCTGTAGATCGCAGCGATCCGGTATGCCGCTGCAGCGGCGGCCATACCTGCCGCCTCCGGAGAATTGGGGGAAAGCACCTCTATCCGCACTTTGACCACCCCTTTACCGGCCAAACCAACGGCTGCAGCGGCGGCCCGGGAAAGGTCGATGATCCTGCCGGGAATGAACGGCCCCCGGTCGTTGATGCGCACCACCGTGGATTTGCCGCTTTCCAGACTGGTGACCTTCACGATGGTGCCGAAGGGGAGGGTCTTGTGCGCGGCGGTGAACTCGTTCGTGTCGAAGATCTCCCCGTTCGCCGTCCGTCGGCCCTGGAACTTGCCTCCGTACCAGGAGGCCAATCCTTCCTGTTCGAAAGCGGAGGCTGTAGTACTCAGCAATAGGAGGAGGATCAAGACCGATAGACTAGTTCGAAATCGCATGGTCCTTTTATCTATCGACCCGGGCTGGATTAATATTTATCCTGCTACTCCCAGCTACTTCTTGCCCGATGCCGCCTTGTGGCAGAACCACCAGTCGTAGCACTCGTATTCCTTCAGCCGTTTGGCCGCGCTGTCCACGTCCTGGGCCGGGGGCACGATCACCCTGTCGCCGATCAGCTCGTTGTTCGGCCAGTTGGCGGGGATGGCGACCTGCTGGTCGTCGGACAGCTGGAAACCCCTGATCATGCGCAGGAACTCGTCGAAGTTCCTGCCCAGTTCCTGGGGATAGTAGAGCATGGCCCGAATATAGCCGGCCGGGTCGACAAAAAATACAGCCCTGACCGTGTTCGTCCCCTTGCCGGGATGGATCAATCCGAGGATCTCGGCGACCTTGCCGGTGTCGGCGATGATCGGAAACTGGATCTCCACCTGCAGCTTTTCCTTGATCCACTCCTCCCACTTGATATGGGCAAAGACCTGATCCACACTCAATCCGATGAGCTCGGTGTCGAGCTTACGGAACTCGTCGTAGCGCATCTGAAAGGCCACGAACTCCGTGGTGCATACCGGGGTGAAGTCCGCCGGGTGGCTGAAGAGGA
>CAZKCQ010000216.1:0-5368 GCA_964551205.1 uncultured Spirochaetaceae bacterium
CGCTGAAGTCTACCGCGTGCTGGGAGTGTATCTGATGCTGTTCGTGGCGGAGTGATGAGCCGGTGCCGCTGCTATCCCCGCGATTGTACTGTGGGCGCCGGCTGGAGCCGGGGATCGGGCAGCCTGCGTGAGGTGGCCACCACCCAAACCGCACCCAGCACTGAGCTGAGCAAATTCCCGCAGACGAGTCCCATCCAGATCCCCTCCAGCCCGATCAGCCGGGAGAGCAGCAGCGCCAGGGGCATGGCGAACAACAGGATATAGGAGAAGTTGATCACGAAGGCGGCCAACCCGTTGCCTAGACCCTGAAAGAAGCTGGCCAGGATGAAGCGCGCGGCCAGGAAGGGAAATCCCAAGGCGAAGATCATCAGCATGGTCCGTCCGATGTGGATCACTTCCACCACGTCGCTGAACACCCGCACGAAGACTCCCCTGCCCAGGATCATCACCAGGGCGAAGGCGCACATGACCCCCATACAGAACAACAGGGATTTCTTGACGATCGACTTGACCCGCCGGATCTTTCCCGCTCCGAAGTTCTGCCCGGTCATTGTCAGGGTTCCTTGAGCGATGCCTATAATCGGGAGGATGGCCACCTGCTGGTAGGTGAAGCCGAGGGTAAAGGCGCTCTTGGCCATATCTCCGTAGGGCCTCAAGAGGATGAATAACAGGCTCAGGCCGAGAGAGTTGGACAGCTGCCCGACGATGGTGGGTCCGCCCACGGCGAAGATTCCCCGGATGATCGCCCCCTGGTAGCGAAAGGCCCTCATGTTCAACTCGACAAGATTCTTCTTTCCGAACAGAGAGGTGGCCAGCAGGATGCAGCTTGCAGCCCGCCCGATTACCGTGGCCAGGGCCGCTCCCTGCACCCCGAGAGCGGGGAAGGGACCGATTCCGAAGATCAGGAGGGGATCCAGGACGATATTCACCAGGGTTCCCAACATCATTACCTGCATCGGTGTGACCGTGTTTCCCTCTCCCCGCAGGATTCCGTTTCCGATCATGGCGAAGAACTGGAAGAACGATCCGTAGAGAATGATGTTGATGTAGCCGAGGATGTAGGGAAGCATCTGCTCGGAGGCGCCGAGGAGTATGAACAGAGGCCGGGTCAGTCGGGCCCCAAAGATCGTCGTGATCAGGGCTAAGGCGAGGATGATCAGCAGGCTGTGCTCGGCGGCGTTGTCGGCCTGCTCTTTCCTGCCCGCCCCGATGAAGCGGGCGATCAGGGAGCTGGCCCCGATCCCCGTACCCGAGCCGATGGTGATCAGGATGCTCTGCACGGTGAAGGCCATGCCCAGAGCTCCAAGCTCCACCGCTCCCAAACGGGAGACGAACAGCCTGTCGATGAAGTTGAAGGTGGTGTGGAAGGTGAAGGCGATGATCGCCGGAACGGACAGCTTGAGCAAGGTCGGCAGAATGGGACCGCCCTGGATCTGCTCGGGGCTGGTTCTGAGGGATTTTCGCATCCTCCCAAAGTAATCGCTATGTCTTTAAAAGACAAGCGGAGGAGGATATATTTAGGGGGTATGGGCGAATACGGCAATCTGTCGGACCAGGAACGACGTAAGCTCTACCGGGATTTCTCCAGGGCGGCTAAGGAGATCAAGGTGGACGGCGACCTTCGTTCGCCTGCGGCCGGCCGAGGCACCCCTCAGCCGGCCGCCGCTGGTGTGGCTCACAGAGATCAGAGGGAAACCCGGGAAGCGGCGGAGCGTTTTCTCTTTCATCGGCGCAGGCGCAAGCGTCCTTCCTACTCCATCCGGCTGAAGATCGAGAGCTATGCCTACAGTGAGGGTTTCGAGATCAGCGGTATCCGCCAATTCCTCTCCAGTTTGTTCTCCTTTCTGTGGCCGAATCGGGATCCGGTTCCAGCTCGATTTCTAAAATCCCTGGTTCTGGACAGCGCTCATCGGGGGGATCCGGAAGGCTACAGCCTGATCCACACGCTGCTGGAGCTGCAGAAGCTCGTTGAAAAACTGCTCACCGGGGGAGGGTTTCTGCGCCGCATCAGCGACAGCGGCTACAATTTAAAGGGTGATTTGACGAGGGATCTGTTGAACTGGGAACCCGCTGGCTACCGCCTGATGATAAGCTTTCAGAAGATACCCCCTCGTCTGTTCGAGGTTCTCGAGTCCCTGCGGAGCAGATTCGAGCAGCAGAAGAATGTGGATGTGTTCGAGCTGATCGACGTGGTCAAAGGAGTGTACAGAATCACCCTAGCTGTTCAGGCCGATCTGGATGTTCTGGAGGAGCGGATCCGCAGTGCTGGGGAGCTGATCAAGGGCCTGTACAAGCGCGTGTATTCAAACGAGGAGAAGATCCAGCAGGTTTGCACCCGGATAGATCATCAGATCGACGATTTCCTGGCCTGCTACACCCGTTTGAAATGGTTCGCCGGGCAACTGTATCCGGCCCTGCTGAAGATGCTGAACCGCTTCCGGACCCAGGCGGAGGTGGCGTCCATCCTGGAGAATATCTACGCCTTCGTCGGCCTGGACAAAAGAGAGGTGCTGGTTCTGCGGGAAGCCCTGAATCTGACCTCCTCGAGAGGAAGGCGGCAGTCGGCGCAAAGCAGGCAGACCGCTGAGGGAGAAGAGGAGTCCCCGCAGGAGGAGCCGGAGGAATCGGAAGAACCGATCTTCGACTTCAACGAGGAATTCCGGGGGATCCTCACTATCCTGGACTACGCGTTTCCCGGGTGCCGGGCTCAACACATCTGGGAAGGGGATTACTCGATCCTGCTGTGGTTTCAGCAGAAGATCTTTTCCCACCGCGACTACAGAGGTCCGGTCGTATCCCGCAGGCTCGATTTCATGAATCTGCTCTGGAAGATCAGCCGCTTGGATCCCTTGGCACCTGTAATTGTCCTGCACGAGCTCATCGGTCAGATGCTGGAGTCCCTCAATTCGGAGGCCCTCGTGGAGATGGCCGATCCGCTCCGCAGCCAAAGATCGCGAGCAGCGGATTTGTTTTCGGAGCTTCGCCGGCAGTGGCGGGCGGCCCGGGAGGAGGCGCTGCTGCGCTATCTCAAAGAGGTGGATTACTTCGAGAAGGAGCTCTCCCTGCGGGAGAAGGAGGTGGAGAGCCGTTTTCTGAACTCGACAATCGCCCGCAAAACGATCGAGACGATCAACCAGATCCGAAACCACATCATCCGCGGTTACGGACATGTTGCCCTGAGCCTGGATCGTAAGGAATACTTCCGCTGCCGTCCTCTGTACGCGGTGACCAAGGATCTGCACGAGTACCTGGGCGGTTTGGTCATCCGCAGGGATCAGCTGGACAACCCGATCGTGCACCAGCGCTTCGACCGGGAGGACCTGGTCGAGCGTCAACCAGGGCCTCTGATGAACCAAATCCACAGCTATATCGAGGCTCTTCCGGAAGAGAAGAGGATTCTCAAGACCTGCTGGGGAGAGTACAACCGGGTGTTTCTGGAAATCCTCCTCGGATTCACCGAAATGTTGGATTTCCTGCTCAACGACCAGGAAAGCCGCTTGAGAGAGGCCGGAGCCGAGGTGCTTTTCGCTTCCACGGAGGAGAGGAGGATCTACAAAGAGATCGAAGATGATCAAACTCCGCTGCGGGTGGATCTCAAGAAGGACTTCGAAGAGATCGACAGGCTGACCGGTCTGTTTTCGAAGAACGAGTACCTGCGCTTCATGCCCACTCTTTTCCAAAACAGCCGGCAGGCCGGGCAGCCGCTCAGCTTGATGGTGATGGATCTGGACCGCTTCAAGGCGATCAACGACACCCTGGGCCACGATTTTGGAGACGAGATCCTGAAGCTGGCCGCGGAGGTGATTCTCTCCTCGGGCAGGGAGGAGGATCTGGCCGTACGCTTCGGCGGGGATGAGCTCCTGGTAGCCTTGAAGGGTGATGTCGCCGTGGCCTTGGGTCAGGCCGCCCGCATCCGCAGCCGCTACCACGAACTGCTCAAGGAGCGCTTCTCCGAACGGCTCAAAGAGATCCCCCTGCTCATGGCCCAGAAGGAGCTGGCGGACAAGAAGAAGGCGGATCCCACCTACCGTGGTGGGATCGAGGATTTTTTGGAACGCTGGAAGGGCCGGGGGCTGGGAACTCTCTCCATCGGAGTGGCCCAGGGATTGGGAAAGAAGCTGAAAGCACCCTGCGCGGACGAGAAGGAGCTGTTCCGACGGGCCGACAAGATTCTCTACCTGGCCAAGGACTCAGGGGGGAACCGAAGCGTGGCCATGTTCGATATCCTCGAAATCCCCCTGACTGCCAAGGAATACAGCGATTTCGTGCAGTACCTCGAGAACGTAACGGCACCGGAGCGCGCCGAAGCGGCCAGGCGCTTCCTGGATCTGCGTCTGGCCAACGATCAGGCTCCCCTTTTCTGGAACTACCCGTACCAGAAGTATCTGCAGGATGCCTAGACAATCTCAGGTCCGACAGCCTCAACCTTCGGATCGACCCAACAACCTCTCCAGCACCTGAAGGTGTGTACGTTCCTGGTCCTCGAGGAAGCCGAAGGCCCGGCGGGAGAAGGGGATCTTGCTCTTGCGGTGCAGGGCGGAAAATAGGGTATAGACCTCCCTCTCCTTCTCGAGAATGGTCTCCAGGCGCCGGCGGACCAAGCCGTATCGATCGGCTGGAAGCGCCTGGATCGCTCGGGGGTCGTGGATTTGCAGGTCTTTTCCCTCGATTATTTGCTCCAACTCCGGATCACTGATGCGGTTGTCGATCATATCCCGGATCAGGTTCTGGTGGCCGAGCTCTTCATCCACGATGCGAGCCAGGCTCTGGGGCACCTCGATACCGGCGAGCTCCGCTTTCAGGGAGGAATAGAGGGTGTAGATCTCCTCTTCCAGGGTCAGGGCGCTGGAGAGGATCGATTTGAGCCCCAGCTTCCGGATCGATTGAAGCAGACCCATCCACGGCTCCTCAATATTCTCAAGCCCTGAAGGCTTCGTAGAGGGTCAGAGCTCCGAAGCCGATAAATACGATTCCGGCTATGATCTTTATCACCGTTTCGGGGATGAACCGTCCGATCACCGCTCCCAGAGTCGCGGCGATCAGGGTCGTCAGGATCAGAGCCCCGCTCGCGCCGATGAGCACCGAAAGGAATGCCTTGCGGTTCGCGGCCAGGGCAAAGATCGAAAGCTGCGTCTTGTCTCCCAGCTCGGCCAGAAAGATCATGAGAAAGGTGGATGCGATAAGTCTGATATTCAGCAGCATAACTTCTCCTATCCCAGCGCCACGTCCCGGGTGCTGTGCATCCCCTCGATCTTGCTTTCCAGCCAGCCCTTGCGGGTGTTGCGGCGAACTCGGATTTCTTCCATTTACAGTACCGTTTATACAGCAGTCAATTCTTTGGCTTCCTGTTCGATCCCGTCCATCTCCT
>CAZKCQ010000217.1:0-2280 GCA_964551205.1 uncultured Spirochaetaceae bacterium
ACGCATTCGGAAGCGCCCACCGAGCCCACGCTTCCACAGAGGGGGTGGCTCATCATCTCCCCGGAGTGGCCGGTTTTCTGATGGAGAAGGAGATCCGTTTTTTAGGCGGTGTGCTGGAGAATCCGCAGAAGCCCTTCGTAGCCATCATAGGAGGGGCCAAGGTCTCGACCAAGATTGCGGTGCTGGAATCCCTGCTCGGCAAAGTGTCGAGCTTCATCATCGGCGGGGCCATGGCCTATACCTTCCTCAAGGTCCAGGGACATCGGGTCGGAACCTCCATGGTGGAGGAGGAATTGCTGGATACGGCGAAGGATCTGCTGATGAAGGCGAAAAACCGGGGGGTGGAGATGCTGCTGCCCGTTGATCATCTGGTCGCAGTCGAGTTCTCCGATACCGCCGAAGCCGAATACGTTGGCGGGGTCGATATCCCGGAGGGCAGGATCGGCATGGACGTGGGCAGACTGACCCTGGCACGGAACGCGGAGGTAATCGGCACGGCCAAGACCCTGGTCTGGAACGGACCCCTGGGAGTGTTCGAGTTTCCTGCGTTCGCCAACGGAACGCTGGAGACGGCCAAGGCGGTCTCTCGGTGCTCCGGAACCACGGTGGTCGGAGGCGGAGACAGCGTGGCGGCGGTAAAGCAGTTCGGCCTGGATGAGAATATAAGCCACGTGTCCACCGGAGGAGGTGCCTCCCTGGAGTACCTGGAGGGGAAGGAACTTCCCGGAATACTGGCCCTGCAGAACAAATAGAACGAGGTAATTATGCGTACACCTTACATAGCGGGCAACTGGAAGATGCACAAAACCACGGCGGAGGCTGAAAGCTTGGCGCGGGAACTGGTGCGATCTCTGGACCGGGAGGCCAAGAAGGTCATGATAGCCCCGGCCTTTACGGGGCTGGGTCCGGTGAAACGCTGCCTGGAGGGCAGTCATATCCTCCTGGGAGCCCAGAATATGGGACCGGAGGAACAGGGTGCCCATACCGGGGAGATCTCGGTGCTGATGCTCAAAGATCTGGGCGTGGAGGTGGTCATCCTGGGGCACTCCGAACGGCGCCACAAGTACGGGGAGGGGGATGAGCTGATAAACCGCAAAGTCAAGCTCGCACTTGCCCACGAAATGGAGGTCGTGCTCTGCGTCGGGGAAACCCTGGAACAGCGGGAAGGGGGGATCACGGCCAGGATCGTTGAAGAGCAGATCCGCGGCGGTCTGGATGGAGTAGGGGAGCTGGGGCGGATCACCGTGGCCTACGAGCCGGTGTGGGCGATCGGCACCGGGAAGACCGCCACCCCGAAGGACGCCGATGACACCCACCGCTTCATCCGTGATCTGCTGGGGCGCCTTTACAGCCGGCAGGCGGCCGAAGACACGATCATTCAATACGGTGGATCGGTGAAGCCGGGCAATGCAGGGCAGTTGATGTCCATGGAGAATATCGACGGGCTGCTGGTCGGAGGAGCCTCTCTGGCCGCCGATTCTTTCGTACCGATTGTGCGCTACGATGCAGGGGGTTGATCGATGGGATTGTTGAGCATCGTTCTACTTGTGTTTTTTACCATAGCCGCTCTACTCATGATCCTGGTCATCATGCTTCAGGACGACCAGGGAGAGGGCATAGGCGGGTTGTTCGGCGGGGGCAGTTCTTCGGCCTTCGGGTCCAGATCCGGGAATATCCTCACCCGATTTACTTCGATCCTGGGAGCCATCTTCATCGTCGGGGCTTTTGCCCTGGCCTGGCTGAACAGGACACCCGAATCCACGGATATCCTGCAAAAGGCACGGCTGGAGAAGGTGCAGCAAGCTGAGGAATCGAACTGGTGGGTCGAACGGATCCAGGAGCCCGCACCGACCATGCAGCAGCCGGAGACCGCGCCCGGGGGTGAAGAGGGATCGGAGCCACCGTTGGGCATCAACAGGTAGGGAATCATCACAACCATTCGCCTCGAATCTTATCTCTAATTTTTACTCTGTATTGATAATATCATTGAAATATCAATGATATGACGAAAGAATGTTGCTATACTATTCTATAGCAGCCGGATCTTGTTTTTCAGCTTCCGGTGTATTAGGTTTTCAATATGGATGCTACAGGTAGGGTTGTAAAGCTCTTCGATGAGCTGATCGCCGAAGGGGAAACGATCAAACAGGCCTGCAAGAAACTGTACTTCTCCGGACAAAAAAAAGCGGTCTCTCCCGAAATGTTCACGGCATGGAAGATCAAGTGTCTCAGCCTGTTGAAATCCACCTTCGGATCCTCCAGCCCGCAGTTCGACAACTT
>CAZKCQ010000217.1:2380-5364 GCA_964551205.1 uncultured Spirochaetaceae bacterium
CCCTTGCCGAGATCCTGCTCAAAGCGGAAACGATCCCGGAATCCGTCAGAGACGAGCTGTCCACCCTGCAGCAACAGTTCCGCCGAACGAACGCCGATGCACAACAATTGGCAGCTGCCACCGAGTGGATACTGTCGTTCCTCAACGAGTATCTTGGCGGACAGATCCTGATTCTGAACTAAGGGGAGCGGGCCAGTCTCTCCAAAGACACTGCCAGCAGTGTGAGGGTATCCTCTCTCAGGTACAAAACGTAGAGAGTATCTCCAGCCCTGAGCGCGGTGAAACCCTGGATATTCGTATCTCCCTTCACCAGGGCCAGCTTCTCGTACTCCCCGCCGGCAGCCTCCGGGTAGAGCAAAGACAGCTGATAGCTGCTTTTTTCCCGCTGATCGACCACCCGCTCGTTGAAGAGGAACAGATGTCGTCCGTAGTAGCTTGTCAGAAAAAGCGAGCTCGTTCCTTCACAGCGGGTAACGGGCAGAACCCCGAAGGAGCGTTGATCAGCGGTTTGATCCGGGTTCAACGCGCGATCGAGCAGGGCGATCGTGGATGTCGCGGGCTCGAACAGCAGAATGTAGAGGCGGTCGTCTATAATCGTGCTGTAGTGGACCTCTCCGGAGGTGTACACAGCTTCGATTGTGAGGGTGTCTTGCCCCGGGTGTATGAGGTACAGCCTTTTGGAACGATCGTCATATACGCTGAACGCCCAATAATCCCCCTGCCGCACAATGTGGGTTCTCCCCACCTGGTTGAACGCTCCAGCGGGCGCGGCTGCCAACTGCAGCGGTTGGCCCTCCGGCTGGAGCCGGTACAGGGACAGGGAGGTACCCTCGGAAACCACAATATGGAGTGAGCCGTCCTGCTCGGGGATCGCGGCCAACGGCTCGGTCAGCCCCGGAAAGGCATCGATCCACCAGGTATCGTCCGAAGCGGTCTTGCTCAACCACTTCAGTACCGAGTTGTCTTCCCCCTCCCGATCCACGTAGAGGATGTGATAAAAGCGATCGTCGGCCAGGAACAGATGTCTGCCGAAATCCTCACCGATGTCCGGACTGTAGCTGATCCGGTCCAGGTACTTCGTCTCCTCCAGGCTCGGACGCAGCGGGTCCGGGGCAATATCCGCGGAGATCAGGTTCAGGGACAGCGCGTCCACTGAAGGGTAGATCATGTACAGCTGTGTGTCCTGCAGATGCATGGAGAAATTGAGCCCCACCGAGCGATCGGAAACGGGGGTTTCCCGGATTTCGAGCTTTTGACGATCCGACCGGGAGAAACAGGAGCCCAACAGCAGACACAAGGTGGTCACGGGCAGGAAGAGGAACGCGGTTGTTCTGTTCAATTGCTGTAACCTTGACCTTTCCTGGGACTGAAACGTATACTAACCCATTACAGCCTCAGTGCATAGGCAGGTGAGTCATGAGAGCGGCGGTTGTTTTCTTTGCTACGAACTCCAGAGACCGGATCCTGAATCTCACCCGGTCCCTGGCCAGAGGGATAGAGTCCCAAGGTCATCAGGTGGATATCATCGACGGGGTTCACGATGTCAATGCCAAGCTGACGATGTACCAATACATAGCCGTGGGCAGCGAAACGCTTTCGAATTTCAGCAGCAAGATACCGGACAAAGTAGGATACTTTTTGGGTTCCTCGGGCATGGTGGCGGGCAAGCGCTCTTTCGCCTTCGTAACCAAGAACGTTTTCGGCGCGGCCAAGGCCCTGGCCCGGTTGATGAAGAGTATGGAGAAGGAGGGGATGTTCCTCAAATACTCCACGATCCTCAACAGCCCTCTGGAAGCCGAGGAAATCGGCAAGCGCCTGCATATCAAGTAGCGACTCCGATAGAGGGCGCTCATTCCTTCCAGGGGAAGATCATACCTTTCAGGGTTCTCTTTCCGACCCGCTCCCGATCCTCGGTAAGCAGGGCGTCCCAGGGGATGTTCCGGCGGTTTTCAGGATTCTCTTCCAGGTAGTCGTACTTGTACAGCCTCAGCTTGAGGGCCACGTTCCACCAGAGAAAGATCGAGGCGATCCCCGGCAGGAGGAAGGCGGTAAACACGGAGATCGCGAAGGTGATCAGGGTACCGATCAGGAGTCCAACGGTGAACAGGGGATTGTCCAGGAGCAGGAGAAACATCTTCTTGATGACTTTGCCGAACTTTCTGTCCAGCCTCGCCTGGATGGAGAAGAAATATTGAAAGGCCAGAATCCAAAAGATCAGCACCCAGAAGAGAAAGGAGGAAGCCAGGGGGCCGATGAAGGATTGGATCCCTCCGTAGAATTCAAACGCTTTTTGAAATATAAAAACCAAGACCAGATTCAGCAGAGCAAAGAGCAGGCTGGTGGGGTAGGTCGCTTTGAGGGCGGTAAGGAAATCTCTGAACTCCGGTTTCGTATAATCGGCGATCGTCGAGGTCATGTTGCTCGCCACCCCGGAATACACGAAGAGGATGCCCATGCCGATGCCCAGAGCCGTGAAAAAGAGCAACGGAACATCCCGAAATAAAAGGGGGAAGTATATGATAATGGCGAAGGCGAGGATAAATCCCAGGTTGAGGATGACGATGCGGATCAGATTGTCCCACATGTCGAAGAAGGTCTTCTTGATCAGGAAGCCGAACATGCCCCAAGCTATCATGGAACTGTGTCGCATGTACACACCTACGGATGTGTAGAGGATTTGTTCTTGACAATACTATCATCATCACGTATACTTTTTTGAAATATGTAAGCCATTTTCATAAGGGTTGAGCGTTTCAGAATTGGTTAACTACTACGAGGTATTAGGTCTAGATCCAGCCTGTTCAACTGACGAAATTAAACGCACCTTTCGCAAACGGGCAAAAGAACTCCATCCCGACTTAAAAATAGCCAATCGTCAGTATTCCGACGAGAATATGCGCAACCTGCTGGCCGCCTACGAAACGCTCAGCAATCCGCAGAAGCGCAAGTCCTACGACCGCGCCTTCGCCATCCACTTTTCCAAA
>CAZKCQ010000218.1:0-5322 GCA_964551205.1 uncultured Spirochaetaceae bacterium
CTATGGGCATCAGCGCCCATAGCTGATGCGGTACACCGCACCGGCGGAATCGTCGGCCACGTACAGGGCTCCGTCCGGACCGATCTCCACATCGGCGGGACGGCCCCAGGAGCGCTGTCCTTCAAGCCAGCCCTCGGCGAAGATGCGTTCCTCGACAACCCGGTTTCCCTGCAAGCACAGAAAGCTCACCCGGTAGCCGATCTTCTGCGAGCGGTTCCAAGAGCCGTGTTGGGCCACGAAGATGCCGCCCCGGTACTCTTCTGGGAACTGATCCGCCGTGTAGAAGCGCATGCCCAGGACTGCCACGTGGGCGGGAAACTCGTACTCGGGCAGCTGAAACTCCACTCCGGTCGGGCGCTCAGCCCAGAAGCGGGGATCCCTCACGCTGCTGCCGTGCAGGTAGGGGAAGCCGAAGTGAAGGCCAGCCCGGGGAGCCCGGTTGAGCTCATCCGGGGGGATGTCGTCGCCCATCAGATCGCGTCCGTTGTCGGTGAACCACAGCTCCCCGGTCTGCGGATGCCAGTCGAAGCCGACTGTGTTGCGCACCCCGCTGGCTACCAGCTCGACATCGCTGCCGTCCAGATTCATGCGCAGGATGCTGGCGTAGCGCTCGTCCTCCTGCTGGCAGACATTGCAGGGTGCCCCCACCGGTACGTAGAGCTTCCTGTCCGGACCGACCTTGATGAACTTCCAGCCGTGATGCCGGTCCCGGGGAAGGGTGTCGATCAGAACCCGGGGTTTCGGATTTGTGTCCAGATTGGCCAGGACGTTTTCGATCTTCACGATTTCCGAGATGGAGGAGATGTACAGATCCCCCTCGAAGAAATCCAGACCTACGGGCATGCTCAGCCCCCGGGTTACGGTCAGGGTTTCACCGTTCGGCCGAACCGCGTAGACCTCTCCGCTCTTCGAGCCGACGAAAAGGATACCGTCGGGTGCGAAGCTCAATTCCCGGGCGGTGTTCAACCCGGTGGCGTAGACCTCGATCCTGAACCCTTCGGGCAGCCGGATCCTCTCCGTGGGCAGGGAGCCCTGAGTCCACCCGATCCGGGCTATGCAAATACCGACTATTATCAAAACAATTCGGAGTTTGTTGCGTTTCATAGGGCTAAGATAATAAATCTGAGCCGAACCGTCAGCTTTGTCCGTTCTTGGAGGGCGAACGGCGAAAGATCCGCAGGATGAGCAGCAGATTCACAGCGCTGAGGACGGCCAGCCCCAGCAGCGTGTTTTTCAAGCCCAGAATATCGGGCCGGGAGGTGAATCCGACAGTCATCTGTACCAGAGGAATGGACAGCGCACCTGCGGCCACCATGATCCCTACGGCGCTTCCGCTGTCACCCCTGAATCGACTGCCCGCCAGAGCGACCAGGGTCGGCCAGACGCAGCCCATGCCGAAACCGAGGATTCCGATCCCCACCAGAGAGGCCGCTGTGCTTCTTACGGAAAAGGCGAACAGCTGGGCAACGATGCTCAGTACAGCCGCCAGGATCAGGACGGTTCGATCCGGGATGCGATGGGTGAGCACGCCTACCAGGGCCCGGCTCAGCCCCAGGCTGCCCCAGAAGATCGTTATGCATACGGGGGCCAGCTCCCGGGACAGACCCAGGTGGATCTCCCCGTATTTGGCCAGCCAGGCCGCCGTGCCCATCTCCGCGGCCACGTACAGGAAGATGCACAGGGCCATGGCCAGGAGAATCCGATTCTTTAGGAGCTTTCTCAGGCCCAGGGCTTCGTGGTGGAGGGGGGCCAGGGCCGGCTTTCTGACCACAAAGAAGCTTCCGGCCAGCAGCACGTTGATCGCCGCCAGAAAAAGAAACACGGCGGAGATAGGCAGCCGGTCGGTGGCTGAATAGATCAGCACCAGCAGGAACGGCCCCGCTGCAGCACCGACGCTGAACTGGACCTGCGACAGGTTTATGATGGACCGTTCCCGGGCCGGACTGATGTCGGTGAGCAGGGCAGAGCTTTGGCTCTCCATGATCCCGCCACCGATGCCGAAAAGAAGCAGGGTCGCGGCGCGGACCCAAACGTCTTGAAATACGACGATTAGGCCAAGGGGCAGAGCGACCAATAATGCGCCGAAGGCTACGACCCTCACCTTGCCGATACGGTCGGCCACGATACCCGATGTTACGGAAGCAGCCGGGAAGAAAAAAAACAGTGCTGATAGCAGCATTCCCTGCTGCACGGAATCACCACCCAGGCGGGTCAGAAAGGAGGGAAACACCTGGCCGCTCACTGCCAGGACGAGAATGGCTGTGAAACAGAGGAAGATCACTCTCTGAAGAAGCGGTGGACTGTGGTGTGACTGTAGATCTCGCCGGGGCTAAGAACCGCCGAGGGAAACTCGGGATGATTCACCGCATCCGGGTAGTACTCGGTTTCCAGACAGAGAGCGGTGTGCTTGTTGAAGACCGTACCTCCGGCACCGCGAATACCATCGAGAAAATTGCCCGTGTACAACTGGACCGCCGGTTTGGTGGTGGAGATCTCCAGGCCCCTACCGCTGGCCGGATCAACCACTCGGGCGATGGTCGCCAGTCCCTCGCCCTCCCTGTCCGCAACGAAACAGTGATCGTAGCCGACCGCAATCTGATCGATGTCCCGACCGATTGCCTTCTGCTTCCGGAAGTCCAGGGGCGTGCCCTCCACCAGGAGTACCTGCCCGGTGGGGATCAGCCGCTCGTTTACAGGAACGTAGCGGGAGCAGTTGAGGGAGAGAAGGTGGTCGTAGATCGTACCGGACCCCGGACCGCCCAGGTTCCAGTAGGTGTGGTTGGTCAAATTGATCGGTGTGGCCCTGGTCGTCTCCGCCCTGTAGTTCAGGGTCAGCTCGTTCTCCTCATTGAGCGAATAGGTTACGGTGACCTCGAGGTCCCCGGGATACCCCTCCTCGCCATCCGGGCTCGTATAGGAGAAGCGCACCCCGACCTTGCCGGCATCGCGGAGCTGCTCCGCCGTCCAGACCCGCTTGTCGAAGCCCACATTGCCGCCGTGAAGATGATTCCTCCCCTTTTCATTGCAAGCCAAAGTGTATCGTTTGCCCTCCAACTCGAATCTTCCGGCGGCGATGCGGTTGGCGAATCGACCCACCAGGGCGCCGAAGTAGGGGTGTCGGGCCAGATAGCCCTCCAGGGAGTCGAAGCCGAGGGTGATCTCCCCGATTTTTCCGCTCCTATCGGGCGTCTGGACGGAGGTGATGATGCAGCCGTAGGTGATCACCCTGGCCGTTATGCCCGAGGAGTTTTTCAGAGTATAGATGTCGACCTCTGTCCCTTCGGGGGTAGTTCCGTATGATTTTGTCTTCAGTTCCATGGTTGCTCCTTCTGAGCAATGTCTGCCACCGAGGGTACCCTTTGTCAAGTGGTTTTATGAACGAGGTTTGATAGCTCTTTCAATCACCTCGCCTCAAGCGCTGTGAACAAAATAAAACCCGCGGCCGAGGGACCGCGGGTCTGGATGGTTACTCAAGGTCAATCTAGCGGCCGGAGGGTCCGGCCCAGCGATCAGCCATGCTATCGATATCAACGACCCGACTGATCGTAGAGGTACTTGAAGTACTCCGGTTCGGTGGTCAGGGTCTTGCGGAACTTGGGCAGCATGGTTCGGTAAGAGTCTATGGCCTTCCAGAACTCGTAGAAGTCCGGGTTCCGGTTGTAGGTGTTGGCGTAGATCGCCGCCGCCCTGGCGTCGGCCCCACCCTTGATCGTCTGGGCTGTCCGGTAGGCGCCGGACTGAATCGAGAGCAGCTCCCGCTGCATCTCACCCATGATCGCCGCCTTCTTTCCCTCGCCGTCGGAGCGGAAGGCCTGGGCGATCTGATTCCTTTCTGCGATCATACGCCGGTAAACGCTCTCGGTGAGCTCGTCGGAGTACTTGATCTGGCGGACGATGATGTCGATCAGCTCGATCCCGTACTGGGGAGTAATGATGCTGGACTCATCGAACACCTCCGCTGAGAGAGCGGCACGGCCTTTTTGGATTTCTTCGTAAACGATGGTCGTATCGATGCCGAGGGTTTGCGCCGCCTGCCCCTCGATCTCAGTTCCCGCCTGGTAGACGCTGGGACGATCGATCTCGTTGATCACGTTCGAATTCCGCACTGCCTCCACCAGGGAGTTTCGTGAGATGATCTTGCGCACCGCCGAATCGATCACGTCGTCCAGACGGGACTGAGCACCATTAATGGTGCCGACGGATTCGTAGAAAAGCTTGGGATCGGTGATCTTCCAGCGGGCGGTGGTGTCCACCCAGATGAACTGGTTCTCCTTTGTCGGGATCCGCTGGGATTCCCCGTCCCAGGCCAGGATCTTCTTGGGGAATTTGTTTACGTTGTCCACGAAGGGGACCTTGATCTTCAAACCCGCTTCCTGTTCGATCGAAATGATGCGGCCGAAGCGGATGACCACCGCCTGCTCCCCCTCTTCTATGACGTAGAAGGGCCCGGTGATCAGAAAGAGGATGAAGATGACAGCTACTACCACCAGTACCGTAATAGTCTTTTTCATTGGGCACCTCCTGCAGGAGTCGAATCGATAGCCTTGAAGGGGATGAAGTTCTGCAGGTTCTTGTCGATCAGGTCGACGTTCTCCGCATCCTTGAATACCTCTTCGAACATCTCGTAGTACAGACGGGTTCGGGTGACGCCGGGATTGCGGGTGTATTCGTCCAGCACCCGGGCGAATCGGGCTACATCGCCTTGAGCCTTGTTGACCCGTTCTATCGCGTATCCTTGGGCCTCTTGGATCAGCTGTTCGGCCTGACCCTTGGCTTTGGGGATGGCCTGGTTGTAGGCTTCCTGACCTTCGTTGATCAGTCGGTTTCTATCTTGAATGGCCTTATTGACATCCTCGAAGGCCGCCTGTACCGAACCTGCAGGGGGTACGATATTCTGCAGCTTCACCGTGGTGACCCGGATGCCCAGCTCGTATTTGCTGAACAGCTCGTTCATATGGTCCTGGCCCTGGGCTTCGATGTTGGCCCGCTCGGCACCAATGACATCGAAGACCGTCCGGTCCCCGACAAGCTGGTTGATCACCGATTGACTGATGTCCCGGATCGTCTTTTCCTTCTCCTGCACCTTGAACAGCCAGTTGTAGGCATCCACGATGCGATACTGGATGATCCACTCCACATCCACGATGTTCAGGTCCCCGGTGAGCATGATCGACTCGTGGGGGAAGTCCTGAGCCGCCCGGATCGTGGTGATCCCGGGCCGTTCGGTGCGAAAGCCGAACTCTTGTTTCAGGACCACCTGAGTCGGCACGTTGTAGTTCTTCTCGATTCCGAAGGGAAGCTTGAAGTGCAGACCCGGCTCGG